>NZ_JAPCZO010000062.1:0-2540 GCF_025941625.1 Rhizobium acaciae
ATGTTGCCGCCTTCGATGGTGACGCTGGCCCCGCCGGCTACCGCCAGGTGGATGGTCTTGCCTGCCGCCAGTTCCACTTCGGCATTGGCGCTGATCAGCTTCAAGCCTTCCTTCGACTGCACGCGCACTTCGTCCGACTGCGCCTGCACGTCCAGCGCGCCTTCGCCGCTGACGAGGCTCAGGCTATGCGCCTGCGTTTGCCCGCCGTCCACCGCCGCGGCCAGCACGCCGATCGCCTGGCCGCTGTGCAGCCGCGCGTCGCCGGCGATGGCCGCTTCGCTGCCCGCACCGCTGGCCAGCGTCAGCGTCTCGCCCACGCTCCAGCTCAGGCCCTGGCCGGCCACCACGCCGATCCCCGCCGGTGCGGCCAGGCCCAGCAATGCATCGCCGGTGTGCGGTACGCGGCCGTCGCCGGGGCTGGCGCTGCGCTCGGCCGCCGCGCCCTTGGCGTCGGCGTAGACCGTGCCCGGCACCGTGGTCTTCACGCTGGTCAGCAGCGCCTGCAGCGGCGCCTGATCGGGGATCAGTTGCGACTGGTTCGCCTTCTTTGCCCCTTCGTGCGCGGCCAGTTTCACCGTCTGGTGCGTGCCCGCCGCCTGCGAGAACGTCTTGCCCAGCGTCTGCAGTTGGGTCAGCAGCGCGCTGGGCTGGGTCGCCTCGCCGGCCGGGCCGCTGCTGCGGCCGTAGCTGCTCAGCCATAGCCCCGAGGTGGCGCGCACCGCGCCCCATGCGTCGGTGCGCAGTTCGAAGCCTTCCCCGCGGAAGCTGCCGCGGTAGTTGTCGGCCTGGTGGATCAGGTGCCCCAGGTTCAGTTGCGTGGCCGCCTGGGTGGTCGCAAGTTGCAAGCGCAGTTGCTGGTCGCTGTCGTCGAACACCAGCCGGCTGTGGCCAGCGCCGCCCCATTCCTTGGATTGCACGCCCCACAGCGCGGTGGCATTGCGGTGGTTGTCCGCGCCGCCGCCGGCGCCGTGCCAGGCCGGGGCGTGGCCGCCTGCCAGGTTGCCCTGCGCGCTGGGTCGGCCGTCGCCGGCCTGGGCATACAGGCGGGTGTCGGCCTCGGCGCTGGCGCCGCCGGGGGTGGCGGGAACGCCGGCTTCGCCCTTGCCGTTGTACAGCGCGCCCAGCACCACCGGACGGTCGATGTCCCCCTCCAGGAAGCCCACCAGCACTTCCTGGCCGATGCGCGGCAGGAACTGGCTGCCCACGCCCGGGCCGGCGTAGCGCTGCGCCACCCGCAGCCACGTGCTGTCCTGCGCCGCCGGGGCCGACGCGGCGTGCTGGAAGTGGAACCTGACCCGGATCCGGCCCAGCGCGTCGGCATAGACCTCCTGGCTGCCGCTGGTGCTGCCATCGGCGCCGACCACGATGGCGCTCTGGTAGCCCGGCGCGGTCGGCCGCGGGTTCAGCCGCGCCCCGGTGCCGTCGGCCAGTACCGGCCGCCACGGCTGCTGCCGGTCCACCGCCTCGAAGGCGTTGCCGTAGCCCACCGCCTCGGCTTGCGCCCAGGTGCTGCGTGCGGCCACCGCGCTGGCGTCCGGCCACGCCGGCGCGGCGCCCAGCTGCGCCTGCAGCGCCGCGCGCACGTCCACCGGCAGGTTGTTGATGCCCGCATGCCACACCCGCGTCAGCAGCAGCTGCGCCGGCGGCGCCTGGCCCTGCTGCGGCGCCTGGGTCAGCGTGAACCAGGTGCCGGCGCGCAGCGTGCGCACCGTGCTGCGGCCCTGCCACGGCGACCACTGCGCCTCCTGCGCTTGCGCCATCAACTCCGCATAGCGGTCTGCTTCCTGCGCGCTGGCGAAGGCGTCCATCCCCACCGGCTCGTACACCTCGCGCAGCGACTGCCTGCCGCCGCCATGCAGCGGCAGTTGCGCGCTGCGCGCCTGGCGCGTCTTGACGTCTTCGCTGAGCACGGTCAGCCGGCCGCTGCCCAGCCGCCGGGTGGCGCCGAGCGCCAGCACGCTGTCGGCCGCCTCGGTGGCGTCGCTACGGTGGTAGCGCAGCCCGCCGCCCTGCGCCGAACTGGGGTCCTGCGGTTGCGCGGCGCTGTCGGCGAATACCACCAGTTGGTGCCCGCCGGGCGACTGGTCCGCCTCCTGCAGCCGCCAGCCCAGCCCTTCCTCGGCCAGCAGCCGCTGCACGAAGTCCAGGTCGCTCTCCCGATACTGCACGCAGTCGCTGCGCGGCCGCGCCTGGGCCAGGAACCCGGTCACCTCTTCGCTCCACTGCCAGCTCGCCATTGGCGCGTAGTCGGCGAACACCGCTTCCACGATCTGCACCAGCGTGCGTTCCTGGAACACCCGGCTGTGCCGGCCCTGCGACAGCCACCACGTCCACGGCACCAGGCCTACCCGGTAGCGCGCCAGCCCGCCGTCGCTGCCCAGTTCGTACGCTTCGTGGATCAGCCCCGTGCGCGGGCTCTCGCCGCCATCGGCCAGCCGGGTGTACAGCGTCGCGCGGCGCCCCAGCCACGCCTCCAGCGACAAGCCCGCCTGCGTGCTCAGCACGTCCACCCACCACACGAACCCCTCGCTCAGGCGTTC
>NZ_JAPCZO010000063.1:0-2478 GCF_025941625.1 Rhizobium acaciae
GCCATCTGCCGAGGTCTTCAGGAAATGAATGTGGCATTTGGTGGCACGTTGGCAGCCGAAATCCAGGACCGACCCGGCGCACTTGACCATCGAGCGCCCCCGAGCGATAGCCGTGATGAGCAGTTCGCCATCCGGCAAGTGCTGACGCTCAAGCCCGACAGCTGCCTCTCCAGGGTCCTTGGCTCTGAAAACATCAAGGTTAACTCCGTTCACCGCCAAGCGATCGATCGACTGGGAACGCAGCTTGAGGTCGAAGCCGTTGCCGAGGACGGAACTGTTGAAGCAGTTTCGGTGCGGAATGCACTGGGTTTCGCCGTCGGCGTCCAGTGGCACCCCGAATACTGGGTAAAATCGGACGAAACATCCGCGCGCATTTTCCGCGCGTTCGGAGATGCGGTTCGTGCCCATGCGTCGGCGCGGAACGGCTTGTCCGGTGCCGCGGGATGATTTCTCGGTATAACAGACAAGGGCACAGCCGAATTCGCCCGACGCATGAAACTATAGCTTTAACAGTTGGATACCACGCGAGAAGTGAACTCCACTTCGGCTCCACAAAACCCTTGGAATAGTCACACAGGAACGACTTTATGACCCAGCCTCCGCTCTTGCCGCCTCCCTTCCCCATCGATGAATACCGCTTTCGCCTGGCAACATTGCGCGCGGTCATGGCTGAGCGGGGTGTGGACCTGCTTATCGTTGATCAGGCCGAACACAGGTCCTATTTCAGCGGTTTCTGGTCGACAGCGGCCGTGTATCAGGCCTTGATTATTCCCGTCGACCAGGAGCCGGTCGCCGTGATCCGAGCGCTCGATTCTCCGTGCTTTGCTCAATCCAGCCAGTTCAGTGATTGCGTGACGTTTGCCGACAACGAGAATCCGATCAAGGTCGTGACCGAGACCATCAAAAAGCGCGGATTCGGAGCGTCGATCATCGGCATTGAACGCGACAGCCATTTCCTCACCTTGAACCGGGCATCGGAGCTCGAGAGCCTGCTGCCAAGTGCAAGGCTCGTTGATTTCTCGCGTGTCATGTGGGAACTGCGGCTGGTCAAATCCCCGCTCGAACTTGCTTGTCTTGAGGTTGCCGCAGAGATTTGCGACAAAGCAGCGGCGGCAGCCTTTGATGCGGCTCAGGTCGGTATCAATGAGCGTGAGGTCTTCGCCGCCATGACAAGCGAGGCGTGGCGGAGTGGCGCAGACAATGCGCAGGTCGCCGTCATCTCGTCCGGGCCTTCGACCTCTTTCCATGCCGCGCTCAGCGGCCGCCTTCTGGAGGAAGGGGACATCGTGTTTGTAGAACCGGTCCCGCACTTTCGCGACTACACTGCCCGAATGATGCGCCCGAAGGTAATCGGCGTGCCAACCGATGAGCAAATCCAGACAGCCGAAACGACGATCCGAATTCAGGACGAGCAGTTCCGCGCCATGAAGCCTGGAGCAAATGCGTGCGATGTCGACCGCATTGTGCGAGAGGGGATGTTGGCGGCTGGATTGCGCGACAGCTACACCGGTATCACCGGGTATACACTAGGCCTCAAATGCCCTCCTCGCACCAGCGATTTCACCCGCGTTTTCCTCGCCGACAGCGACTGGCAGCTGGAGGAAAACCAGGTTTTCCACATGTATACTTCGGCGCGAGGCCTTCCATTTAGCGAAACCGTCGTCGTTACACCGGAGGGCGGGAAGCGGCTAACGACAATGGAGCGTAGGCTTTTCTACTGAAGTCCGTCCACTAAGGTAATCATGACCAAAGGCAGCCCAGCCATCGTTGGACTGGATAGAGCGCGCAGAAACGCGGTGCCAACCGGCTGCCTTGCAATGCAACATCACAGCTCAGCGTCTAAAGGAGAAGCAACGTGAAAACGATAGGTGTTCTGTGTCTGTCGAACAGTGGTGAATACCATGGTCAACATCCCGACTTCGGCGGAGGGATCGGCGATCCGCGCCGCTATGAATCCGAACCTGTATGGAAACAAGTCCCAGGCGCTTGGGCCAACAATGTCGTCTTGGGTGATCCTGCTCTAGAGCATGAGTATGTAAAGGCCGCACAGGAGCTTGTGCGCGAAGGAGCCAATGCAATCACATGTGACTGCGGCTTCACAGTGCGATACCAGCATGTGATCGCGGCAGCGGTACCTGTGCCCGTATCGACGTCAAGCCTGCTTTTGCTTCCAAGCCTGCTGTCGAGTGTGCCTTCGAACAAGAAAATCGCGGTACTCACCGCGGACTCACGATGCCTAGACGCCGGAATTTTTGCGGCTTTGGGCATAACCGATCTATCACGATTGGTCGTCGAAGGGCTGGAGGGTACGGCAACCTACGACTACATGTGGGCCGAAAAAGGTAATATTGATGTCGACGACGTGCTAGCCGATGTCGACGACATTATTGCCCGCGTCCAAAAGCACGAAAATGTCGCAGCCATTTTATGCGAGTGTACGATTTTTTCGCGTGTTTCGCCCAAAATCCGAAGAGCTAC
>NZ_JAPCZO010000064.1:0-2101 GCF_025941625.1 Rhizobium acaciae
TGAGGTGGAAACCCGGTTGCGGCGGGCCATCGATCAGATCCGCCGCGCCGAAGCCATTGAAGGTGGCACCGCGCAGGCCGTATTTGGCGGCCTCGATTTCCGCCACTGCGCCGCCAAGAGAGTGGCCGGCGGCGAAGACGTGTTCCTTGGGGATGCCCTGCCTGGCCGCCTTGGCGATCATCTGCGCGGTGAACGCATCGGCCGCGGCAGTTTGCGCGTTGACGGTATCGCGCACCATTTTGGCATCGACGGCGATGTCCTGCAGCGTGGTGAGCGCGTGGTCGGCCTTTTCGGCCTTGGTTGCGCCGGAAAATAAACCTGGGTCGGTGCCGCGGTAGGCGATGATGATGTTATGCGGCTTATCTATACTCTGATATGCAGTTGCATGAAAACCGGTAGCTAGGTCACCTGCGTAGCCGAAGACTTGGTATTTTTTTCCATCTAGGAAAACGGCTTGTGGCGAATCAATATCACTTCTTAGGCGATTGGCATACGAGTCATTAGCTGCGTCAGCGAGCGCTTGATCGATGGACTTCATAGCTTGACTTACTTGACAGCGATAGTGACTGGGAAATACGCATCGGGGTGTTGAAGCACTTCATCGTCTTCTGCGGTTAGGTCTTGAGCACCATATTTAACGAGAGACCGATCCCCATATGCACTCTTTTTGAAATAGCTAGCCTCAGGACTGTCGCGCAGGAGTTCGTCCAACATACCGACCCAATTGAATCTTACGCCTTGCCCTGCAGCACTAATGCCCACGCTTGTGACATCCCAATGGCACACGCCAAGCTTGAAGTAATCCTCGTCCAACAAGGCGTCGCGATAGAAATATCCTTTCCAGGTGTTGTCGTCCACGCGAACCATGGAAACGTCTAGCCCGGTATTGGGGAGGTGCTGCTCCCCAATGAATGGGATCATCGGCACGCATTTTGTGTTTGCAACCTCGTAGCTGATATACGCCTTAATCGAGTCCCACGGCCCTGGCGCATGCGAGGTGGCAATGACTTCGTAGCGCTTCACCGGATGCGGGTTCAGGTGACCAGTTGCGCCGTCGTTGCCGACATCGATGCCTTTCGAGCAACCCGCAGCGGCCACGGCCATGGGCATGATGGCGGCAGCGGCCAGGTGGTGCAGTTTCATCGGGTCGTCCTCGGGCGGGTAAATCGCGGATGCGGCAGTAACGGATGGCGGCGGCGGCAGGTTGGGTTTGCGCTTGGGGTGCACCGGCAATCCGCCGGCCGGCAGCGGGCCGAGCCTGTCGCGCACCTGGGCATTGATGATGGCCACATCGCGCAGCAACTGCGCATCGTGATGCGGATCGCGCACCGTGCGTGCACGCGGACGATAGGGGTTGTCGCTGTGGTCGTTGGTGTCGCGGCTCATCACGCGTTCTCTCTCCTTATTGTGTGGCCAGGTCTCCAACCTGCGCACGCGATCTTACGCCAAGAACCCTATGCTGCCATGGCTTGACGTGTCCATGGGACCAGCGAGGCCATGGCCAGCGGCGCCAGGGGGATGACGGACGCGCCATAGGCACCGGCCTCGCGCGCCGCCGACGCCACGCGTTCGTCCAGGTCGTGCGCGGCACGGCCGGTCGCATGGGCGACGCCGGCACCGTAGAGCAGGCCGTGTTCGGCCCCCTGCACCGGCGCGTTGCGTTCGATGCCGGCGCGGATGGACGGGTCGGCCTGCAATGCCAGGACTTCGTTCACCTGCCGCT
This sequence comes from Rhizobium acaciae, assembly GCF_025941625.1. Classification (NCBI taxonomy): domain Bacteria; kingdom Pseudomonadati; phylum Pseudomonadota; class Alphaproteobacteria; order Hyphomicrobiales; family Rhizobiaceae; genus Rhizobium; species Rhizobium acaciae. The sequence goes on from NZ_JAPCZO010000064.1 coordinate 1,724, forward strand.
GCACATTCGGCGACAGCTGGCCCTGGCCGGTGTGGCCGTGCATCTGCCGCAGCGACTGCGCCAGTTCCGCGCGGGCGCGCGACACATCGCTGCCGAACTGGTCGATGGCCGTCTGATGCTGCGCGTAGCGTTGCGCCGCTTCCTGGAAGCGTTGGGGGTGCAGTATGTTGTCCGGGCTCTTGCTATTGAAATGCTGCTGCCCGCCGTGGTCGTCCAGCCGCATCGCGATCAACGCATTGGGCGGCGGCGCGCCGGCCGGCGCATCCAGATAACGCCCAGCGCGCAGGCTCTGGATGTCGTTCTGGCTGGCCAGCGACACCACCTCGCCGAGATGCGGGCTGGCCGCGCTCACCACGTCGCCGGCCATGCGGTAGTTGC
>NZ_JAPCZO010000065.1:0-2035 GCF_025941625.1 Rhizobium acaciae
CTTCTGAACACAGGCGTTTGTTGGCCGCCTTCTGGCCCTGCATATCGGATGCGCGGCCTCATATTTTTGGACGAGGGAGTCTTCCCAGGGGGGCAAAGGGATACGGCTCGAAAAGTCATCCTCTAAACTAGATGACGCCGTTTCTGGCCAAGTGTCAGTCCGATGAAGACCAGTCTGCCTGTACTTTGCCATTGTGCTCACCAAGCCTAGGCGACTTCAGACTCGAGTGCAGCATTGCCCCCGAGAAGATGATTGGCGTTCGGATACCCGGTATCCCTTCGTTCTCCACCGCCATTTTCCGATGCGTGACTTGCGGGTCGGCAAATACGTCTTCCACGGTGTTGATCGGCCCAGCGGGAACGCCTACGCGCGCAAGGTCGGCTAGCAAATCCAACCGTTTGAAGAGCTTCGTCTGCGCTTCCATCAGGGATGTCAGTTCGCCTCGATGACGCACTCTGTCCGCGTTCGTTTTGAAACGGTCGTCGGCCGCCACAGCGGATAGCCGGAGGACATCGCATACGCGTGCGAACTGACTGTCGTTCCCGCAGGCGATAATGATATTGCCGTCGAATACCGGAAATACCTGGTATGGCGCGATGTTGGGATGCGCGTTGCCGAGTCTCGTCGGCGCGTTTCCCGAGGCTAGGAAATTCATCGCCTGATTGGCCAACACGCCTACAGTGCTGTCCAGGAGCGCCATATCGATATGCTGTCCCTCACCTGTGCCATTCCGAAAGATCAACGCGGCCTGGATAGCAATGACTGAATAGAGTCCCGTGAAGATATCGCCGAATGCTACGCCAATTTTCTGCGGTTCCCGCCCAGGTTCACCGGTCAAATCCATGATGCCCGCCATGCCTTGGACGATGAAATCGTACCCCGCGCGCTCGGCATATGGGCCGGTTTGACCAAAGCCAGTGATCGAGCAGTAGATCAGCTTCGGATTGATCGCCTTCAGGCTTTCGTAATCAAGACCGAATTTCTTCAACGAACCTACTTTGAAGTTCTCGATGACGACGTCTGCGTTCGCGATCAGTGAACGAACCTTTTCGACGTCTTCCGCCGATTTGAAATCCGCAGTAATGCTCAGCTTTCCGCGATTGCAGCTGTGGAAGTAGGCTGCAGCGACGTCATCACCATCCCGAATGAAGGGCGGTCCCCAACGGCGCGTATCGTCGCCCTCCGGGCTTTCCACCTTGATGACGGCCGCTCCCAGGTCGGCAAGTGTCTGTCCGGCCCACGGACCAGCCAGGATTCGCGCCAGTTCCACGACCCTAATGCCTTCAAGCGGAGACTGCATCGGTAACTCCCTAATTCCTAAATCCGCGGATCATCGTTGGGCTACATATTCGGATAGACCGGTCCCTCGCCGCCCTGCGGCGGTACCCAGTTGATGTTCTGGTTGGGATCCTTGATGTCGCAGGTCTTGCAGTGCACGCAGTTCTGGGCGTTGATGACGAAGACGTCCTTGCCGTCCTTCTCCACCCATTCGTAGACGCCGGCCGGACAGTAGCGCGTCGACGGGCCGGCATAGATGTCATGCTCGGACGACTTCTGCAGGTTCATGTCCTTGACCTGCAGATGCACCGGCTGGTCTTCTTCGTGATTGGTGTTCGACAGGAACACCGAGGACAGGCGGTCGAAGGTCAAGACGCCATCGGGCTTCGGATAGGCGATCGGCTTGTGCTGCGACGCAGGCTCCAGGCTCTCAGCATCGGTCTTGCCATGTTTCAGCGTGCCGAAGACGGAAAAGCCGAACAGCGTGTTGGTCCACATGTCGAAGCCGCCGAGCGCTACGCCGAGTGCGGTACCGAACTTCGACCACAGCGGCTTGACGTTGCGCACCCGCTTGAGGTCGCGGCCGATATCGCCCTTGCGCCATTCATTCTCGATCTCGATCACGTCGTCATGGCTGCGGCCGGATACAATCGCGGCGGCGATCTTCTCGGCGGCCAGCATGCCCGACAGCACCGCATTGTGGCTGCCCTTGATGCGCGGCACGTTGACGAGACCGGCCGAACAGCCGATCAGCGCC
>NZ_JAPCZO010000066.1:0-1829 GCF_025941625.1 Rhizobium acaciae
GTAAGCGGGGCTGATTTGGTGGCCGTGCCGACACAATTAGCATGTCTGACCCAGAGCAGGGTGCTAGTTGCGCAAAGGATCGAGAGCGTTCAGGCGCGTGCTGCGACCATCGAGGCGAGGGGTGCCACAAGATGATCTTCGTCACCGATCCCCAGCCGATCGCCGAGATAGTGCCAGAACGACAGGCCGAGCTTTTGGCAGGTCTTCATCAGGCCGAGCATGCTGTCGCGCGCCTGCCGACCGTTGCGACTGACCGTGCCGCCGGAAATCTTTCGCTTGATGACAAGTCCGCGCAGATCTCTTTCCGACGCATTGGTGTGGAGCGGGGTTTCAGGCCGCTCCAGAACCCGCAGCAGTTCGGCCTTGCGGCGACCCAGTCGAAACAGCAGTTTGTCGAGGTCGCCATAACCGGTGCGCAGCGAAAAAATGCGATCGAACCGGGCCTGAAGGCCCCGGGCTACACGGGGATCAGGTCTTCGCCGATAGGCTTTCAGAGCCCTGTAAAAGTGCCAGACAAGCTCGCGCAGGGTTTCGACGTGTTTCACTTGGCCGGGCGTCGCCGGCATCAGCTTGTGCAGCAAACGCTCGGCGTGGACCCAGCACAGCGCATGGGTGCCGACGCGGAATTGTCCGGCATCGTCGGATACGATCACCGCATTGCCGACCAGACCATGATGGCGGATGGCGCCCCAGATGCCGGCCTCGGCAAACGGGCGGATTATGTCCTTGTCGAAGATGTCGATACCATTGGCGGCCAGATACTCGAGAAACGGAACCTGATTGGCAAACCGCCGCGGTTCACATGTCTTCAACCGCGCCAGAAGGGCGGGGTCCACCTGACGGGTTTCCAGAAAGGTGAAGGCGGCATCGTTGAGAACATAGTCCTGATAGTTGCCGCGCAGCAGGGCCAGAAAGTTCAGCCGCGACTTCGACGGCGTCGTGCGGAAGGCGGTGAAATGCTCGCCTCCGATCTGTGTCGTATGGAAATTGCGGTTGGCATGACGGGCGCCAGTGTCGTCGACCGTGACAAAGGGAGCCGAGACCAGGCCGGCATGCAGCACGGCGGCATCCTCGGCATGAAAGCCGTCCAGCCGCTCTGTCAAAAACCGGATGACCTGGCGTTTGGAAATCTCGACACCGACATCGTTCAGCAAGGTCGTCAATCGCTGCGTTGTGACCTGCCCATGGCTATGAAGCATCAGGCAGAAGCGACGCAGACTGGCGCCGTAACCACCCTTTATCCCTGCTGGCAGCGGCGCAATGATCGTGCGTCCTTCCGGTGTCACCCAGCATTCGCGGCGATAGCGCACCACTTCGGCCCGCACGACCAGATCACGGACCATACAATCCTTGTAGCCTTTAAACCGCGATCCAGGTGGGGCTCTGGCAGGCAGCACCTCTTCGCGCGTGGCGCTCCTGGTGTCGCCCTTCGGCCCGCGATGCCGCGCAGGCTTTCGGCTGCCGGCAACCGTCTTGTCGCTCGTTGCCTGCTCCATACCCGAGGGTCTGAACGGTGGGCGTGGCGGCAGGTTTTTAAGTCGCGCAATCTCGTCGCGCAGAAGCTGGTTGTCGACCTTCAGCCGCGTGTTCTCGATCCTCAGCTGATCGTTTTCTTCTCGAAGCTTTCGGTTGTCAGCCTCGAGCGCCTCAATCCGGATCTCTGCCCGATCGGCCCGCTCCACCAGACCAGTCACGAGCTCGCGCAGCGCCTTCAGCGACAGCGTATCGGCATGCTCGGCCATGGGGAGGCGGCGCTTCGTCATAAAGGAAGTGAATCATGATTCACAAAAAATCGGAATCCCCCGTGCCACCAGATCTGCTCCAGTTAC
>NZ_JAPCZO010000067.1:0-1796 GCF_025941625.1 Rhizobium acaciae
CACGACAACTTCTTCGAACTCGGCGGCCATTCGCTTTTGGCCGTGCAGCTGATGGAGCGGCTGCGGCGGCTGTCGCTCGGGGTGGAGGTGCGCACCTTGTTCGCCACCCCGGTGCTTTGCGATCTGGCCGCCAGCCTGGGCAGCCATCACGAGGTGGCGGTGCCTGCCAACCTGATCGGCGAGAAGAGCGCGGCGATCACGCCGCAGATGCTGCCGCTGATCGATCTGACCCAACAGGAGATCGACCGGATCGTGTCGACGGTGCCGGGCGGGGTCGCCAACATCCAGGATATCTATGGCCTGTCGCCGCTGCAGGACGGCATTGTGTTCCACCATCTGCTGGCCAGCCAGGGCGATCCGTATCTGCTCGTCAGTGAGATGGCCTTTGCCGATCGCGGTGTGCTCGATCGCTACCTTGCTGCGGTTCAGCAGGTGGTGGACCGGCACGACATTCTGCGCACGGCCTTTGTCTGGGAGGGACTGTCGAGCCCGGCGCAGGTGGTCTGGCGCAAGGCGGCCCTGGATGTGAGCGAGGTCGAGCTGGACGAGAATGACGGTCCCGGTCGTGAGCAGCTGAAGCGCCGGTTCGATCCGCGTCAGTATCGCATCGATCTTGGCCGGGCGCCCTTGTTGCGGTTTGTGATCGCGCGCGAGCCGGGCAGCACACGCTGGCTGCTGCTGGAGCTGCAGCATCATCTGATCGGCGATCACACGACGCTGGAGGTCATGCATGCCGAGGTGCGGGCGGTGCTGGAAGGGCGCGGGCATGCGCTGGCCGCACCGCAGCCGTTCCGCAATCTGGTGGCGCAGGCCCGTCTCGGCGTTTCGTCCGAAGAGCATGAAGCGTTCTTCCGGACGATGCTGGCCGACATCGACGAGCCGACGCTGCCGTTCGGGCTGATCGAGGTGCATGGCGACGGCAGCGGGGTTGGCGAGGCGCATCGGATGCTGCCGCAGGCGCTGAACGACCGGCTGCGGGCCCAGGCTCGGCGGCTGAGAGTAAGCCTGGCGAGCCTTTGCCATCTGGCCTGGGGCCAGGTGGTGGCGCTGAGCAGCGGGCGCGAGCAGGTGGTGTTCGCCACGGTGCTGTTCGGCCGCATGCAGGCGGGTACGGGCGCCGATCGCACAATGGGCCTGTTCATCAACACCCTGCCGGTGCGGCTGGATCTGGATGGGACCGGAGTTGAGGAAAGTCTGCGCAGCACCCATGCACGGCTTGCCGAGCTGCTCACACACGAGCATGCCTCGCTGGCCTTGGCGCAACGCTGCAGCGGCGTTGCAGCACCGGCGCCGCTGTTCAGCGCGCTGTTGAACTACCGCCACAACACGCCGGCGGCCGTGGCCGGCACGACAACCGATGATGGTCTGTCCGGCGTGGAATGGCTGGGCGGCGAGGAGCGCACCAACTATCCGCTGACCTTGTCGGTTGAGGATTATGGCGAGGCGCTCGGCCTCACCGCGCAGGTGGTCGAGCCGGTCTCCGCGGATCGGGTGTGCGGCTACATGCAGCGGGCGCTCGAGCAACTGGCCGAGGCGCTCGAGCATGCCCCTGACACGCCAGTGCGAGAGCTCGACATCCTGCCGGCGACCGAGCGCACCTATTTGCTGGAGGAGCTGAACCGGACGGCGGCGCCTTACCCCTCGGAGCGGTGCATCCACGAGCTGTTCGAGGCGCAGGTGCGCCAGGCGCCCGAGGCGGTGGCGGTGGTGCATGAGGACGAGCGGGTGAGCTATGGCGAACTCAACGCGCGGGCCAACCGGCTGGCCCATCATCTGATCGGGCTCGGGGTCAAGCC
>NZ_JAPCZO010000068.1:0-1730 GCF_025941625.1 Rhizobium acaciae
CACGACAACTTCTTCGAACTCGGCGGCCATTCGCTTTTGGCCGTGCAGCTCTCGAGCCGGCTGTCGCAGGCCGTTGGTGTGGAACTGCCGCTGTCGACGCTGTTCGCCAGGCCGATGCTTGCCGATCTGGCGGCAAGCATCGTCGAGCTGTTGCACCGCGCCGGTCCCAAAGACCTGCCGGCGATTGTCGCCGTGTCGCGCGACGAGCCGCTGGTGCTGTCGTTTGCGCAGCAGCGGCTGTGGTTCTTGGCGCAGCTGGACGAGGGCAGCACCAACTATCACATGCCGCTGGCCTTGCGGTTGCGGGGAGCGCTCGACCGCGTCGCCTGGCAGCGCAGCCTTGACCGTCTGTTTGCCCGTCACGAGGCGCTGCGCAGTGTCTTTGTCGCGCCGCAGGGCAAGCCCCGGGTTGAGCTTCTCCCGCCGGATGCGGGACTGCCGGTGACAGAGCACGATCTGCAGGGGCTGCCGGATGCGGATGCCGTGCTTTGGGATCTGTGCCGTGAGGAGGCGCGCACGCCGTTCGATCTGGCGCGCGGGCCGCTGATTCGCGCGCGTCTGATCCGGCTGGCGGATGAGGACCACGTCTTCCTGCTGACGCAACACCATATCGTCTCGGATGGCTGGTCGATGGGGGTGCTGATGCGTGAGCTCAGCAGCCTTTACCGGGCGTTTGTGGCCGGGCAGGACGACCCGCGGCCACCGCTGGCGATCCAGTATCCGGATTATGCCGCCTGGCAACGGCAATGGCTGTCGGGGGAACGGCTGCAGAGCCAGGCGCAGTATTGGCGCGACACCCTGTCCGGCGCCCCGGCCCGTCTTGCGCTGCCGACCGATCGGCCGCGGCCGCTCCAGCAGTCGTTTGCCGGGGCGAGCGTGCCGGTCGTCATCGATGCGGCTCTGACGGGCGGTCTGAAGCGGCTGAGCCGCAAGCATGGCACGACGCCTTTCATGACGGTGCTGGCGGCCTGGGCGGCGGTGCTGTCGCGCCTGTCAGGGCAGGACGACCTTGTCATCGGCGTGCCGAGCGCCAACCGCAGCCGGCGCGAGGTCGAGGAACTGATCGGCTTCTTCGTCAACACCCTGGCGCTGCGGCTGGACCTGGCGGGCACGCCGAGCGTGTCGGAGCTTCTGGAGCGGACGCGGCGCACGGCGCTGGCCGCGCAGGAGCATCAGGATCTGCCGTTCGAGCAGGTGGTCGAGATCGTCAAGCCGCCGCGGGCCCTCGATCACACGCCGTTGTTCCAGGTGATGTTGGCCTGGCAGAACGAGACCGTCGGGTCAGTGGATCTGGCGGGGCTGCGGGTGGAGGCTGCCGGCGAGGGGCTCGATCAGGTCAAGTTCGATCTGGAGCTCAACCTTGGCGAAGATGGCGAGGAGATCGTCGGATCGCTGCACTATGCCACGGCGGTGTTCGACGAAGCGACGATCGAGCGGCAGCGCGGCTATCTGCTGGCATTGCTGCGGGCGATGGTTGCCGATGCCGGGCAGCCGGTCGGTCGCATCGACATCCTGCCGCCCGAGGAGCGCCGCTACCTGCTGGAGGAGCTGAACCGGACGGCGGCGCCTTACCCCTCGGAGCGGTGCATCCACGAGCTGTTCGAGGCGCAGGTGCGCCAGGCGCCCGACGCGATGGCGGTGGTGCATGAGGACGAGCGGGTGAGCTATGGCGAACTCAACGCGCGCGCCAACCGGCTGGCCCATCATCTGATCGGGCTCGGGGTCAAGCC
>NZ_JAPCZO010000069.1:0-1571 GCF_025941625.1 Rhizobium acaciae
GATGTCATCGCGAGACGGTTGGATTTTCCTCACATGAGGAGTTTGGCGTCAATGGCTATCAAGGTGGCATGTTGGCGTTCCTATTTCCGATCCAAGTCTGAGCCCGATACTTTACCGGCCCGACCTGCGAGCCTGTACAACCTCACATACGGTCGCCGCTCCGGCGGCTGCACCACGATCCCGCTTGCGGCGGGCAAGGGCTCAGGAGAACGGGACCAACCTTGTTCCCGGCTGATAAAGCCATGAAGATCCACGGTCCGTTCACCTGGATCCCTCAGGGCTGATCCGGCCCTGGGGATTGAAAGAGTTTGCAGGTAAGCTGGTATCGGTCAGGCGGACTTCATGACCGCCCCCTCGATGACAACGCCGGCGCTGACATACTTCCATAAGGCCACCAGCAGCTTGCGGGCCAGCGCCACGATCATCGACTTTTTGAAGCGACCGCCATTCTGTGTAACGCGGTCCTTGAACCAGCAGGACAGCCTGGAGCTCGGCTGGTAGCGCAGCCATAACCAAGCAAGCTCCACCATCGTGGTTCGCAGCCGTGGATTGCCCGCTTTCGATACGCCCTGCTCACGATTGATTGAGCCGCTTTGCCAAGGCGACGGCGCCAGCCCGGCATAGGCGGCAACTTGACGGCGGTTGTCGAAGTGCCGGAACAGGCCTTCAGAGTGAAGGATTGCCGCGAACTCCGAACCAACGCCCCTGATGCCAAGCAGCACTGCCGCTGGCGATGCGCTCGTCGTCTGCTCAGCAATAAGCGCATCTCGTTCAGCTTCCACAGTCTTGATCTGCTCGAGCAACAGCTCAAGACGATCGAGCTCACGGGAGATTTGTGCCTTTATGTGCTTGGGGAGCGCACGGTCATCCCCAGTGCGAAGTTCTTCCAGACGCGCTCGGCGATCACGGCGCAAAGGTGCATAATCCCGGATGCCCTGGCAGAAGAGGAGTCCCTTGATGCGGTTGACGTGGAGAACGCGCTCAGCAACCAGCACTTTTCGCTCGCGGCCAATACGGCGGCGATCCTCGTCCTCAGGCGTCGGCATCTTGACCATAGAACAGACGCGTGGCTCACCTCGCTTCCAGGCCAGCGGCGTGCGCACCAGCGTTTCACCATCAATGCGGTCGGTCTTGGCGCGACGTCGACGACGCGGTACCGAGATCGATGCTGCCTCGACAAAGTGGTTCTCGATCCAACCGACCTTGTTGAGCGTCCGCCCGATCCAGAAGCCATCCAGGCCCACTTCCTGGATCACAACCAATGAGTAAAGCTTGCCCTCGCGTGTCAGTACCTTTTGACGCATCTCGGCAAAGCAGGCGAGCAGGCCGGCGATATCACCGCCGGCGACCGTATGACGAGACATCTTCTAGCTTCCTGGCGAAAGCGATGTGACCAGCCAGGTGGATTTACTGAGTTCTAATGAAACGAAGATTGCGCCAAGATCGACGCGGATAGCGGCAGGTGCATCGGGTTTGTCGGCTGTCGTAAGCATGATGAGCCTCCAGAGAGATTTTTGGCGAACCCACTCTGCCACGGTGTAGGCCGCTATCCACTCCCCATAGGATCTTGT
>NZ_JAPCZO010000007.1:0-290654 GCF_025941625.1 Rhizobium acaciae
CATGGTCAGCCATCTCCAGTCTCCGCACTGACCGGAAACAAATCCGGCCTGTGTTCGTCACCCGCTGCCATGATCGATCCCGGAGGGCATCGGCGCAGCAGCCCAGAGATGATCTCGCGATGGGCGGGCTCGCGGGCTCAGCCAATACGGGAGACGCTGCATCGCGCCGGCGTCGACCTAGCCAGGCCATCGGTGCCTGCGCTTCAGGCTGGTCTGTCGCTACCTAACCGGGATGTAGCCTTACCACCGATGCGGATTTTTTTTGGGCGGCGGTCGCCGCGAATGCCGCGAGCATGTCGGCTCTGGTGAACGGTTTCGAAAGGACCCGGAACTGTGTTCTGGCACCTTGTTCAAGGGCATCGCTATACCCGGTCATCAATATGACGGACGTGTCGGGGTGACGAATTTGAATCTCTATTGCCAGCTCGAGCTCCGACATGTTCGGCATCATGATGTCGCTCAAAACCAGCTCGACATTCGGGTCCGACGCCAGTACGGTCAACGCCTCCTGACCACTTGGCGCTGAAGCAACGGTGATCCCCTCAATTTCGAGCAGCATTTTCGATGCTTCGAGTGAAGACGGAGTATCGTCTACAACCAGAACTTTACGCGGCAAAGCGTTGGCGACAGACGTAGCTGAGCTTGAAGGAGCGACTTGATCTGCGGCCTTCGGAAGATAGATGACAAAGGAAGCGCCTTGACCCTGCAAGCTGTTTACAACGACGGTTCCGCCTGATCGCTGAGCAAATCCGTACACCTGACTTAGGCCCAGACCGGATGCTCGTCCACCTTTCGTTGTAAAGAAGGGTTCAAAGACCCGGTGAATGTCTGCCGGCGATATTCCTGGGCCGTTATCGGATATGGAAATTGAAACGCAGGGACCGCGAAGCTGTTTCATTTCTTTGAAACCATCACTCATGTTGCGGCCACGGATACGAAGTCGGCCTCCGCCAGGCATGGCTTCACGGGCGTTGGTCACCAAATTGATGATTGCCACCTCGAATGCCTGGGGGTCCACAGCGACCGGCCACATGTCCGGATCGAGCTCAGTGTCAACAATGATCTGGTCCGTCGCGGCTTGCTTCACCAAATGTTCCAGCGGGCCGATCTTGTCTTGAATAAAAAAGGTTTCCGCGTCGCGGTTGGAGCGCCGGGAAAAAGACAGGAGTCGGTGAGTGATTGCCTTTCCCTTGGATACTCCCTCTGACATCATATCGAGCGTCAGATTCAGCTTTTGCTCGTCGTTCTTGCGACGTCGGACCCCTTCGATCCCTGCCTGGAAGATCATTAGGAGGTTATTGAAATCATGCGCCACACCTCCGGTTAATTTCCCAAGCGCTTCCATTCGCTGGCCACTGGCAACGGCGAGTTCCTGCCGGCGACGGGCGACCAGTTCGCGTTTAAACAAGAACGCTGCTGCGATGAAAAGGGCCACGATCAGGAAGATTGTCGCCATCAAAATCCGATATCCGGTCCGGCCGATTTCCTGATATTCCGCGAGAGGCATGCCAACGTGGACGGTCCAATTCGAGCCGGCGATTGAAGCGGAGCTTGTTCGAACCTCCTCTCCGCCAACAATTTTCACGCCGGCAATGCCGGACTCTTCTGACCCTGTCTCTCGAACAAACGCATTCAATGGACCCCCGACCAGGGAGGGAGCGGCGCCGGTCGCTGCCACGAGCCTCCCGTCGCCGTCGGCAATCCAAGCGGTCCACTTTTTCGCTAATCCATTAGCATAAAGGATATTGGTAACCTCTTCAGGCCGGATCAATGCGGTAAGGATAGAGGCAATCGCACCGTCTCGCTCTACAGGCACGCGAATCGGGAATGTCGGTATTTCCCGCTCGCCCCGCACCACGCTTCCAACGACGGCAGAACGGGTTTCAATCACTCGTCGATAACTCTCAAAATCATTCACCATTGAATGCGATGCGCCATCCTCGGGCGCTGGCACCGACAGCACAATGTTGCCGTGAAGGTCGCTGATATGCAGCATTTGCCAGACGGGTATTCGGCCCTCTAAGCGATGGGCGAGTTCCCTGAAAGCCTTCCTGTCGAGTGGCGGGTCCAATCTGGGCGTTTCGGAAACGATTGACAACAACTGACGTTGCGTCTCAAGGGCACGTGCCAACCCGGTGGCGGAAAAAGCTGCGCGTTGGGCGATATCTCGATCGATGGCCGCTCGCTGCTGTCTCAGGGAATATTGCGCAATGACCACACCGACGACCAGAACGGGGATCGTCGCGCATAGCAACAAAAGCAGACTTGGTCGAAGTTTGTTCAAAAGTGCCCCGTCCATTTACAATTGAACAATCAATGCTGACCTAGAGTTCCAGATCAAAACGACAATCCCGACGCATTAAGAACGAAGCGTTGAGGGCGAATATTTTCAGTTTCAACTTGCCAGTTCGGGAAATTGCCAGTCTGTAATTTTCTGGTAACCTGCGGTTATGAGCATTGTTGACATCGTTCGCGCTATAGCATGGGTTTCACTGGCTACCGTTGGTCTGCTCACGATTGCACCCCTGCGCTGGCGCGCGCCGATGGTCGTCTCCGCGCACGTCGATCGTGTCTTGACCTTCGTCCTGCTGGCAATGCTTTTCGCCTTCGCTTACCCCAACGACCGGCGGGCAGTTGCGATACTCTGTATTCTTGGCGCCGTTGCCTCAGAACTCTCGCAGCTTATTTCACCGAGGCGTCATCCCAAGGTCAACGACGCGCTGCTGAAGGCATTTGGTGCTCTGGCTGGTGTCCTGATTAGCGCCGTCATCGTGCAATTCATTTCCTTTGAACGTCACTAGCCCCCTCGATCTTCACGGCAACGGCTCCGCTCTTGCTCAACGTGCTGTGTCCGTTGCGTCTTTCGATCTGATAGCGGGCGGTAATGACCGGGACGTAGTTGCGCAAAGCAAAAACGATGACGCCAAGCACGATAGAGAGTGACACCAGGGCGAGGACTGCCAAGCGCGCAATTCTTCTCACGTCCGTTGTTCGATCTTGCGTCCGTTCTTCCGGAGGAAAATCGGTTCGAACGCCGACATCTAATGCGGCTTAATCTGATCGGTCACAGGCGAGATCCGAAAGATCTTCTTTTGGGGTCGTTCGCCTTCCCTGGTGATCAGGACAACCACAGTGCACCGGTCGGCATGGGGACGTATCGACAGCAGGCGTCCCTCCGTTTTCATCAGAATCTCATCGGCAGCATCGCTACAATCAAGGACCTGCGCCTGTGCCTCTGCCAAAAGCACTGGCGGCGGACTGGCGGGCTCAGCGAGCGCGATTGTTCCTGATGTGATCAAAATGAGTAACGACATGGTATAGGCCCCTTCTACTGCCATGATATCGGCACATTTGGCCTTATGCAAATATTCGAGGCCGGAAATGGCGAGAGCCGGCGCGATAGTTGATGGCACGGCTGAAGGGCATTCTATGCCAACGACCGAGGGCAGCTCCGATGCGACTCATTCTGGCACTGACGGCAATCTTGATAGCACCCTTGGCACCTGTTGATGCGAACGCCCATTCACGTCCTGCGATCATTGCGGCGTCGGCTGCCGCCAGAAAGCATGCCGAACCGAGCGGTTACATTAAAGACGTGGGGGGAAAAATGGTGAGGATCGTCGGCGCTCCATTCTACCCAGCCGCCGCTCAGGACATGAAGCGCAAGACGCTTCTACTGCGCCCAGTGGGACCCTTACGGAAATAATCCGCGAGCAACGGGTCCAAAATCTTTGTTTGCGAGTGCCGAGCGGGCGCACTGAATGCAGATGAACTCGCCGCCGGTTGCGTCGGGTTAATCGCTCGGGTCCAGAAAGCAGGCGTACTTTCGACTTTGGCAAGCCACAGAGGGGGCGTCGTGACATGCCGACATGAGCGCGATCAAGAATCCATCACAGCCTTGTTATTGCCAGCATTTTGCTGGTTTTATTAATAGTCTGGTAACCCCGTCACATTTGAATGCCGCCCTTAACCAGCCGGTCCATTTGCGGCCCGCATCCACCAACGCTATCGGCGGGGACACATGATGATGAAAATTGCTCTCGGAGCATCTTTTTTTGCACTGCTGGGTGCGATCAGCGCACATGCGCAGCCGACGATGGTGAAGCAGTTTAGTGCCTGGGGCGTTTATTCTTATGACGATAACGGCAAGAACAGCTGCTATCTGCTGACGGCGCCGTCTTCGAAGGAACCGTCGAACGTCGATCATGGCAATAATTATTTCATTGTCGCGCCTGCAAGCGGTTCGAAGGCACATTACGAACCTCAGGCGAGGATGGGATATCCGCTGAAGTCTGGCCCCACTGTGATCGTTCGCATTGGTGACGAAACATTCCACATGTTCACAAAAGACAATTCCGCATGGATGCGCAACGAGGCGCGGGTGGGCGAAATGATCGAGGCGATGCGGTCCGGCCACGACATGCAAGTTGAGGCCACATCTCAACGCGGTACTGCAACCAAATACAGCTACTCGCTGAATGGAGTGACGGCTGCGTTGAAACGACTAAACAGCTGCAACTAGAACGGTCTCGAAGTGCGATCGGCGAAGGATCGGAGACGCCAATAGCAGTTCTTGCGGTGTTGTCATGCATTTTCCTGGGGAACGGGTGGCGGCTGCATAGCTGGCAGGGTAGAGATAGTCGAACTCACCCGCTGTTTCCCAGTCCTTTCCGATGAACAATCCTTTCCGATCTCCGACTGTTACTTCGTTTCTTGCCAATCTTGACCTCGGTCGCTTGCGATCGCTCAGTCGACGAGGAGAGCTCGCACTGGCTTTGGCTGGTGCCCTGATCGGTGTGACTTCCGGCTGCGCCGTCACGGCAATGAGTTTTATATCGCGCCATCTTCACAGCCTGATATTTGGATTGGAAGATACCGACCGGCTCAGCTCTGTCGAGGTCGGCAACAAGTTGTTGCTTCTGGTCGCGCCGATTGCAGGCGGGTTTTTGCTTGGCTTGATGTTGCTCTTCCTGAGCAAGACCCGCAAAAAACCAATGGTAGATCCGATCGAGGCCAATGCTCTCCACGGGGGGCGGTTGTCTCTCACCGACAGCATACTGGTTGCCGTCCAAAACTTGGTGTCAAACGGCTTTGGCGCATCCGTCGGACTGGAGGCGGGATACACTCAACTTGCGGCAGGGATAGCTTCTAAAATAGGTCTCAGTCTCCAATTTCGCCGTGCAGATCTTCGCGTTCTTGTCGGATGTGGTGCTGCAGGAGCAATCGCTGCCGCCTTCAGCGCCCCGTTGACTGGCGCCTTTTATGCTTTTGAATTGATCATAGGTAGCTATTCCATCCTCACGCTGACCCCCGTCGTCGTTTCCGCCCTGGTGTCGACGATCATTGCGCGATTGTTATCGGGCGAAAATTTCGTGATCGACGTGGGCAGTTTTGGCAGCGTCGTTGGCGCGGACTATCTGCCGGCTTTGCTGCTGGGAGCATTTTGCGCGATCATCGGCATCTTATTGATGCAGGCCGTTTCCTTCGTCGAGCAATTGTCGCGTCGAAGTTCGATAGCCCCTACCTATCGCCCGATGCTGGGGGGTGTTGTCGTTGGCCTCCTGGCACTGATTTCCCCCCAGATTCTCTCGGCGGGACACGGCGCCCTCCACCTCAACCTTTCGCACGAAGTAGCAATCCCGGCGCTTCTGGGCCTGTTCCTTTTGAAGTCCGTTGCCTCGGCAGTGTCCATCGGTTCCGGATTCCGCGGAGGGCTCTTCTTCGCCTCGCTGTTCATGGGAGCGCTTCTTGGCAAGATCTTTGCCTATTCCACCCCTTATTTCGATCACGCGACACTCACCCCCGTGATTTACGCTGTTGTCGGCATGAGCTCGCTTGCCGTGGCCGTCATTGGTGGACCTCTGACCATGACGTTCCTTGCCCTGGAAATCACCGGCGATTTTCCAATCACCGCCCTCGTGCTTGCCGCGGTGATCACCTCGTCCCTGGTGGTGCGCTCGACGTTCGGCTATTCGTTTGCCACATGGCGCTTCCATTTGCGGGGGGAAAGTATTCGAAGTGCCCACGATGTCGGCTGGATCAGAAATCTGACGGTCGAAAGGCTCATGCGCGCAGATGTTCGCACCGCCGACGTCAATATGCGCCTTTCGCAGTTTCGTCACGACTTTCCGCTGGGGTCCACACAGCGTGTGATCCTGGTCGGTGACCAGGGCCAGTATCGCGGTATCGTCCTGCTCCCCGACATTTACGCCAGCCCGGTCGAGAAAGGCGACGATGATCACGGCCTTGGTGAATTCATCCGCTGGAGGGATGACTTTCTGCTGCCCCAGATGAACGCAAAGCAAGCTGCGGGCCTTTTCGATAGCGCCGAGAGTGAAGCTTTGGCTGTCGTCAACAACCACGGCGAACGCAAGGTCATCGGTCTCTTGACCGAGAGCCACACGCTCAGACGCTATAGCGAAGAACTTGATCGGCGGCGCAGAGAGGTAACGGGCGAGCTTTGAACAAAACCGTTTGCTAGTTTCAAGTCTGCTGCTGTGATCCTTCCGCGGAAAGGACGCGGCTGGGCGCGCTCGCGAAAGAGAAAGTCCTTTGGCCGCGATGAAATTTTGTCGCACTCGGAGCCAATAGTGCCGGCGGCATATCACCATGTGATGCTTATGCCTCATCCACTTAATTGCTAAATTTCAAAAAGGACTTTTTTGCTTAACGCGCGAGCCGCCTCATGGATTGGACGCAGCGCGCTATGCAGACGGTGTGGCGTTGATAGAAAGAAGCACTTTCCGATCGCGACCTGAGCCAAGCACCACCTGCCATCTGGAAAAAGATACCGAGATCTCGCTCTTGGTGACATCGGCAACCGTGACCACGAAGCGGCCGACACCCTCCGTCCGCGTGTCTCCAGCAAGCACTCCCGCCTTTCCTCCCTCGAAGACGAATGACCCCGCGCGGGTTTCCCACGCGTCGTATTCGCCAACCGAGGATTCATCCACTTCCACGCTGACGTTGGGAATGATGATGCCAGGGTTCCGCAGCCTCACGGACTGCTTGAACGCTCCGAAATTGTTCTTGCCGTTCAGGAAAACGAAGTGCGGAACGTCTTCGACTTGGCCGATGAAGCCTGGCTGTTCACGCGTGGAGCGGGGAAGGATGAGACTGCGCAAGGGAGCCTCGGCGACGTCGCCAACGCTGAAATCAGAGATCGAAAGCATCTGTCAGCACTCCTAGCCTCGTTCGCGTTGAAGCGGTGCCATGAAGATCGTCCAGAAAAGTTCTGCGCCTCCTTCCGGCGAAAGCTTCTCGTCACGACCGTTGCCCGTCATGTGCCTCATCCCAGAGCACTTGAGGAAGAGCGATTGATCGTCAAACTCCACATGCAGCATCTCATTGTAGGAATTGCTCGCCGAGATTTCGCCGTCTGAATATGCGATGCCGTTGATGAAGCCTCGGTCGCCGCCGACAAAAATGGTACATCGGCTGAGGGCCTTGCCATTGCGGTAGGCCGACGCAGTGAACCGGTTTGCGTCGATCCTTCGCATGTCTCCCTCCACGCCGGGATTGCGTGTTTGGAGTTCGTTTAGGGAATTCTCGAAGAACTTGGCGATGAACTCGAAGCTATCGGCCTTGAAGCGATCACGGTCGCGGTCGGTAAAGGTCTTCGTCATCCGAAGGTTGCTCGAGCGAGGCGTGTCCGGGAGCGCTCGCTGGACGGCGGACGATGCGGTCGGCGGAGAGAACCTGGTCCGAGCAACGCCCGTATCGACGTCAACTTTCCCAATCCGCTCGGCTGCAGCCCGCACGGCTTTTGCGACCTCGAGAAAGGCCTGATCGCGATCGACGGCCTGGGTGATCGGGCGACCGTCGGGTGGCGTGGCATTGAGCTTGCCGAACGGAGCGCCGTGCCAATCGCATGCCCGAAGGATTACGGGTATGACGATCGCGCTGCCCTCCGCGTGGCGCTCCATCGCCGCCGTCATTTCGCGATCGTAGCAGTAGTCAGAGTTGATGAAGTCGGGACTGACCAAAAGGAGAATGATGTCTGCCGATGTCAGGTTCTTACTGATCGCCGCGTCGATTTCCTCTCCCGCGTCGATCCTCCGGTCATGCCAGGTTTCCACGACGCCTTGGCGCTTCAGGATCGACAACTGCTTCTCAAGCTGATCTCGCAAAGCTTCGTCCACGTGAGAATATGAAAAGAAGACACTAGCCATTCATAACTCCAACAATTTGTTCAGATCGGTCGGCGCCGCATTCCCGTTGCGGCGTCGACCATCAGGATCAGGACAAGGGGCGGGGCTCCTCCCGCGGCGACGCCGGCAGGCCGAGTTCCATGCGTGCAGCAGCGAACTGCATGTCGAGCAGTCCAAGGAGTCGTTCGCCCAGCACTGCGGTTTCCCGGTCGGCATCAGACCATCGGCAGAGGGTCCGGTCCCGAAGCGAGAGCACGGCGAAGTCGTCCGGACGGTCTTCCAAGGGGTGACGGGTGGCTACGGAGCACAACGCGGCGCGTACAAGGCGTGTGCTGAGATCATGTTGGGTGTTCCAGAGATGGACGGCAGTCCGTCGCCCCGCGATTTCCAACAGGAAGTCTGGCACGAACTCAAGCTTGAACTGTCCGGCCGGACTCTCGAACGAAATGGCCTGCGACGAAAACATTTCGCCGGGGTGCTCTTCCTTCCAGACGAAGAACTGCTCCAACGCCCGCCGAGCCGATCGCCGTTCAGGTTCCCTGGATATCTGCTGGGTGGACGCTAGCACCTCGGCCGGCGTGAGGCCTGCGAACGAGACTTGCTGAACGCGGTAGCGAAAGCTTTTATGAAAATCGTAGCCACCTGAGCTCGGACGGCACCGGTCCCGAACGATGGATCGTTGGGGACGAGGGTTGCAGTTGATGATCTTCAGAAACGCGGAGAAACCTATTTTCGGAACTGGCATGCAGAGACCTTTTCAATAAGCGCGACCAACCCACCGAGATGACGGCAGCCGCAGGATTGGACTGAACTGCAGACGAAATCACAGGTCGCTTTTGCGGCCGGCAGTCCCTCCCTCGTTTCTGATCGCGTAAACCTCTGGCCACCTCGACATCGTGATGTTGCCCTTCGATATCCGAAGCGGCACGCCGGCAGCTTCCGCCAACCGCCGGGGTTCGTTCCGAAACCGGTAGGCGAGATCGGGAGGCGCAAGGAAATGTCTTGCGAACATGTCAGCTTGGTCCTCGACGCTTTCAGTTGCCGTCATGCCCCTGATGTTCTGGACGGCGCCACGCGGATCCTTGTGCATGGGCACGTCCTTCTCCCGGTGCAGCAGGAAGTGACCAAGCTCATGCGCAAGAACGAGCCTGGCCTCGGCGTCTCCATCGCATGCCGCAAGATAGACTGACTTCCTGACGGTTATCCGACCCTTCACTGGCTCGGCGAGCGCGTCTTCTGTCATCTCGGAATCTCGGGCAATGACGAGCCTGAATTCCGGGAACCTTTCGACCAGCTTGAACTCGATGATATTGACGATGTCGACGAGTTCGACATGCTGCATGTCGAACTCGTTTCGATACTTCATCGCCACCGACATCATCTTCGGAGTGTTTAGTCCTCTGGATGTGAAGTAGTCGTTTGCCATGTCTCGCGATACCTCGTGAGGTCGACGATTGATGCGGAACGAAGCTGCTCCGGCGTGTTGACCTCGGTCGAAACTGCCTTGGAGCGCTCGTTGCGGAGAATCTTCGGAAAGGTGTCGATGTCGATCCCGAGGAACTCGCAAAGGGTTTCTCGTTCGGTAGCCGTCAGGACATCGATCCCTGCTTCGACATCGCTGAGCGACGTGATGTCGATACCGGTCTTCTCGGATAGCTCCCTAAAGACCCACCGGCAAGCCTGTCGCTTATGCCGGACGATGTCTCCAAAACCGCGCAACGCGGCCTTCAGGCCGACGTCTTTATTGTCGGTCATGCTTTAACCTCACTATGGGTTTCAAGGTCTCGAAAGAGGTGCCTTTTTACAGGCACCACCGTTCGCTTACTTGTGGCGGCTGGGCTCACCCTTGGTGTCGCCGTAACCGGATTTCGGGATGCGTGCGACAGTCGTCGTGTTCGGGCGCGCCTCGGCTTCTTTCACCGTGACGAATTTGCCCGAGCCAGAGTCTCGTCCAACGTCAAATGTCTTGCGGGTACTCATGTCCGTGTTCCTTTTCGAACAGTGGAAAACAAGCGCCCAACCATCGACAGATAGTCCCGAATCTCCCATAGTGTTCCTGCTTACGGCGGAGGCCTTCGGTCTATTCGCCTTGCGAATGACGCATGCGATATTCGCAAAATGCTGCAACCGGGTTGGTAGCTCGGTTGCGGTATTGCGGAGATGAAATCTCCGGATTCACAGAAGAAATCCTCCTTTCCCCCGACTGATTCGTACCCTGAATCTACGATGTTGCGTCGAAAAAGGGAAGCGTATTTCTATAAAAATCTCTTAAAATTCAATGCGATAAGCGCGTTATCTCAAGTGTTAGGACAACGGTAGTCGCATGAAGCAGCGTTCTCCCGCCACTCCAACATACCGGGGCAGTCCAACAGGACGAAGCGAGCGACCCGGATGTCGTCAGCTCTTCCTGAAGTTTCGACTCGAAACTCCAGGCGCTTGCGCGCCCGGAGCCACTTCGTTCATCCGTGTCTAAAGGAGCCGTTGCCGCGCTGATTGCAGGTTGTGAAGACGCCATGCCTCTTCAAGACAGCAATCAGTAGGTGCGAAACGTCCCTTTTCCTTTCGTTTTAGCCCTTGTTTAGGTGCGCGTTGCGTTACAAATAGACAACCGGCGCCCACTCAGCTGCACCCGCTCGTCGCACCACACGTGTCGCACTTCTCGCAGGTACCATTCCGCACCATCGTGAAGTTCTGGCACTCCGAGCACATGTTGCCGGTATAGCCCTGCATGATCGAGCGCTGGCGGCGTTCGGCTTCGCGCTTCTTGGCTTCGGATTTCGCCGTTGCCGCATCGGCTGCCGCCTTGTCGGAGAAGAGGGCCGTTGCGTCGCTGGTGAGTTCCTCGGTCACCTCTTCGGCGATCTCTTCCGCCAATTCCTTGGCGCGCTCCTCGTAATCACGCTTGAAGGCGACGATTTCGGAGGTGGAGACGGCAACCGTCGGCTCCAGCTTGCGGGCAGCACTTCCGGCAAAGGCGGTCACCGTGCCGGTGGAAGCAGCGCGGGCAGGGGCGGCGGTGGCCGCACCCTTGGGCTCGGCCGCCGCCTGGCGTTCGCCACCGGTGCCGGACACCAGCGTCGGCTTGTAGCCGCGGGTCCAGCCGGTGGAGAGCAGGTTGGTCTTGCCTTCCTGGATGCCCTTGCCGAGTGCCGTGTTCGAGAAGTCCGACGTATCGACATGCGCGAGGTCATGGCGGCCGAGATAGGAGACGGCAAGTTCGCGGAAGACATAATCGAGGATCGACGTGGCGTTCTTGATCGCATCGTTGCCGATGACCATGCCGGCCGGCTCGAACTTGGTGAAGGTGAAGGCCTCGACATATTCCTCGAGCGGCACGCCATATTGCAGGCCGAGCGAGATGGCGATGGCGAAATTGTTCATCATCGCACGGAAGGCAGCGCCTTCCTTGTGCATGTCGATGAAGATCTCGCCGATGCGGCCGTCGCCGAATTCGCCGGTGCGCAGATAGACCTTGTGTCCGCCGACGGCGGCCTTCTGGGTATAGCCCTGGCGGCGGTTCGGCAGCTTCTCACGTTCGCGCGAAACTCGTTCGATCACCCGCTCGATGATCTTCTCGGTGACGGTGACCGCCTGGGCGGCCAGCGGCGCCTGCAGCAGTTCCTCCAGCGCATCCTCGTCGTCCTCGTCCTCGATCAGCGAGGAATTGAGCGGCTGCGACAGCTTCGAGCCGTCGCGATAGAGCGCGTTGGCCTTCAGGCCAAGCTTCCAGGAGAGCATGTAGGCGTTCTTGCAATCCTCGACGGTCGCCTCGTTCGGCATGTTGATCGTCTTGGAAATAGCGCCCGAGATGAACGGCTGGGCAGCCGCCATCATCCGGATATGGCTTTCCACCGAGAGGTAACGCTTGCCGATCTTGCCGCAGGGGTTGGCGCAATCGAAGACCGGCAGGTGTTCATTCTTGAGGAAGGGCGCGCCTTCCAGCGTCATCGCACCGCAGACATGGATGTTGGCAGCTTCGATGTCTTTCTTCGAGAAGCCGATATGGTCAAGCAGGCTGAAGCTCATGTCGGCCAGCTGTTCGTCGGAAACCTTCAGCGTTTCCTTCAGGAAGTCGGCGCCGAGCGTCCACTGGTTGAAGACGAACTTGATGTCGAAGGCGCTCTTCAGCGCGGCGTTGACGGCTTCCACCTTCTCGTCGGTGAAGCCCTTGGTCTTCAGCGTCGACGGATTGATAGCCGGCGCCTGGTTCAGGTTGCCGTGGCCGACGGCATAGGCCTCGATCTCGGCGATCTGGCTTTCCGAATAGCCGAGCGTGCGCAGCGCGTCGGGCACGGCGCGGTTGATGATCTTGAAGTAGCCGCCGCCGGCGAGCTTCTTGAACTTGACGAGGGCGAAGTCGGGCTCGATGCCTGTGGTGTCGCAATCCATGACGAGACCGATCGTGCCCGTGGGCGCGATGACCGAGACCTGGGCATTGCGATAGCCATGCTGTTCGCCAAGCTCGAGCGCCTTGTCCCAGGCCGATTTGGCGTGGGCGACGAGATCCTGGTCCGGGTTTTCCGAATGGATCAGCGCGACCGGGTTGATCGACAGCGCTTCATAGCCGGAGCTCTCGCCATGCGCCGCACGGCGATGGTTGCGAATGACCTTCAGCATGCTCTCTCGGTTCGGCGCGAAGTTCGGGAACGGCCCAAGTTCGGCAGCCATTTCAGCCGAGGTCGCATAGCAGATGCCGGTCATGATCGCGGTCAGCGACCCTGCGATGGCGCGGGCTTCCGCGGAGTCATAGGGAATGCCTGACGACATCAGCAGGCCGCCGATATTGGCGTAGCCGAGGCCGAGCGTGCGGTATTCGTAGGAGAGTTCGGCAATGCGCTTCGACGGGAACTGCGCCATCATCACCGACACTTCGAGCACGACGGTCCATAGGCGAACCGCGTGTTCGTAATCGGTGATATTGATGCGCTTGGTAGCCTTGTCCTTGAACTGCAGCAGGTTCAGCGAAGCAAGGTTGCAAGCCGTGTCGTCGAGGAACATGTATTCCGAGCACGGGTTCGAGCCGCGGATCGGGCCGCCGGCCGGCGAAGTGTGCCAGTCGTTCATCGTCGTGTTGAAGTGGATGCCGGGATCGGCCGAGGCCCAGGCAGCGTAGGAGATGGTTTCCCAGAGATCGCGCGCCTTCAACGTCTTCATCACTCGGCCGTCCTTGCGGGCGGTCAGGTTCCATTCGCCATCATTCTCGACGGCGCGCAGGAAGTCGTCCTTGATCGAGACGGAGTTGTTGGAGTTCTGGCCGGATACCGTGAGGTAGGCTTCCGAATCCCAATCCGTGTCGTAAGTCTTGAATTGGAGATCCTTGTAGCCCTGGCGGGCGAACTGGATGACGCGCTGGACGTAGTTCTCGGGAACCTGGTCCTTCTTGGCGGCCCGGATTTCGCGCTTCAGGGCAGGGTTCTTGTTGGGGTCGTAGCAATCGCCGTTATCGCCGCCTTCGCAATTGAAGCAGGCCTTCATGATCGCCTTCAGATGCTTGGCGACGACCTTGGAGCCGGTGACGAGAGCGGCAACCTTCTGCTCTTCCTTGACCTTCCAGTTGATGTATTCCTCGATATCGGGATGGTCGATGTCGACGACCACCATCTTGGCGGCGCGGCGCGTCGTGCCGCCCGATTTGATGGCGCCGGCCGCGCGGTCGCCGATCTTCAGGAAGCTCATCAGGCCGGAGGAACGGCCGCCGCCGGAAAGCTTCTCGCCTTCGCCGCGCAGCATCGAGAAGTTGGAGCCGGTGCCGGAGCCGTATTTGAAAAGGCGCGCCTCACGCACCCAAAGGTCCATGATGCCGCCTTCGTTGACGAGATCGTCCTCGACAGACTGGATGAAGCAGGCATGCGGCTGCGGGTGTTCGTAGGCCGACTTGGACTTGGTCAGCTTGCCGGTGAAGGGATCGACATAGAAATGGCCCTGGCCGGGACCATCGATGCCATAGGCCCAGTGCAGGCCGGTGTTGAACCACTGCGGCGAGTTCGGGGCGACGCGCTGGGTGGCGAGCATATAGGCAAGCTCGTCCTTGAAGGCCGAGGCATCTTCCTCGGAGGAGAAATAGCCGCCCTTCCAGCCCCAATAGGTCCAGGTGCCGGCCAGACGATCGAAGACCTGGCGCGCATCGATTTCGGAGCCGGTCTGCTCGTCCTTCGGCAGGTTCTTCAGCGCAGCATCGTCGGGAACGGAGCGCCACAGGAAGGAAGGAACATCGTTTTCCTCGATCTTCTTCAGCCGTGTGGGAACGCCGGCCTTGCGGAAATACTTCTGCGCCAGCACGTCGGTCGCGACCTGGGAGAACTGCGCCGGAACGTCGATATTCTCGAGGCGGAACACGACCGAACCATCAGGGTTCTTGATCTCGCTCGTCGCCTTGCGGAATTCGATATCCGCATAGGCGCCTTGGCCGGCCTTCGTGAAACGACGTTCGATGCGCATAGTCTTGACCTCGCGTTGGCGCCCGGTCCCCACGACCTCAGGCGCAAAATTCCTATCCGGCGGCACTTTGTCGTCGCACAGCCAGTCTCGTTTCCGTATTGTGACAGGGGTGTCATCCGGAGATGTCCTTCCTGTATCTTGTGGTGATGGTGGCTGCAAACACTAAATATAGTATTAACAGCTTATTATCGCCAGCCCCGATGTCACTTTTTTTGGAGGCTGAAAATCGCGCAGAAATCCTGTCAGGCCTGAACCGTTCTCGGTCCATCGCCCTGATTCCGCGTCCTAATTTTCAAAAGGGAACCGGGCTCGTTACCTCCGGTCCTGTCGCCGCCGCAACATCAGAAGCAGTAAAGTTTGAAACAGCTGATTCCGTCAAGGGCTGGCTTTTAATTGATTGCTAACCACAACATGTTGTGGATGCGCCTGTGGAGATTGGGGAAAGCCGGGGAGCGCTGAAATTACAATGGCTTGCAGGCGTTGCCGGCTAAGGAAAACCTTAGAATGGCAAAAAAGCGTCCTGCGGCAAATCTTGTGATGGCATTTCCGGCGCAAATCGGCATGCCGATTCGCCGGTGAAATCCGCGCTCCTAAAGAGCGTCCTTATCGCAAAACCGCAAACTTTTGCGCGACATGCTGTTAGAGCGCATCGATGGCGATGGTGACGATGGCGACGCCAATCGGCCTGTTGTCGTCGTCCCTGACGACGAAGCTCGCCTGCGTTTCGAGATTCTGGGTGGATTCGTTGCGCTCCGCCCGGTCGATGAAGATCTCGCGGGAGCCGTTGGCGAAGGTTTTGAGATATTTCTCCTCGTCGCCCTGCCAGTAGTCGGCGGTGATGGTGCTCTGCCCGACATTCAGCCCGTGGCTGTCGGTGAGGAAAAATTCGATGATCGCGCCCTGCGAGGCGTCCTGTTTGGCTTTCAGGTAATGCGAAACGGATTTGTCGAGCAGCAGCTTGACCATCTGCAGGTGGTGCTGATCGACCTCCGACCGGTAGGTCTCGTCGAGCACTCGCATATCCATTTCGCTGACATTGCCGAATTTTGCATTCTGATCGGCAATGGCTTTCAGCACCAATGGCGTTTCCACTATTGGCCGGATCCGCTTCTCGACATAGTCGCGCACGAGGGGAATATAGGCAGGCTCAGCGCGGACCGGCGCCAGCGGCAACAGAAAGGCCGCCAGCCCGACGGTCACAACCGCTCTTATATGCCCCCACTGCGCCATCTTGTTTCCTTGTACCGTATCGAACATTGCACGCTTTAAGCGCAACTTGACACGATTCGCACGCCCTACAGCGCTGCGCGTCTTTTCGAGAGCCGCAAAGGACGCTGTATCACTTTCAATTGCTGCATAATTTCACCCTTGAATCGATTCCGATTGAAGGAATTAGGCAGCAGTCTATAAGCAAAAGATAAAATAGATGTGCAGATCCCGATAGCGGATTCAGCAAACCTCGCCGACAAAATCTGGAACAATTTCAAGTAGTAAATCCGAGTGTCGCGCGCTTTGATCGGTGGCGATCACCCCGCGCTCTTGGCGATCGGCTCCTGATAGGTGAAGCCCATGTCCCACGGGAAGTAGATCCAGGTATCCTGGCTGACCTCGGTGATGAAGGTATCGACGGTCGGCACGCCCTTCGGCTTGGCGTAGACGCAGGCGAAATGTGCTCTCGGCAGCATGGTGCGCACCTGTGCGGCGGTCTTGCCGGTATCGGTCAGATCGTCGACGACCAGCACGGTTTCGCCGCCATTCTCCATAAGTTCAGGCGCTATTCCCTTGAGCAGCACCATGTCGCCCTGGTTCACATAGTCATGATAGGAAGCGACGCAGACGGTCTCGATCAGCCGGATGTTCAGCTCGCGCGAGATGATCGCAGCCGGAACGAGGCCGCCGCGGGTGATGCAGACGATCGCCTTGAACGTCTGATTCAAGCCGGCAAGCCGCCAGGCAAGGGCGCGCGCGTCGCGGTGGAACTGATCCCAGGAAACGGGAAAGGCTTTATCGGGAAGGGACATAGGGCTGCTCCGCGGCATGAAAAAACGACACGCCGTTTGCCGGCGACCGGATGGGCTTGAAGCGGCGATTGGCAAAACGCAAATCGCGCAGCCGGAACTGCGCGAGATGGGGCCGAGGCTCGAAGCTGTCATCGGTCGCCGCAATTAGCGGGATTTGCCGGCAAAAGGCAAGAGCAGCCAATCAACGCGATAGCAGGGTCAGCGCCGTCATCGATTGCAGCAAGGTCTTCGTCGTGCCGCCGAAGATCATCTGCCAGAGCCAGGAATGCGTATAGGCGCCCATGACGAGAAGATCGATGCTGCTGTCCGAAAGCCGGTTCTCGATGACATGCGATGCGCTCTTGTCCGCACTTTGCGCCGTCGAAAGCGTCGCCTTGACGCCATGACGTGCCAGCGTCGCGGCGATGTCGGCGCCGGCGGTCAGCGGCGATTGCAGCGCCGTGTCGGCCGGATCGACCGAAAAGATCTCCACCTCGTCGGCGGCTTTGAGGATCGGCAATGCGTCGAAGGTTGCGCGCGCCACCTCTTTCGAGCCGTTCCAGGCGATCAGCACGCGCTTGATCGGCTTCGGCTGGCGAATGATATAGGGGATCATCAGCACCGGACGGCCGGTTTCGAAAAGGAAACTGTCGACGTCGACGTGGCTGTCGGAAGGTCTGGCCGGATCAGCCTGCGATGCGATCAGGAGATCGGCGCTGCGCGCACTTTCGATCAGCGGTGCGGAGCCGTATCCGGTTGATGTGGCAAAGCTGCGCCATTCGAAGGAGGCGCCGGATGCCTCCGCTTTCCGCCTGAAGATGCGCTCAACCGCAATCGTTTCACTGTGCGCCATGTCCTGTAGTGCCTGCACGGCAACGGGATCGGGAATTTCCATCGGCGCGACCAGCGGCACGGCGGAGATGATTTCGGCATGCAGGCCGATCACATGGGCGCCGCTTTCAGCAGCGATGGCAAAGGCGAAATCGGCAACCGCAGCACTATTGTCTGATGTATCGAGAATGGCGAGAATGGTTTTGTAAGACATATCAATTCTCCTTGCGCTGAAATGGCTTGCGCGAGGGAAGGAATGCGCCGGACGGTTCTGCTGTTCCTTGATAGGGATCAAGGATGCCCCAGGTTCCGGCGTCGCCCTCAAGCCTCGGCAGAATGGTTTTCGGCGATGTCCTTCCTTTGGCGGATGGTGTCGATCATCGCGCGCACCTCGGCGCCGGCCGCATCGATTGCTGCCTGCGAGCGGCCGCGCACGACGATCTCGGTCGAGAATTTCTGGCCGATATAGCGCGGGTAGGAACCGATGCTGGTTTCCGGATGTGCCTTCTGGATTGCGGTCAGCGGCGTGCCGATCTCGCCTTCGCCGTAAGGGCAGGCGATAGCGAGCGAAAGCACCGGCGTGCCGGTTCGAAGCATCGGTAGCACATTGTCGACCATCGCCTGGAAGACCTGCGGCACGCCGGCCATGACATGGACATTGCCGATGATGAAGCCTGGCGCCGTCGAGACCGGGTTGGCGATATGCACAGCGCCGCGCGGCATGCGCGCCATGCGCTGGCGCGCCTCGGTAAATTCCATCTCGCGGCGCCGGTACATCTCGGCAAGCAGCGTCATTGCTGTTTCGTCGTATTCGCAGGGCACGCCGAATGCCTTGGAGATGGCATCGGCGGTGATGTCGTCATGCGTCGGCCCGATGCCGCCCGAGGTGAAGATGTAGTCATATTTGCCGCGAAGCGCGTTCAGCGCCTCGACGATCGCGTCCTCGTCGTCGGCGACGATGCGCACTTCCTTGAGGTCGATGCCGGAAAGCGTCAGCAAATCGGCGAGGTGGCCGATATTCTTATCCTTGGTGCGGCCGGAAAGAAGTTCGTCGCCGATGGCGAGCATGGCGGCGGTGACGACGATGTCTTGGCTCATGGGATGTTCCGTAATGTGAGGCTGGGGAATAGGTAGCGCCGTTTGCTCGCTTTGCAAACACCAGAGCATGATGCCGAAAAGTGCAGGCGGTTTCGGATGACATCATGCGGCAACTCTTTAATTCGGGCGATGCGTCATTTTTGCCGAAATGAAAACCGCAAGCGAAATTTCGTCTCCGGGTGGTGAACACTGAGTTCTTGAGGGCAGGGCTGTGTTCGCCCAGACGCGCTGATAGAAATCGCGTCGGGCACGAAATTCAACCCGATGTTTCAAGGAAGATAGAAGATGGCGAAGGTTCTCGTCCTTTATTATTCGGCTTACGGCCATATCGAAACCATGGCCTATGCGGTCGCCGAAGGCGCGAAGTCGGCCGGTGCCGAGGTCACCGTCAAGCGCGTTCCGGAACTGGTTCCGGAAGACGTCGCCAAGGCTTCCTATTACAAGGTCGACCAGGCGGCTCCGATTGCCACCGTCGACGAACTGGCGGACTATGACGCGATCATCGTCGGCGCAGGCACCCGCTTCGGCACGGTCGCCTCGCAGATGCGCAATTTCTGGGATCAGACGGGCGGCCTTTGGTTCGCCGGCAAACTCGTCGGCAAGCTCGGTTCGGTCTTCACCTCTTCGGCCACCCAGCACGGCGGCCAGGAATCGACCATCCTTGGCTTTATCCCGACCTTCCTGCACCAGGGCATGGTCGTTGCCGGCCTGCCTTATGCCTTCCAGGGCCAGATGGGCACCGAGGAAGTCAAGGGCGGCTCGCCTTACGGCGCCTCCACCATCACCAACGGCGACGGCTCGCGCCAGCCTTCCGAGATCGAACTGGAAGGCGCGAAATACCAGGGCGCCCACGTCGCCAAGCTTGCTGCCAAGCTCGCCTGATCTTTGACGCTGAAATAAAGAAGGCGCGGCGGGCATGGGGCTCGCCGCGCCACTTCTGTTTTTTCCACGAGAGACTGGCAGCCTTCATCGGCGAGGGCTTTCGGGAGGGAAATGCTTGGCCGATCATTCGTCGGTGCTGCCGGAAAACCAAGCATAATTTTTACGCCTCGCGGCTCTTCCCATCGCCCATGACGCAAGATATTGAAAATGCCGCAAGCGGGCGTGGCGAAACTGGTAGACGCAAGGGACTTAAAATCCCTCGGCCTTGGCTGTACGGGTTCGACCCCCGTCGCCCGCACCACCCTCATAATCCTGTTCGAATATGCTTGTATTATGCCTGTATATTGTGGATAAAAGCGCGCTATTGCTTGCATTTGGCATTTTCGGAGCAAGGATTGCGCCGCGGCGGTTGAGTAAGTGTTGTCTTGTGGGAGTAAGACGATGGTTTACGATTGGAGTGGGGCAAGGACTAGGCGCATCCGGGTCTTCAAGACCAGTGTCGCGCTCGTTCTCGGAACTGCGATGGCCGCGATACCACTGTTCTTCTGGGCAGTGCAATTGCGCGCTTTCTAGTCGATCCCGCCGATAATCAGCGTTCTGCGAACGGAAGGGCGTTTGGCGCCTTCGTATCGCGCCATTTGTTGATCACCCAGCCGGCCAGCAGCCCGAGGGCTGTACCCATGGCCTTGATGCTCGCGTCATGCAGGCGCGGATGGCGGGTCGGCGCGAAATATTGCAGCCATTCGATGGCGAATGCGCCGACGATCAGCAGCACCGCTACGGTTTTCCACTGCTTTGGATAGGCAAGCGCAAAGGCGAAGCCGACGAGAAGATAGGCGGCGGCACGGTCGACATCGACCGTGGTGACCGTATCCGGCCTCTCTCCGATCGGCGAAACCGTGACGAAGAGGATGAGGGCGAGCAGCAGCCAGGCGAGCGGTTTTGCGAATTTGAAGATCATCATAGCTTTATATAAGTGGCCGCCCTTTTCATTGACAGTTAAAATCAGTTCATGTGCCGCCAATGTCGCGATTGGCTTAAGAAAGCCTTCCTCGGAGCGAAACGGTCCGGGAGCGAACCGGAAACGGCCCAAACGAGCTTTCTTTTGCCGGCCGGCCTGTGCCATAGCGGCGGTGGCTAATTGAGAGAATGGACCACGCCCGTGACGAGACTTGATGTCGAAAGCGCCGAAGAGGCGATGCGCAGCCTTTTTCCGGCAACGCCGCTGCAGCTCAACGATCATCTGTCGGCCCGCTACGGTGCCGATATCTGGCTGAAGCGCGAGGATCTGTCGCCGGTGCGCTCCTACAAGATCCGCGGCGCCTTCAATTTCTTCCGCAAGGCGATCGGGCAGGGTGCTGCCGGCAAGACCTTCGTCTGCGCCTCAGCCGGCAACCACGCCCAGGGCTTTGCCTTCGTCTGCCGACATTTCGGCGTGCCGGGCGTCGTCTTCATGCCGGTGACGACACCGCAGCAGAAGATCGACAAGACCCGCATGTTCGGCGCCGAATTCATCACCATCCGGCTGTTCGGCGACTTCTTCGACCAGTGCTACCAAGCCGCCCGCGAACATGTGGAGGCGATTGGCGGCGTCATGGTGCCGCCCTTCGACCATGCCGACATCATCGAAGGCCAGGCGACCGTCGCCGCCGAAATCATGCAGCAGCTGCCGGAGGGAACAGTGCCGGACATGGTCGTCCTGCCGGTTGGCGGCGGCGGACTTGCCGCCGGCATCACCAGTTATCTCGACGGCACGGTGCCGAAATCGGCTTTCGTCTTCACTGAGCCGGCCGGCGCGCCGAGCCTTAAGCGCAGCATCGAAGCGGGCAAGGTGACGACGCTTGCCAAGGTCGACAATTTCGTCGATGGCGCTGCAGTGGCGCGCATCGGCGACCTGAATTTCGCCGCTCTTCGCGATTTTCCGGCCGAGCAGGTGCAACTCATGCCGGAGAACGCCATCTGCGTCACCATTCAGGAGATGCTGAATGTCGAGGGCGTCGTGCTGGAGCCGGCCGGCGCCTTGTCGCTGACGGCGATCGCCGCGATGGACGGTCAATCGATCCGCGGCAAGACCATCGTCGCCGTCGTCTCCGGCGGCAATTTCGATTTCGAGCGCCTGCCTGACGTAAAGGAAAGAGCCATGCGTTACGCGGGGCTGAAGAAATACTTCATCCTGCGGCTCGCCCAGCGCCCCGGGGCGCTCCGGGATTTCCTCAATCTGCTTGGCCCCGACGACGATATCGCCCGCTTCGAATATCTGAAGAAATCGGCGCGCAACTTCGGCTCGATCCTGATCGGCATCGAAACCAAGGCGCCGGAGAATTTCGCCCGGCTGATCGGAAATTTCGAAGCAGCCGGCATGGGTTACGAGGATATTACCGAAAACGAGATCCTCGCCAATCTGATCATTTGACTTGGCGACAGCGATACGGTCGTGCTAAAGGCGGAGCATGGCTTCGTTCATTTCAAATATATTTTCGATGTTCTCCGGTGGCGGCAAACCGGCTTCGGAGGCGGCAGGCCCTTCCGGCGAGCCGCAGCTTTACGGCGATTGCACGATCTATGCCGAGCCGCGAAAGGAAGGCGGCCAGTATCGCCTTGCCGGCCGCATCGAAAAGAAGGTCGGCGACGAGGTGCTGGTGCGCAATTTCATCCGCGCCGATCTGTTTTCCTCCTCCGATGACGCGCTCGAATGCACGGTGCGCAAGGCGCAGCAGATCATCGATCAGCATGGTTCGTCGCTCTTTGGTGACGGCGAGAAGCTCCGTCAGGTTTGAATCGGGATCCGGGCATCGGTCCTTGATACCGGCTGCTACTATTCCTTTGTGTGACCCGGGTGCCCCCCTGCGGGAGCAATCTCACTCACGCAATCTTAAAGGATTGCGGTGAAAGGTATCGCCTGCAGGATTTGCAGGACATCCCCGTGTTTGACTGTTTCGGACGATCGACCAAAGGATTCGCTGTCGCGATCGCCGCGCCAGCAGGAGGGCGAACGTCCGGAGCCCAGGTCTCATGATGGAGACACTCAACCTCCTTCTCTTCGTCGTCGAAGCCATCGCCTATTTCGCGCTGATGGTAACGCTTCTGCATTTCCGTCACCGGCTCGGTCTCGGGGTTTTCCTGACGGCGCTCGGCGTCATGCATTTCATGGAAACCTATCTGGCGGCGGTCTTCTATGTCTCGCTGCCGTTCGGGGATGTGTCGCCGGGCTCATCCGTCTTCTTCTCCGGCAAGCTGATGATGATCCTGATGCTTTACCTGCAGGAAGATGCCGCGACGGTGCGCCAGCCGATCTATGGTCTTTTCCTCGGCAACCTGCTCACCGTCGGTATTGCCTGGGTGCTGCAACTGCACCAGCCGCTGCAGATATCGACCAACCACACACCCGATGTCGATTTTCTCAAGGAGATGGGCTGGTTGATGGTCTGGGGCACGGCGCTGCTCTATGTCGATTCGCTCGGCATCATTCTGCTTTACGAAAAACTCGGCGACTTCTTCCGCCGGCGCGTCGTCCTGCGCTTCCTGATTTCAGGCTTCGTGCTGCTGACCTTCGACCAGATCGGCTTCTTCGCCGCACTGCATTATTTCCTGGATGTGCCGATCGCCGCATTCTGGGGCGGATGGAAGGCGAAAATGCTCGCCGTCTGCCTCTATGCGGCGATGTTCGCAATCTATGAATACCGTATACGTCGCGGCCGGGCGGCTATGTCTGCACGCTCCATTAGCGACGTTTTCGGCGACCTGACGTTCCGCGAGCGCTACAACGATCTTCTGGAGCGCACCGGCCGCGACATGCTCACTGGCGTCTACGATCGGACGCGCATGGAAATGGAAGCACCACTGATGCTGCTCGAGGCGCTGAAGCAGGGGTTATTCGCCACCGTCCTCATTATCGACGCCGATCACTTCAAGGATGTCAATGACGGCTACGGCCATCTCCAGGGCGACGAGGTGCTGAAAGCGATCGCCGCTCGGATCGGTACGACGCTGCGTTCCAGCGACCGCGTCTTCCGCTTCGGCGGCGAGGAATTCGTTGCCGTCTGTCCGGGTACCGACCACGAAGAAGGTCTGCTGCTTGCCGAGCGCCTGCGTTGGACGATCGCAACCAGCGTCAAGACGCCGGATGACAGGCCGGTCACGGTCAGTATCGGCGTTGCAACCGCCGACGAGGACGGCGTCGATTTCACCGCCGTGCTGACGGCTGCCGACGGCAGGCTCTACGCAGCCAAGAAGAGCGGCCGCAACTGTGTCGTCGGCCGCTCCGGCGTGGTGAAACTCAGTTAGGCCCGGTGGGCTCGTCGATCAGCGCAGTGCGGTCGGCCGCGGGTGTTTATGATGTTGCGTAAACAGAAACACATTCCCATATATTTACGTATTTTCAACAGGTTATGAGAGCCATAAAAACGGCTTGTTAGCATAACGCAAACGTGATCTCCATTGCCGCAGCATTCCGGATGAGCTTTCCTGCGAAGGGCGTGGACATGAGTGATTCAGTTGCAGCACAGAAAGTCGATGGCGGCGAGTTTGCGGTTTTGTGTATCGGAGGGTTTCTTCTTTCGATCGCCTATGGCGTGACCTTTCTGATGCCGGTGCTGGTGGGCCAGCATGGCGGCGACGAGGCGCTGGCCGGCCTGATCATTTCGGCTGCGACTGTCAGCACCGTCATTCTCGTGATCCTGTCCGGCCATATCGCGGATGCCATCGGCTCGGCGCGGGCGGTGGCTGTCTCGGGATTGTTTCTTGCCGCGTCAGCGCTGGGATTTGCCATGGTTCCTTCAGTTGGGCTGAGTCTGATGGCGGTCGGTTTCATCCTCGGCATAGGCTGGGGCATCTTCTATGCGCTCGGACCCATTCTGGTCGCCGCGATCGTCGAACCCGAACACCGGATCAGGTTTTTTGCCCTGCTTTCGGGATCGATGATGTCGGGCATCGGCGCCGGACCGATCATTGGCCGCATCGCCACCAACTGGTCGATGCCGGTCGAGGCGGCCTTCGTATTTGCGTTCCTTGCCAGTCTCGCCGGCGGTGCGCTTTACTTTTTGCTTCATATCCGACTGACCAAGGCCGGCAAGATTTTGCCCCATGTCAACAAGATCTCATTTGGCTCAGCGCGTGAGGTGATCGGTTCGCAGGCCATCTATTCCATCATGATGGTCGGCATCGGAGGCGCGATTTTCGGCGGGTTGTCCAGCTTTCAGACCAGCTACGCCAAGGCGCACGGATTCGACTACTCCCTATTCTTCATCGGCTTCATGTCCGCCGCGATTCTGAGTCGGCTGTTCGTGGCGGGATATGTGGTCAAGAAAGACCCACTCTATTCGCTTTTGGTCCTGACAAGTCTGACGCTGGCATCGATCCTGCTGTTCCTGATGCTGACTTCAAATCAGCTTGCCTATCTGGCAGGCGCAGCGATGCTGGGGGTGGGCTATGGGTTGACCTATTCCGTCATCAACGGTCTGGCTGCAAATGAAGCTCCCGCGGGCCTCATGCCGCAATCGCTTTTGTTATTCTCGCTGGCCTATAGCATCGGTGTCTTCGGCTTTCCACTGGTGGCCGGCAATCTGATCGTTTTCTCCGGAATCCAGACCATGCTCGGTGTATTGCTCATGCTTGCGGTCCTGAATTTGGCGATCGTCCTGTTTCGTGTTGCCCGCCGCGCGACGCGCGAGAACGAAACAAAGCATCCATAGAAGAAAATAGAAGCGTTCGATGACGGCTGACCGAGGTCGGCGAGGAGATTGGCGCGGGGGTGAGGCCGGGCAGGTTTGACTTGCTCGGCCCTGTTCGTTCAGGCGGCGCGGAAGATCTTGGCGCCGGATGGCGCGCTCGTCATGCCGCCGTCGACGGTGATCTCGATGCCGGTGACATTGGCCGAATCATCCGAGGCCAGATAGAGCGCTGCTTTGGCGATTTCGTCGGCTTCGCTCATGCGGCCGAGCGGGCTCATGCCGCCGATGCGCGCCTCGAGCGCCGACATCGCGTCTTCCGTCTGGGCCATCGGCGACCAGATCGGCGTCTTGGTGCCGCCGGGCGTTACCTGATTGACGCGGATGCCGCGCGGCGCGAGTTCGGACGCCATATTGCGCGTCATTGCCCGGACTGCCGCCTTGGTCGCCGCATAGGCCGACCAGCCGGGAGCGCCGAGCACCGCATGCACCGAACCGTTGAGGATCACCGAAGCGCCGTCATTGAGATGCGGCAGGGCTGATTGCACCGTGAAGAAAACCGCCGTGAGATTGGTGCTGATGATCTGGTTGAACTGCTCTGGCGATGTCTCGCCGAGCGGCGTCGCGCCGCCGATGCCGGCATTGGCGAAGACGATGTCGAACTTGCCGACCTTTCCGGCGGCTTCCGCAAACGCCTTCTCGGTGGCAGCGGCATCGGTGACGTCGACCTTCAGCGCCAGCACGCCGGCGCCGAGCGCCTTTTCGGCAGCCGCGAGCGTTTCCGGGTTGCGACCGGTGATCACCACCTTGGCACCCTCGTCGATGAAGACCCTGGCGGTCGCAAGACCGATGCCGCTGTTTCCGCCGGTAATCAGGGCGACCTTGTTTCTTAGACGCATGATTTATGCTCCTCTTGGAATTGGCAACGATCTGGATTATGATCGCTATCTATAAGGATTATGATGATAATCCACATGAGTCAAGAGGAGCATGATGCCGAAAAGTGTAAGCGGTTTTCGGCCGACATCATGCTCATTCGATTGGTGCCGGGGAGATGTCCGATGGGGCGTTCGCAATTGGAGAAACAGAAGACGCACGAGAAGATTGTCGAGATCGCGTCGAAGCGGCTGCGCGAGGAGGGGCTCGACGGTATTGGCGTCGCCGATCTGATGAAGGAGGCCGGACTGACCGTCGGCGGCTTCTACAAACATTTCGCCTCCCGTGACGATCTGGTCGCCGAGGCGATCCAGTCCGCTTTCGATTCATGGGGACGCAAGCTGGAGGCCGAGGGGGTGAACCCGGCGGAGATGACGGCTGCCGATGTCGCCGATCGTTATGTCAGCGCCTATCACCGCGACAATCCCGGCGAGGGCTGCCCTTTCGCAGCGCTGACCTCCGATATATCCCGCAGCGGCGAGAAGGCGCGGGGGATCGCCACGGACGGGCTCCGGCGTAATTTCGCGTCATTGGCGAGCAAGGCTGCGGGAGCGGACGAAGGGGAAAGGCGCCGCAAGGCGATCATGGCCTTCGCGATGATGGCCGGCGGCGTCGGCCTTGCCAGGATTTCGTCCGATGAAGAACTCTCGGCCGAAATCCTGGCGACAGTCCGGGATTTTGTCGCCGATATCGACAAATGAAAAACGGCCGGCAAAGGCCGGCCGTTCCGTAAAGC
This sequence comes from Rhizobium acaciae, assembly GCF_025941625.1. Classification (NCBI taxonomy): domain Bacteria; kingdom Pseudomonadati; phylum Pseudomonadota; class Alphaproteobacteria; order Hyphomicrobiales; family Rhizobiaceae; genus Rhizobium; species Rhizobium acaciae. Next base: position 26,738 of record NZ_JAPCZO010000007.1, read on the forward strand.
ATTTGGGAGCCGATCAGGCCGCCAGCGCGATTTCCTGGACGCGCGACTTGGCGGCGTCGATCGCCTTTTCGGCAGCTTCCGGACCAAAGGCCAGACCTTCGACATAGATGGTCTCGATATCGCTGATGCCGAGGAAGCCGAGAACCGACTTCAGGTACGGCACGGCATGGTTCAAGGCGGCGGCCGGTCCCTGCGAGTAGACGCCACCCGAGGCGAGCACCACATAGACCTTCTTGCCGGTTGCGAGGCCAACCGGGCCGCTTTCCGTGTACTTGAAAGTCAGGCCGGCGCGGGCAACGTTGTCAATCCAGGTCTTCAGCGACGAATAAATGTTGAAGTTGATGAGGCCGGTGCTGATGACGATCGTGTCGGCGGCGAGCAGTTCGTTGACGAGTTCGTCGGAAGTCTCGACGGCTGCGGCTTCCTCAGCGGTGCGGGCCTCGGCCGGCTTGCGGATTGCGCCGGTGAAGAGGTCATCGATGTGCGGCAGCGGGTTGGCGGCAAGGTCGCGGCGAACGACGACGCTGCCTGGATTCTGGCTCTTCAGCTTTTCGGCGAGATCGACGGCGATCGGCGTCGAGAGAGAATCGGCACGCGGGCTGGACGTCAGAAGCAGGATGGACGACATGGTGCATTTCCTTTCGAATGGGATTTGACGGCCCGTTGCTGGGAGGTGAGCCGTAGTCTCGATGAGGAAAATAGGTCTGGCCTGCTATCGAAAAAACGGTGATAATGTAGATCGAAACTATCGATGGAATGGATAGAAGATGCTGCCGAACCCGACTCTGGACCAGTTGCAGGTGTTTCTGACCGTTGCCGAGACTGGCAGCTTCTCGGCTGCTTCGCGAGCGCTGAACCGTGCCCAATCGGTCGTCAGCTATACGATCGCCAATCTGGAGGCACAGCTCGAAGTCCCGCTTTTCGAGCGCTCCGGCGCCCGTCAGCCGAAGCTGACGGAGGCGGGCAAGGCGATGCTGGAGGATGCGCGGCGCATTCTGGGCGATCTGCAAGTCATGCGGGCGCGCGTCAAGAGCCTGAGGGAAGGGCTCGAAGCGGAGGTTTCCGTCGCCATCAGTGTCATGGTGCCTTCGCGAGCCCTGGTGGATGTCCTCCGCGAATTCCGGGAGATGTTTCCATCCGTTTCGCTAAGCCTCAATGTCGGTGAGCTCGGAATGGTCATGGATCTCGTCCTCAGCGGCAAGGCGACGATCGGGATTGGCGGCGCGGTCGTCAAGCAGGACGATTCGATTGTCACTGAGCGGATCGGTCATTCCTTCATGTTGCCCGTTGCCGCGCATAACCACCCGCTTGCCGGGATCGGCCGGCCGCTGACGCTCGGCGACGTCCGCGAGGAAGTGCAACTCGTCGTCACCGATGCATCGGGACGGACGAAGGGGCGCGATTTCAACGTTCTCTCCTACAAGACATGGCGCGTCAGCGATATTGCGACGAAACACCAGCTCATCAAGGCCGGCCTTGGCTGGGGCGGCCTTCCGGCTTCCGTGATTCATGACGATCTGACGAGCGGCAGGCTCGTCCATCTCGATCTGGATGCCTACGAACAGGGGGAGTATCCGATATATTCAGTCCGTCAGCTCGCCAACCCGCCCGGACCTGCCGCCACCTGGATGATCGACGCGTTCCGCACGCGGCTTTCCGCCTGCCCGAGCCAAGTCGATTTCCATGCACAGATAGCGGAACTGCAGGAAGCTGGTACGCCGCTTGCGGCCGAATGACGAAGGCGCGGGTGCCGCGCCTTCGCTGATATTGTCTTTCGGCTAAAGAACCAGCCTGAACTTCGAGAAACCGTCGGCCCCTTCGCCGGCATCCTCGATCTTGACGCTCTTGACCTCGGCGAGGAACTGTTTCGCCTTCGGGCCGCTTTCGAAGGTCGTGGTCGTGCCCGGGAGCGGCTTGAAGGTCCAGTTTGCGTCGGCCGACGGATTGATCGTGCCCTGATCATGGATATAGCGGACGATGACGTCGCGGTTGGTATCCGGTGCCTGGAAGATCACCTTGTCCGCGGTGATCTCAGGGAAATTGCCGCCGCCGCCGGCGCGGTAGTTGTTCGAGACGACGACGAACTTCTGGGCCGGATCGATCGGCTTGCCGTTGAAGGCGAGGTTCTGGATGCGGTTGGCGTCCGGATGGATCGGCTTGCCGGACGAATCATATTTCGGCGGCTGCGACAGGTCGATCTGGTAGGTGACACCGTCGATCACGTCGAAATTGTAGGACGGAAAATCACTGTTGAGCAGTGCTGCATCCTTCGAGCCGGCCTCGATGTGATTGAACATGCCGGCCGACATTTCGAGCCAGTTCTTCACCTGTGCGCCGGTAATGGCAACGGCCTGCACCGTGTTTGGGTAGAGATAGAGGTCGGCGACGTTCTTGATGGCGATATCGCCGGCCGGAACATCGGTATAGTAGTCGGCGCCGCCGCGACCGCCGGCCTTGAAGGGGGCCGCCGCCGAAAGCACCGGCAGATCCTTGAACTCGGTGTCGGCGAGCATCTGCTTGATGTACCAGGTCTGGGCTTGGCTGACGACCTGTACCGAGGGGTCATCGGCGACCAGCGCGAAATAGGAGTAGAGCGGTGCGGAGGTCTTGCCGACCGGGGTGCGGACATAGGCAAGCGTTGCCTCATGCTCGGCCTTGGCGGCCTCGACCACATCCTTCTTGTCGGCGTAGTCGGCAACCACTTTCTTCTTGTCGTCGCGATGGAAGATCGGCCGTGCTTCCGAGGTGAAATCGACGATCTTCCAGCTATTGCCGTCCTTTTCGAGCAGCAGGTCGATAAGGCCGAGATGTGAGCCCCAGAAGCCGGCCATCACGGCGGGCTTGCCGTGCAGCGTGCCCTTGACGGGGTCGGCATTGGCCACACCGTCCCAGCTCTTCGGACCGGGGAAGACGAGGTGCTGGTGGCCGGTGAAGATCGCGTCGATCCCGTCGACGGCGGCGAGATGCAGCGAGGCGTTTTCCATCTTTTCGGACGGTGCGCTGCCGTCGATGCCGGAATGCGAGAGCGCAATGACGATATCGGCGCCGGCTTCCTTCATGGCGGGAACCCAGGCCTTGGCGGCCTCGACGATGTCGCGCGTCTGTGCCTTGCCTTCGAGGTTCTTGATGTCCCACAGCATGATCTGCGGCGGTACGAAGCCGATGAAGCCGATCTTGACGGGGCTCTCATTGCCGGCGCCATCCTTGATCTGCTTTTCGACGATGATGTAGGGCTTGAAGAAGAGATCGTCCTGCTTCGGGTCCGAGGCGAGCTGGCCCTTGGTCAGGTTGGCGCAGACGAAGGGGAAGTTCGCGCCTGCCAGGACCTTGAACATGAAGTCGAGGCCGTAATTGAACTCGTGATTGCCGAGCGTGCCGACCGTATAGCCGAGCGTGTTCATCGCCTTGATCACCGGATGGACGTCGCCGTCCTTCATGCCGTGCTGATAGGCCATGTAATCGCCCATCGGATTGCCCTGCAGCACGTCGCCATTGTCGATCAGCAGCGAGTTGACGGCCTCTGCGCGGATCGCGTCGATAATCGTCCCGGTGCGCGACAGGCCCATCGTGTCGTTCGGCTTGTCGGCATAATAGTCATAGGGGAAGACGTTGACGTGAATGTCGGTCGTTTCCATCAGCCTGAGATGGGCCTGGTTGGCGCTGGCGCGCGCGCTGAAAGGGTGCAGCAGCACCAGGGCGGAAGTGGCGGCGAGGCCGCCGAGCAGGGAACGGCGGCTCATTACGCCAACATCGAAAATGGAAGACATGGAAATTCTCCTAATAGGGATCATGCATCGTCCGGCCCGTCAGAATTAGGACGATTTGCCGAGGAGTACACCGTGAAAATGACAGAACGGCAAAACAATCCAGCGGGAAAGCGGCATGGTCGTGAAATGCAATTTATGGTACAGTGGTAACAGCTGGAACCATTGGGGAGATGGCACTATGAACAAGGTCGTTATCGCTTTGGTCGGAGGTTTCGGAGGCATCGCACCCAGTCTGGTCGACAAGGCGCAGGCGCTCTACAGCGGCGATGTGGAGAAATGGCTGACGACGACGGCAAACCCTTGGATCTCGGTTGCCTGCGCGCTTGCCGCCATCGTCGTCTTCTTCATTATCGGCGGCGCTATCGCCCTGATCTATCGCGAACAGCAGTTGCAGAAGGCGCTTCTTCTTGGCATCGGCGCACCGGCTCTGATCATGGCCGCTGCACAGGGGAGTGCAGCCAACCCGAGGCCGATCGAAGTCAGCTCGGCCGCCAGCCTGTTCGGCATCGTCGGCGTCGCCCATGCTCAGGACGGCACTCGCTCCCTGCCGCCGCGGGTCGAGTTGAAGGTCAATCCCGGCTGGACGCAGGGCGAATGCCAGACCTGCGATATCAAGTTCCTCGGTGGAGACGGCCAGATCATATCAAGCGAGCCGCTCTCCAGCAGCCAGGCGCCCGGCGCAGTCAACGTGCCGCTCGGCACGGAAACGATCCTGCTGTCCGGCGCCAACGCCAATACCGCCACGGTCAACGTCAGGGACCTCGGCGCCAGGCTGCCGCAGACGCAAGGCTCGGTCACCCTCGACGTCAACGTAAACCGCAGCTACTGGAACGATCTCAGCCGCTCATTCGGCGCAAAGGCCGTGCAGCCTTATGATTTCAGCGTCGACGTTGCCAAATGAGGCATCCGGTCGCTATTGGCGCCAGCTTTGGCCAGTTGCCGTACCGCCAGCACCGGTCGCACCTCCTTATGGAAAAACCGGAAATAGGAGGAAATCTGCGCCCGCGCATTCGAATTCACGTCGAACTGGATGCCGACGCGGCCATTATGCTTCCAGCGGATGATGCCGTCGAGCAGCCCGAGGTTTTCGGCCTCGATGCGCACCTTGCTGCCGGAAGCGGCATGGAGCGGCCCTTTCATCTCCAGGGCGGCACCGGTCAGCGATAGGTCGAGGATGCGGGCATCCACCTGGCTGTTCAGGTATTTGACATGGCCGAAAACGCGGCAGTTTTTCCGATCAGTCTTCCGGGCCGTGATTTTCAAGTTGCGGGTCACTCTGTCTCCCTTGGTATAGCGAGGGAGCATAGCGCCGGAAAATTGAAATGGTTTTAGGGGCTTGGCTAAAATTGCAGTGAAACATCAATTGGCGGCGGTGGCCCTGCTTCCGACCACATGCTCGCGCCAGACCGTGAAAATGCCGGCGGCAACCACGATGATCGAACCGATGATCGTGTTGAGACTGAGCGTTTCGTCATAGACCGCCATGCCGATGACCGAGGCGTAGACAAGTGACAGATAGGTCAGCGGCTGGACGGCGGCGGCATCGAGAACATCATAGGCGCGGATCAGGAAATAATGGCTGGAAATGCTGGTGACGCAGACGAGCGCCATCCAGCCCCAGTCGCCCGACGACATCCAGCTCCAGTAGAACGGTCCGATGAGCGTCATCGTGACGCCGCCGACGACGCCGGTATAGAAGAAGCTGGTCATCGACGAATCGTCGCGGCTGACCAGACGGGTGGCGATGACGTAGAAGGCGAAGTTGAAGCAGGAAATGACGGCGAGAAGCAGCTTCACGTCGAAAAATTCGCCTTCCGGCTTCAGGATCAGCAGTACCCCGAAAAGTCCGGCGCCGATCGCTGCCCATCGCCGCCACCCGACCCGTTCGCCGAGGATCGGCATCGCCAGCAGCGCGATCAGGATCGGCGTCGCGGAAAAGATCGCCTGTGAACGGGCAAGGCCGATCATCGCAAAGCAGGTGATGGCCAGAACCACCTGGACGGCAAGCAGCACGCCGCGGGTCACCTGCAGGAGAGGGCGTTTGGTGCGGGCCGTCGCCTTAATGCCGCCGCGCATCTTCGCAGCGAGGATGATCGTGAAAAGCGCGAAGGCCCAGTAGCGGATCATCGTCACGAAGATTGGTGGATAGGCCGTCGCCAGATGTTTCGAGATGGCATCCTGCAGGGAGAAGATGGTGATCGCCAGCAGCGCGAAAATATAGCCTTGGGTCTTCGACGTCATGATTTGCCATTACTGCATAATTTCACCCTTAATCGATTCCGATTTAAGGGTGAATTATGCAGAAGTCCAAAGTGTTACAGCGTCCTCTGCGCGTCTGAAAAGACGCGCGGCGCTGTAGTGGGGAAACGCTTGCGCGCATCGAAAGTCTGGGCAGGCTTTCGGCAAAGATGCAAGGCCTCAAAGGCCGACATTCGGCTTGTCGATGATTTCTCTGAGCGCGAAGCTCGAATTGATCTTGACGACATGGGGCAGGGCCGACAGCCAGTCGCGGTGGATGCGCTCATAGTCCTCGAGGTCGCGGGCGGCGACCCTGAGGATATAGTCGTATTCGCCCGACATCAGGTAACAGACGAGCACGTTCGGGCAGAGCTTCACCGCTGCCTCGAATTCCGCCAGCGTCTTGGCGAACTGGCCGGAGAGCGAGATATGCACGATGGCGATCATCTTGTAGTCGAGCGCCTTGTGTGAAAGCCGCGCATGGTAGCCGCCGATGACGCCGCTTCTTTCCAAGATGTCGAGCCGGCGCGAACAGGCCGAAGGCGACAATCCGATCCTTTCAGCAAGCTCGGCATTGGTGATGCGGGCGTTGGCCTGCAATGCCCGGAGAATCGCAAGATCGATGGTATCGAGATCGGCCATTCGAAGAACCTTCGAAGAAAGATAGGAAAGGCACAATAATCGCCGAAAAATCGCGTCTTCGCAAATCGTCTTTGCAAGGACATTTCACGGTCTTGATGGTTGGATTCCTCATCCGAAAAAATCCGCGGCCGCGGAGATAAAATGAGAGGAACGCGCATGCGTGTCGGTTGCCCGAAGGAAATCAAGAATCATGAATATCGTGTCGGCCTGACGCCGGCGTCGGTGCGCGAATATGTTGCCCACGGCCACGAGGTCTGGGTGGAAACCAAGGCGGGCGTCGGTATCGGCGCTGATGATGCTGCCTATGCCGCAGCCGGCGCCAAGATCGTCGCCTCCGCCAAGGATATCTTCGAAAAGTGCGACATGATCGTCAAGGTGAAGGAGCCGCAGTCCGCCGAATGGGCGCAGCTCCGTGACGGCCAGCTTCTCTATACCTATCTGCATCTGGCGCCGGATCCCGAACAGACCAAAGGCCTCATCGCCTCCGGCGTCACCGCTATCGCCTATGAGACGGTGACCGACGAGCGCGGCGGCCTGCCGTTGCTGGCGCCGATGTCGGAGGTCGCCGGACGCCTGTCGATCCAGGCAGGAGCGACCGCCCTGCAGAAGGCCAATGGCGGCCTCGGCGTCCTGCTCGGCGGCGTGCCCGGCGTGCTGCCGGCCAAGGTCGCGGTCATCGGCGGCGGCGTCGTCGGCCTGCATGCGGCCAGGATGGCTGCCGGCCTTGGCGCCGATGTCAGCATCCTCGACAGGTCGCTGCCGCGCCTGCGCCAGCTCGACGATATCTTCGCAGGCCGCATCCACACGCGTTATTCCAGCATCCAGGCGCTGGAGGAGGAAGTCTTCTCGGCCGATCTCATTATCGGCGCCGTGCTGATCCCCGGCGCTGCCGCTCCGAAGCTCGTCCCCCGCGAGATGCTGTCCGGCATGAAGAAGGGCTCCGTCATCGTCGACGTCGCCATCGACCAGGGCGGCTGCTTCGAGACCTCGCATGCGACGACCCATTCCGATCCGACCTATGAAGTCGACGGCGTCGTGCATTATTGCGTTGCCAACATGCCGGGCGCCGTGCCGGTCACCTCGGCGCACGCGCTGAACAATGCCACATTGGTTCATGGCCTGGCGCTTGCCGATCGCGGCCTGCGCGCCATCGCCGAAGACAAGCATCTGAGGAACGGCCTCAACGTCCATAAGGGCCGCATTACCAGCAAGCCGGTCGCCGACGCGCTGGGCTACGAAGCCTTCGCGCCGGAAAGCGTGCTGAACGTGGCGTAAGCTAGCTGACTCTAGGTAACGACTTACAGCGCTATTTTTCGGCCGGGAGGCGGTATCCGAGGGGATGCCGCCTTCTTTGTATGACGGCATAGCTGTAATCGAACCGCGACCGTCGGCGGCGTTGCAGGTATGCTTTTCCCTGTCAATCAGAGCGATGAGTTGTGTCCCGCCGACCAGTGCCTATCGTATCCTGCCGATGGGCAGTCGCATCTAAACGGAGCAGCAATGACGGTCGATAGTCGAGAGGAAATATCGCCGGTCCCGCTTCGAACGTCACCTGCCGGCCTTGAAACATATATTGCCGGCAGAACACTCGTCAGCGGGGATGGACCGGCCTGGACTGATCTATTCGTTCAGGTGTTTTCCCGCCTGACGGTGCAACGCCCCTTCCTTGTTCCGGCGGTCGCCGAACCTCTCGTAGTTTGGGTAATCTCAGGTCAGGCATGCGTGGAAGAACGCGATCTGGGTGGGGAGTGGGAGGCCAACACAGTCAGCGTCGGGGACTTTTTTCTGACGCGGTCGCCCACGCCATATGAAATGCGCTGGCGAGCCGAGGGAGACGAACCTTTCCAGGTGATGCATCTCTATCTCTCCGTTCCGTTGTTTGAGCGGGTGGCGGAAGCGGTTCTCGGCAAGGCTGCCAACGCCATGCGCCTTCGCGACATATCGGGCGGCCGCGACCAACCTCTTTCCAGCATGCTGGAACTGATCCATGCCGAACTGACGGCCGAAGGGCAGGGAAGTCGGCTTTTCGTCCAGGGTTTGGCGCAGACGCTCGCCGTTCATCTTATCCGGCAATATGCAACATTTGACGCAGAGGCACGGCCGTCAAATGCCCTCCCGGGCGCAAAGCTGCGGCGGGCCGTCGCGTTCATGGAAGCCAACCTTCAGGAGCCGTTTGATCTCGCACGTCTGGCGCAAACGGCCGGCATGAGTGCGTTTCACTTCAGCCGCCTCTTCAAGAAGGCCACCGGCCTTTCTCCATCCCATTATTTCATTCGCCAACGCATAGCCAAAGCCCAGCATCTTCTGCAGGAAACCAGTACCAGCATCATCGAGATCGGCATGTCCGTGGGGTATTCGAGCCCCAGCCATTTTGCTCAGATTTTCCGCCGGGAGGCTGGCGTCTCCCCCAGCGACTACCGTCGCAGCTGAAGCGCGTCGCGATTTTAGAGTTGCCGATTTGAGCAAGATCCCGACAGATCTCGCAAGGTCCCGAGAGAGGGATCAGGCCCTCTTCCTTATGTTCCTCCTTGTCGAACACGACCGCCCTTTCAGTTGGAAGGGCGCCAAGACAAGGAGATAAACCATGACGAATATCAATGGAAAAGTCGCGCTGGTCACCGGCGCCTCGAGCGGCATCGGCGCCGCAACCGCATTGAAGCTCGCCGAGGCCGGCGCAAAGGTCGGTATCGCCGCCCGTCGCACCGAAAAGCTTGCAGACCTCAAAAAGGAGATCGTCTCGAAGGGCGGTGAAGCCCTCGTGATCGAAATGGACGTGGTCGATCCAGCCTCCGTCGAAGCCGGCGTCAAAAAGCTGGTGGGTGCCTATGGTTCGATCGACATTCTCGTCAACAATGCCGGCCTGATGCCGCTTTCGGATGTCGATCAGTTCAAAGTCGACGAATGGCACCGGATGGTCGACGTCAATGTGAAAGGCCTGCTGAACACCACGGCTGCCGTTCTGCCGCAGATGATCAACCAGCATTCGGGCCATATCTTCAACATGTCGTCGATTGCTGGCCGCAAGGTCTTCAAGGGCCTGTCGGTCTATTGCGCCACCAAGCATGCGGTCGCCGCATTCTCCTACGGCCTGCGCATGGAAGTGGGCCAGAAGCACAATATTCGGGTGACCTGTATCCAGCCGGGCGCCGTGGCGACCGAACTGTACGATCACATCACGGAGCCTGGCTATATCAAGCAGATGGACGACCTTGCCAAGCAGATGAGATTCCTGCAGGGCGGAGACATCGGCGACACCATCGTCTTCGCGGCGCAGGCGCCCACGCATGTGAATGTCGCGGAACTCTTCGTTCTGCCGGTCGAACAGGGCTGGTAACCAAGCCAGAACGTCTGTCAGCTTCCCCGCATAGGTGCGGGGAAGAGACCAGCGAAGGAGCGCAGGATGAAAGAGATTTCCGCTTCCCAGGCCTATCGCCTGCTCGAACCCGGCCCGATCGTCCTTGTGACGACGAGCCTTGAGGGCACGCAGAATGTGATGACGATGGGTTTTCACATGATGATCCAGCATGCGCCGCCGCTGATCGGTCGCGTCATTGGCCCCTGGGACTTCAGCCACCACACCCTGAAAAAGACCGGCGAATGCGTGATTGCGATTCCAGCTGTCGACCTTGCCGAAACCGTGGTGGACATCGGCAACTGCTCTGGTGACACGGTGGACAAGTTCGAGCGGTTCAGCTTGAGGACTCGTCCAGCAAAGGATGTTGCGGCGCCGTTGCTGGTGAACTGCCTTGCCAATATCGAATGCCGTGTTGCCGATCCGAGCCTCGTCGATCGATACAATCTCTTCATCCTCGAAGCGAAGAGGATCTGGATCGACGAGACCAGCAAGGAACGACGGACCATGCATCATCGCGGTGACGGCAGCTTCACCGTGGATGGCGGCACGCTCGATCTCCGGAAGCGCATGGTTAAGTGGCGGCATTTGCCCTAAGGCGCGCCGCCGCACGCAAAGAACACATTCTCTGAACTTCACACTGATTGAAAGGATATCATCATGTCCGCCTATCTCGTTGTCGATCTCGATATACACGACCCCGAAGCCATTGCCGATTGCCGCTCGAAGGCCTTGCCCCTGGTGGCAAAGGCCGGCGGACGTCTCATCGCTCTCGATGACGCACCGCTCGAACTCGAAGGCTGGCAGGCGACCAATATGCTGATCATCGAATTTCTCGATATGGATGCCATCCGTGGTCTCTTTGCATCGCCCGAATATGCGCCGCTCGCACGCCAACGGCAGGCTGCCGCAGGTTCGCGGATCATCGCCTTGCGTGGCGTTTAAGAACATTAGAAGGCGCGCGATTCCGACAGATTGACGACTTCCTGTTGCGCCTGTCAGGCGCCGGCCTCCACCAGGGCCGGCGCCTTTACCTTGTCGATCCGGCATTGAAAGCAGTTGTTGCGCGCGGAGCGCACATGCACATAGGCGATATCCGATCGTCCCAGCAGCTCTTCGCCATAGGCTGGAATATCGCCGATAGCAGTCACCGCGCCGGTGCCGTAGACGATGCGGTCATTTTCGTTATAGCCGCGGACGATGAAGTCACGGCTCGTCGTCAGCACCGGCGGCATGATCTCTTCGGCTGCATAGCGTGCACAAGGTTGCTTGTGCAGGAAGACCGGGCCGGTTTCGGCATAGGGCTGCAGCTCAGGGAAGGGTCGGTAAGCGAAGACCAGCAACGCCTTGCCCGCATCGATATTTTCGAGGCAATGGCGGCAGGGATGACCAGGACCATCGGAAACGATCGTCTCGGGCAGCCTGTCATAGGCGTCGCGGCCGCCATTCCAGAGGTGTTCGGCGTCGGTCGTCGGCATGGCAACAAAACGAATGGCGGTCATGATAGATCTCCTTTGTATTGCCATGAAATGCACCCGGACGAGTGTGCAAGCCACCCGATTCTTGCCTGCATCTGGATATGAGATCGCCGAAGAGCGAAAGCGGCGTATCTTCTGTCCGTACGCTGTGAAGCGAAAGGAGAAGCCCATGCCCGATGTCGATCTCGCGCTACTGGCGCAACAGAATGCAGAAATACTGGAAGAGCTCAGGGCTCTGCGGCGGGATGTGGCGGAACTGAAGGAACAGTCGGGTCGCACGCTCGATTTCGAGCGACGCAACGACCCACGCCGCCCGAACAGTCTGACGCAGCGTTAGTCGCCTGCATTTACGTTGGGAAAGAAGCCGTCAGCTTTTCCGCGCAATCTCCAGAAGCTCCTTGTCGCTGAGCGGCCGGACGATGCCGGTGCCGGTCGAGACGGGAGAAAAGCCGTACATCTGGTAGAGCTGCAGCGCACGCGGATGGTCGAGATTGTTGGTGGTGGTAGTGACCCGCTTCGGATTGAGCGCCCAGATGGCATAGAGCGCCTGCAGCAGGAACCATTTGCCGATGCCGAGGCCGAGCGCATGTTCGATCAGGCCGAAATGGCTGAGCTCGATCATATCCTCGTCTTCGCAGAAATATTCGTAGAAGCCGGCGGGCGCGCCGTTCACGTAGAGAACGCTGATATTGTTGCGCTTGTCGTTCAGCGTCTCGGCAAGCTGCTCGTCGCTCATGCGCAACCGATCCACCCATTGCCAGCGCGCGCCCACCTGCCGGTAGAGATAGCGGTAGAAGGGCAGCGGGATCTCGGGAGCGCGCATGATCGCCGTCTGGATATTGACGGGCACCGGCATGCTCGCCTTCGGCGGCGCCGTCATTTCGAGCCGGGTGATGTGAGCTTTCAACGAAGCGGGTGTCTTCCCCATGGCGATCAGACTTTGACCGGCGTCGGCGGACCGGTGACGATGGGCGTATCGTCACGGCTGCCCCATTCGCTCCACGAGCCGTCATAAAGCTTGTTGTCGTGATGGCCGAGCGATTCCAGCGCCAGCGTGATGATGGCGGCGGTGACTCCCGAGCCGCAGGAGGTGACGACAGGCTTGGACAGATCGATGCCGGCATCCTCGATCGTCAGCCTGAGTTCGGGCAGCGACTTGAATCGGCCCTGGCTGGCGAAGGCGCCGGAGGGCAGGCTGCGGGCGCCAGGCATATGGCCGGAGCGCATGCCGGCACGCGGCTCGGGCTCGGCGGCGGCAAAGCGGCCGGCGCTGCGGGCATCGGCAATCTGCATCGCGCCGCTGGAGACGATGTCGCGCATCGTATCGAGCGTCACCACGCGGCTTTCATCGAAATTCGGCGTGAAGGTCGCCGGCGCAGGATTGGGCGCTTCGGTTTCAAGCGGACGGCCCTCGGCCTTCCAGCCGTCGAGACCGCCATCGAGCACGAAGACATTTTTCGCGCCCATCACCCGGAACAGCCACCAGACGCGCGGCGAGGCGAACAGGCCGATGCCGTCATAGACGACGATCCGATCATTCTCGCTGATGCCGAGCCGGCCGACTTCGGCGGCGAAATAATCGGGCGAGGGGATCGTGTGCGGCAGCGACGTCGAATGGTCGGCGATCTTGTCTTGGTCGAAACGGATGGCGCCGGGAATATGGCCGGCCGCATATTCGGCATCGGCATCGCGCTTCTGCGCCGGCAGATAAAAGGAGGCGTCCAGCACGCGCAGGTCAGCTTTCCCGAGCTCGGACTGCAGCCAGTCGGCCGAAACGACGAAACGGCTCTTGGTCTCACTCATGATGGTCTCCCTTGATGGTCAGGCTTCGTCGCCGGGCGTGCCGAAGCGGATGCGGAAGCGCCGGTTCTCTTTGCCCTTCTTCTCGATCTTGGCGATATGGATCCGGCCGACTTCCTGAGTCTCGGAGACATGTGTGCCGCCGCAGGGCTGGCTGTCAATCGAGGAGTTCTCGCCGATGCAGACGAGGCTGACGCGCCCGAGCCCCATCGGCGGGCGGACGTTCTTCGATTTGACGATATCGGGATTGGCCACAAGCTCCTCGTCGGTGATCCATTGCAGAGTGACCGGATGGTTCTGCTCGACCAGTTCCATCAGCTTGGCCGTCACCTCGTCCTTGTCGATCGTCTCGATCATGTCGAAGTCGACGCGGCTTTCCTCCTCGCCGACGGCAGCCCCGGTGATCGGATAGGAGCAGACGACGGAAAGCAGGTGGCAGGCCGTGTGCATGCGCATCAGCCTGTAGCGGCGCGGCCAGTCGACATGCAGCACCAGCGTCTCGCCGACCACGGGCCGCGGCGCACCATCGAGCGGCACGTGGATGATGACATCCTTGCTCGGACCATGTTTCGTCTGGCCGAGCGCGATCTTGCTGCCGTCAGCGCGCTCGAGCTCTCCGGTGTCGCCGGGCTGGCCGCCTGATGTGGCATAGAAGCAGGTCTGGTCCAGTTCGATGCCCCCGTCTTCGTGAACGGCGATGACGACCGCCTCGCACGTCGAGAGATAGAAGTCGTCACGATAGAGGGCATTGACGGGCATGGCGTCTCACACGGGCTCGTAGGGAACGTGGATATCGGGCGACTTCGCCATCCAGCCCGGAACGGGCAGCCCCTTCGACGTCAGGAAATCCGGGTTGAAGAGTTTTGATTGATAGCGGTTGCCGTAATCGCAGAGGATCGTCACCACCGTGTGACCAGGTCCGAGATCCCGGGCGAGGTTGACCGCGCCGGCAATGTTGATCGCCGTCGATCCGCCGAGGCAGAGGCCCTCGTTCTCGACGAGATCGAAGAGATAAGGAAGCGCTTCGGCATCGGGGATCCGATAGGCATAGTCAGGCGTGAAGCCCTCGAGATTGGCGGTAATGCGGCCCTGGCCGATGCCCTCGGTGATCGAGGATCCCTCGGATTTCAGCGCGCCGTTCTGGTAGAATTCATAGAGTGCGGCGCCATCGGGATCGGCGATACCAATCTTGACGTCTGCCTTGAAAGCCTTGAGGCCGGTAGCCACGCCTGCCAGCGTGCCGCCGGAGCCGACCGAGCAGATAAAGCCGTCGACCTTGCCGTCGGTGTCTTTCCAGATTTCTTTTGCCGTCGTTTCGACATGCGCCTGGCGGTTGGCGACGTTATCGAACTGGTTTGCCCAGATCGCCCCGTTCGGCTCGGTCTTCGCCAGTTGCTCTGCCAGCCGCCCGGACACCTTCACGTAGTTGTTCGGGTTCTTGTAGGGAACGGCGGGCACTTCGACGAGTTCGGCGCCGAGCAGCTTCAGCGCGTCCTTCTTTTCCTGGCTCTGCGTTTCCGGGATGACGATGACGGTGCGGTAACCGAGCGCCTTGGCGACCAGCGTCAGCCCGATGCCGGTATTGCCGGCCGTTCCCTCAACGATGACGCCGCCCGGACGAAGCAATCCCTTCCGCTCTGCGTCGCGGATGATGTAGAGCGCGGCGCGATCCTTGACCGACTGGCCGGGGTTCAGGAACTCCGCCTTGCCGAGAATGGTGCAGCCGGTCATCTCTGAGGCGCCCTTGAGTTTGATCAGGGGCGTGTTGCCGATGGCGTCGAGGACGGAGGGGTGGAAGGTCATGGAATCTGCCTCTATTCGAACTCTTACTTTAGGAACGGTCTTTTCCCTTCACAAGGCTGAGTTGGCAAGAAAAGCTATTCCACACCTCTGTCGGCCGCGATAAAATTTGGCTTTCCTCCTCCGAAATGACGCATGGCCCGCAATCCCGCCGTGTGAGGGGTGATCCGAAGATTGACTTTCCCCGTACGGATGACGACAAAGCGAAAACGGAGCGCGGCAACAGGGCGTGACCGAAACCGACATGGTTCACGAGCAGATCGACACGATCGATGCATTGATGGCGCATTATGTTGCCGGCTCCTTGCCCGAGCCGGCGCGTGTGCTGGTGCAGTCTCATCTCGAAATGAAACCGGACAATCGCAGCCTGGTGAACAGCCTTGAGCTGCTGGCAGGCGAAGCTCTGGAAAACGCGCCTGAAGTCGCCATTGCCGATCGCGACGGGCGGCTTGCGGCGATCTTTTCCTCTACGTCTCCCGTCCCGGCGCCACGGACGGTCGCGCGACCGGAAAACGCGTTATTTCCGCAAGCGTTGCGCGCCCTCTTGGGCTTCGAGGCCGAGGATGTGCCCTGGCGCAGGCGGTTGCCCGGTTTTAAGGAATATTCGCTCGACATGGACGGCTGCGAGGTCAGCCTGATGTGGATCCGGCCGGGCCGCGCCTTGCCGGCGCACACCCACAAAGGCATGGAACTGATCCTCATTCTCGACGGCGCCTTCAACGATGAACGCGGCCGTTTCGGCCCCGGCGACATCTCCATTGCCGACGAGACGGTCGACCACCGGCCGGTCGCTGAAAAGGACAGGCCTTGCATCGCCTTTGCCGTCTCGGACGGACCGGTCAAGCTCACCGGATCCTTCCGCCAGATGATCGGCGACCTGATCGGCTGAAAGCAGCCACAATAGTGTGATAGAGCCGTAAATCCGGAGGGGTTGAGGAACTTCCGGACCTGTTTTCGCATTTGATCAGGCAGCCCGGAGGAACATGTCATGCGTGATTTCATTGCCCATCCCGAACATGGAATCGTCTGGATTTCGGGTGCGAGTTCAGGCATCGGCCGGGCGCTTGCACTGAGGCTCGCCGGCGAAGGATACAAGGTCGCCGTCACGGCCAGAAGCCACGAAAAGCTGGTCGAACTGCAAGCCGAGGCCAATGGCCTCTCGGGCAGTATCATTGTGCTCGACGGCGACGTCACCGATGCCGAGGACATGGAACATGTCATGGCCTCGATCGAATATGAGCACGGCACGCTCGCCATGGCGATCCTCAATGCCGGCGTCTACCTGCCTGTTCATGCCGAGGATTTGAACCGCACCGATTTCGAGAAGAGCTTTGCCGTCAATCTTTCCGGCGTCGTCAACTGTCTGCTGCCGGCGATCCGCCATATGAAGGCAAAAGGGCAGGGACAGATCGCCATCGTTTCCTCCGTCACCGGCTATCGCGGCCTGCCGACGGGAGCTGCCTATGGCGCCACCAAGGCGGCGCTGATCAATATGGCCGAAAGCCTGAAATTCGATCTCGACAAGATGGGCATCCGTATCCAGCTCGTCTGCCCGGGCTTCGTCGATACGCCGGCAACGAGGAAGAATGCCTTTCCGATGCCGGCTCTGGTATCGGTCGAGGAGGCCGCCCGGGAGATTGCCGCCGGGTTGAAATCGCAGGCCTTCGAGATCACGTTTCCGAAGCGCTTCACCACCATGCTGAAGCTCGCGCGCCTGCTCCCCTATAGCGTTTATTTCACGCTGGTGAACCGCGTGACCGGCTGGCGGGAGCGGCCGCCATCGGCTGGTCGCCACCCGGTGACACCGCATGCGGCGGAATGATCAACGGCGCGAGAATACGACCTGGCGCACATCGATATTGCGGGCACGAAAGCCGGCCTCGCAATAGAACAGATAGAATTCCCAGAGCCGCTTGAAACGCTCGTCGAAGCCCATCGGGCGGATGCGTTCCCAGACCGACCAGAAGCGCTCGCGCCATTCGGCGAGCGTGCGGGCGTAGTCGAGCCCGAAGCCAAAATCCTTGACCAGCGACAGATCGACCTTGCCGGCAAGTTCGGCCAGATGATTGCGCGTCGGCAGCATGCCGCCCGGAAAGACATATTTCTGGATAAAGTCGGGGTTGCTGCGATACTGGTCGAAGGACTCGTCCTTGATCGTGATGATCTGCAGGCCGGCCTTGCCGCCCGGCTTCAGACATTGCCTGAGCTTGGAGAAATAGGACGGCCAGTATTTTTCGCCGACCGCTTCGAACATCTCGATCGAGACGATCCGGTCGTAGAGCCCTGCTTCATCGCGGTAGTCCTGGAAGCGAAATTCCACGCGGTCGTCGAGGCCGGCCTTGCGAATGCGCTCCTCGGCAAAGGCGAGCTGCTCACGGCTGATCGTCAGCCCCGTCACCTTGCAGTTCAGCTCGCTTGCCGCGAATTCGGCAAAACCGCCCCAGCCGCAGCCGATCTCCAGCACGTGATCGCCAGGCCCGATGCCGGTCGCCTCGGCAAGCGCCCTGTATTTGGCATTCTGGGCCGATTGCAGATCGTTGGCGCCGGTCGAATAGAGTGCAGAAGAATAGGTCATGCTCGGATCGAGCCATTCCCTGTAGAAATCGTTGCCGAGATCGTAGTGAGCGGAAATGTTGCGCTTCGAGCCCGTCTTGGTGTTGGTGTTCATCCAATGGCGGACGCGCTCGAACAGGCGGCCAAGACCGCCCTTGCCATGCGCATAGCTGAATGCGGCCTCGCCGTTGACGAGGAAGAGTTCGAGGAAGGCGGTGATGTCGGGGCTGTCCCAGTCGCCATCCATATAGGTTTCGGCGACCCCGATCGTGCCGCTCGTCAGCGCCCGATAGGCAAGGTTCCAGTTGTTGAGGCTGAGCGCCGCCTTCGGCCCGGGTTGCTTGCCCTCGATCAGCAGCCTGCGGCCGTCGGGGAGGGTGACGGCAAGCGAACCGTGCTGCATGCGCAGAAGGCCGCGCAGCGCCAGTTTTGCTTTGAAGGGCAGACCCTTCGCCATGCGGGACATGTTTTCGGCCGTCAGCGTTACCGCGTCACGAGCCAGCAGGTTCCAATCCTGCGCCTTGCTCATCTCTTCTCCTCCAGCATTTTTTTGCCGGTTGGGGAGGACGACGCGCCCGTGCTGATATGCGCGGCCGCCCCCCGGCCATTACATCGAAAGCTACCGCATAATTCCTGAAATCGAAACAGATTTAGCAGTTCAAAATGTTACTGGGTCCGTTGCGCGGGGCGCGCGGCGCTGTAATGTCATTCCGCCGCGTCCGCAAGTGGGCGGGGTTGCCGGATGCTGACTTCTGGCGGAGGCGCCGGACGCCTGACGTAGCGCGCGCCCTTCAGCCACAATTTCAGCGCTTCCCAATGGATGCCGGCAATGATCTTCAAGGTGAGGAAGGGGATGCGCGCCGTCAACCCCAGCAGCGAGGCGCTGGTCAACGGCACCTGCCGTCCGGAAAATGTCGCCGAGAGCAGCGGGCCTTCGTTGTCGTTTTCCAGGATGCGCCACCGGATTTCGGCACCGGGCGGCAGCATGCGGAAATGATAACGCGCCGCCATGCCGATGAAGGGCGAGACATGGAAGAGCTTGTCGCAGCTCTGGCGAAGCCCGCTTTCCGACATCTCCCCATGGCCGACCGGACAGATATAGCTGTGTCGCTCGCCGAAAGTATTGCGCACCTCGTAGATCATGGCGACGACTGCACCACCGGCATCATAGGCGTGATAGACGGAAAGCGGATTGAAGACATAGCCGAGAATTCGGGGATAGCAGACGAGCAGGATCCTCTTCGCGCGGTCGAGCCCCGCCTCGGCGAGCAGCCGGTCGGCATAGGCGCGCAGCGACGTGTCCCCGGTTTTTGCATGGTCCTTCTCATGAAACGAGACGAGATTGCGTCTGTTGACGGAAAACAGCGTCGATAGCCCGCCGGCCTCGTCCAGCCTGTCGAGATCGACAAGCAGCGAGAAGACGCGGTAGCGGAAGCGATGGCCGAACGGCTTCATCCGTTGGTGCATGATCTCGCCGACATAGAGCGCTGCCGCGGCATTCGGTGGGGCACCGTTGGCTACCGCGTTCATGCCACGTTTTTCGCCGCGCCTTGTCATGCCGCCGCATCCGGTTGGGGTTCCCACGAGGTTCGGACAGTTCGCCAGGGTATGATCCCGCCCAGGGCCGCCGCCGCCGCCAGACCGGAAACGAGACCATCCTCGTGGAATCCGTAGCCCGTCCAGGCACCCGCAAAATGGCAATTATTCTGTCCTTGAATGGTCGTGAGCGCTTGTTGCGCGCCCATGGCTTCCGCCGAGAATTGCGGATGTTCATAGGTGAATTCGGCAAACACTTTACGGGGGTCCGGCTCGCGGTCGGGATTGAGGGTCACGAATAGCGGGAATTTCTCGTCGATGCCCTGCAGCCGGTTCATCCAGTAAGTCACGGCGACGTCCGCGTTTCCATCTTCACGGCTGGAGCGCAGATAGTTCCAAGAGGCCCAAACCTTGCGCCGCTGCGGCATCAGCGTTTGGTCGCGATGCAGGACGACGCGGTTCGGCTGGTAGGGAATGGCAGCAAACAGCCTGCTTTCCCGATCGGTGGCATCGACGAGCAGGCGGGCTGTCTGATCGCTGTGGCAGGCGAAGATCACCTTGTCGAACGAGTGTTGGCTGCCCGTTTCGTCGATGATCGTGACGCCGCGCTCGGAGCGGATGACCCCGCGCACGCCGCAGGAGAGTTTCACGCGTTCGCCGAGCGGCCGAAGCAGACGGTCGAGATAGGTGCGGCTGCCGCCGGTCACCGTGCGCCACGGGTGCTGCCGGCGATAGATCAGCCGGTGATTGTCGAAGAAATTGACGAACTGCTCAGCGGGAAACTGCAGCATGCGGGCTGATGGTGTCGACCAGATCGCCGCCGCCATCGGCACGAGATAGTTGTTGGTGAAACCGGGCGAAAAGCCGCGCCAGTCAAGATAATCGCCGATCGAGCGCGAGGCGAGATGACCGGCGGTGCGATCTTCGAGGCAGGTGCGGTTGAAGCGGAGGATCTCGCGGATCATCCACAAGAACGAGGGCCGCAGCAGGTTGCGCTTCTGCGCGAAGATCGAGGACAGTCCGCCGCCGCTCCATTCCAGTCTGCCGCGGTCGAGCGAGAGCGAAAAGCTCATATCGCTTGCATGCGTCGCGATGCCGAGTTCGGCAAACAGCGCCGTCAGATTGGGATAATTCTGCTCGTTATAGACGATGAAGCCGGTATCGACCGCAATTTGAACCCCATCGTAATCCACGTCGACCGTCGCCGTATGGCCTCCGGCCCGCGCCTTGCTTTCATACAGCGTAACGTCATGCACCTGACACAGTGCCCAGGCTGCGGAGGCGCCCGAGATGCCGGAGCCGATGACGGCGATCCTCAGCCGGCGTGGAGCGGGACGGAAGTGTGCGTTCATGCGGCATCCCTCGTTGCGCTGTAAGCGGCGAGCGCCCTGTTGCGGGCGTTCGCGTGATCGACGATCGGTTTTGGATAGGTTTGGCCAAGCGTGATGCCGGCCTCGTCGAGCATGCTCGTCGGCGCTTCGAACGGCCGGTGGATGTATTTTGCCCCGAGCTCTCGAAGCTCCGGCACGTAAGTCCTTACATAGTCGCCGTCGGGATCGAATTTTTCGCCCTGCAGCACCGGATTGAAGATGCGGAAAAATGGCGAGGCATCGGCTCCCGAGCCCGCCACCCATTGCCAGCTTGCGGCATTGTTGGCGGGATCGGCATCAACAAGCGTATCCCGGAACCAGGCCTCGCCCCGGCGCCAATCGATCATCAGATCCTTGATGAGGAAGGAGGCGACGATCATGCGCACGCGATTGTGCATCCAGCCATGGCGCCAGAGCTGGCGCATGCCGGCATCGACGATCGGATAGCCGGTCATGCCGCGGCGCCACGCCTGGAAATCCCCGCTGTCGTTGCGCCATTCGAAACCGTCGAAACGATCGTTCCAGTTGGCAGAGGCAAGACGCGGAAAATGGAAAAGCAGGTGATAGGAAAATTCGCGCCAGGCGATCTCCTTGCGAAAATGCACGATGTCGGCTGCTGGCACGCGTTGCGACAGGCCGCGTGTGGCATCCCAGATGCGGGCAGGGGATATTTCGCCCAGCGCCAGATGCGGCGACAGCATCGACGTCGTCGGCCTCGCTGGATAATCTCGGTTTTCCTTGTAGCCGTCGAGCGCGTCTTCGACGAAGGCACGTAACTTTTCGTGCCCGCCCTCTTCGCCGGGTGTCCAGAGATCGGCAAAATCGCCCGCCCAGTCCGGTTTCGCCGGAAGCAGCTTCCAGCTCTCCAACGTTTCCGATTTCGGAAATTGCGATGTCAGCCGCAGTTTTGCCGGCGCCTCCAGCGGCGGCTCCGGTTCGCCGCCGCCCTCCAGCGCGCGCCAGAATGGCGTGTAGACGCGATAGGGCGTGCCGTTGCCGGTCATCAGACGGGAGGGTTCGTGCAGCAACTGGCCGCCGAAGCTTCTCACCTCGATCGCCTGCTTTTCCAATTGGTGCTTGATACGGATGTCGATCGACGTTCCTGATGGATCGTAGCGCCGATTCCAGAAGACGGCGTCGGCACCGCTTTCCTTGATAAAGACGCAGAGCACTTCGAGCGCCTCGCCGCTTGCAAGCACAAGCCGTCCCTGTCGCTTGCGCAGCGACCTGTCCAACGCTTTGAGTGAGTGATGCAGCCACCAGGCCTGCGCAGCACCCAGCGGACCGGTGCCTGCCGTCTCAGGCTCGCTGATATAGAGCGGGATAATCGGCCGCCCGGAACGATGGGCGGCGGTGAGTGCCTGATTGTCGTCAAGGCGCAGGTCCTTGCGAAACCAGAGGATGACCGGTTTTGCTGCGTCCTTTGCCAATGAAGCCGTTCCCCGCTTGTGTTCTTTTCAACCCGCTACGCATGTACGGAACGCCCGGATCAAAAGTTTCATCTGGTGGGAAAAAAGCTCTCACGGCTGTCGGCGGCATGAAAAAGGCCGGTGTGAACCGGCCTTTTCCAAGAGTGGCAGTCTGTCGCCTAGTTGTCGTATTCGCGGCAGGCTTCGCTGATCGATGCGCCGCTCTGACCGCCGCGCGTGTCGACGCCGGACATCTGTTGCGGCATGCCGGGGCATTCCATCGTCTGCGGTCGGCCGATGCTCTGTGTCGTCGTCGGATCGACCGGCGAGACGGTTACCGGACGAATGCCGTTGTCATCGTTGGTGTAATCGGATGAATAGGTGCCGGAACCGGGATCGGTCGAGCCGCCATTCGTTGGCCCGATCGGACTCGGGTTAGACTGGGCAAAAGCCGACGACGCCATGCCGATCGCGAGCAGCGAAGCGGCAATAAGGGATCTAGACATGGGATATCCTCCTTGGATTTTCATCTTGGATGACCCTGGGGTAACTGTCTGATGGAATCATTGTTCCGAAATTTGCAGAAAACCTGCATTCAAGCTCTGCGGCATACCCGGCATGGTTATGCGTAAACCTTAACGGGCGATGTCGCTGGATCGGCGCCAGCACATGTCCTACTTGCATGCGGAGATACTAAAAAACCGTGGCATGAGGCCGCTATGTTCATCTCCTTTCGCGAAGCCGCAGATCTCGGTCTCCAGATCGTGCTTGCACTCACCTTGACGATGAGTGGCATGGCGGTCGCCTCCTACGCCGTCAGGAATGACAAGGCTAAAATTTCGGCAATCGACGTCAGCCGTCCCTCACTCTGGACCGCTGCTCCCGTGCGCGTCGACCTGACCACGCAGACCTACCTGCGTGCCGATGCTCCAGCCGGGCTGGAACTCGCCAGCGGCACGGATGATCTGTGCCACGATCCGATCGGCCTTCGACTCTCCTGCAACCTGATCACCACGACCGCCAGCACAGCCTTCTAGGCCAAAGCAGTTTGGGGCGGTCACTCGTTGAGCCGAAAGCTTGCAAAACACAACGATTTGCCGTTTCATCAATCGATAGCGACCATCCGACATCCCTCCTTAAAAGGATCCGCCTTTGTCCCTGCCGATGCCCCGCGGCTTCGAGAAGCCCTATGCCGCCTTCCTGTTCGATATGGACGGCACCATCCTCAATTCGATCCGTGCGGCCGAGCGTGTATGGAGCGACTGGGCAAGGCGTCACGGGCTCGATGTCGCCACCTTTTTACCGAAGATGCATGGATCGCGTGGCATTGACACGATCACCCGGCTGAACCTGCCTGGAGTCGATCCCGAACATGAATCGAAGCTGGTGACCGAGGCCGAAATCGCCGATGTCAGCGACGTCGTTGCCATTCCCGGCGCCGCGACCTTTCTGAGTTCACTGCCCCCGGATCGCTGGGCGATCGTCACCTCCTCGCCGTTGCGCCTTGCTCACCGGCGGCTGGAGGCGGCAGGCTTGCCGG
This sequence comes from Rhizobium acaciae, assembly GCF_025941625.1. Classification (NCBI taxonomy): domain Bacteria; kingdom Pseudomonadati; phylum Pseudomonadota; class Alphaproteobacteria; order Hyphomicrobiales; family Rhizobiaceae; genus Rhizobium; species Rhizobium acaciae. The sequence continues at coordinate 50,223 of NZ_JAPCZO010000007.1, forward strand.
TGCCGAAATTCATGGTGACGGCGGAGGACGTGAAGGTCGGAAAACCTGACCCGCAATGTTATATCCTCGGGGCCGAGCGCCTCGGCGTCAGCACGCAGGACTGCCTGGTGTTCGAGGATGTCGCAGCCGGCATTACCGCCGGCGAGGCGGCGGGCGCCGATGTCATGATCATCACGGCAACACATCACCAAAAGATGGAGACGCCGCATCCGACGCTTTCATCCTATGACGAGATCTCGGTCCGCATCTCCTCCGATCACAGGATGCTGATCGTCCCGAACGCGGCCTGACGGTGCTCGGCTGCGTCCTGCTTGCTTCTGTGCGGTTCACTCCGCGGCTGCGGCAAGACAGCGATCGATGATGCTGCCGATTTCGCTGCGGCAGGAGCCGCAATTGGTTCCAGCGCTGGTTTCCTTGCCGACCGCTTCGACGCTGTGACAGCCGCCGCGTACGGCAGCCGCGATCTGGTTGACCCCGACGCTGAAGCAGGAGCAGACGGTGGCGCCCGGATCCGGCCTGCCTGCTCCCGGACGACCCGCAACGAGCGCAAAGCGTTTTCTGAGGTCGCCATGTGAGGCGGAGAGCTGCGAAATCGCCCAGTTGCGCGCGACAGCGACGGGTTCGCGGGCCAGAAACAGCGCCGCAAGCAGGACCTCGCCATCGAAGAAGGCGAGCCTGAGGTCGCCGGATTGCCGGTCGGCATAACCAAGCGGTTCGATCTCGGCCGGAATGGCGAAAACCGCCCGGCACCAGGCCGTCCAGTCTTCGACGTTGTCGCCGAAGGCAAGCTCCAGCCGCCAGCCGCCGGCGGCTTTCGCCAGCGCCCAATAGGCGGCGTCGAGCGTGGCGGGTTTTGTGGCGGAGACGGCGAAACCGTAGTGGGTGGCGCGGAAGGGCCGGACGGCGACGGCAATGTTCTTCGATGCCGGCTGACCGGATACGGGGTCGGTTATCGGCGCGACGACGGCGTCGATTCGCGCTCTTGCGGCGAACTGGTCGTTCCAGTGCATCGGCGCAAAGATGCCGCCGCGCGCCTGGCGATCGGTCACCAGCGCCCTGACGATTGCCTTGCCGTGGGGGCTGTCGATCTCGACGAGGCCCGCGCTTGATATACCGGTCTCGATCGCGTCGCGCGGATGGATCTCGGCAAAGGGTTCGGCGATATGGGCGGAAAGCCGCGCGCTCTTTCCGGTTCGCGTCATCGTGTGCCACTGGTCGCGGATGCGCCCGGTATTCAGCGTGAAGCGGTACTCGGCATTGGTGCGATCGGTTGCGGGCGGTTTGACCGCGACGAAGCGCGCCTTGCGATCGGGATGGAAGAAACCGCCCTCGGCGAAGAAACGGGTGATGCTCGGTTCTGTCCCTGTCGCCTGCGGCCACTGGAAGGGCGACAGTTCGTCATAAGCCCCGCCGCTCATGCCGGCGCGCGCGCCGATGTCGAAGTCGCGGCTGCCGTTATTTTCGAAGGCGGAAAGCGCGGCGTGCTCGTCGAAGATTGCGGCCGGCGCATCAAAATCGAAGGCGGCGGCAAATCCCATGCGGCGTCCGACCTCCGCAAGCTGCCACCAGTCGGCCCTTGCATCGCCGGGGAGATCGAGAAACGGCCGCTGCCTTGAAATGCGCCGTTCGGAATTGGTGACGGTGCCATCCTTCTCGCCCCAGCCGAGCGAGGGCAGAAGCACATTTGCGTGCCGGGTCGTATCCGTTTCTTTGAGGATGTCCGACACGACGACGAAGGGACAGGCGGCGATCGCGCTTTCGACGCTGTCGGCATCCGGCATCGAGACGACGGGATTGGTGGCCATGATCCACAGCGCCTTGATACGTCCGTCGGCCACGGCTTGGAACATGTCGACCGCCTTCAGGCCGGGCTTCGCGGCGATGACGGGCGAGTTCCAGAAGCGCTGCACGCGGTCGCGGTCCTCGGCATTTTCGATCGCCATATGGGCGGCAAGCATATTGGCGAGACCGCCGACCTCGCGCCCGCCCATGGCGTTCGGCTGGCCGGTCAGCGAAAACGGTCCCATGCCGGGGCGACCGATGCGGCCGGTCGCCAGGTGGCAGTTGAGGATGGCATTGACCTTGTCGGTGCCGGAGGAAGATTGATTGACGCCCTGGCTGTAGCAGGTCACGACCTTAGGCGTCGTCTCGAACAGGCGGAAGAACTCCCTGATCTGCATGGCGGGCAGGCCGGTCCGTTCCAGGAGATCGTTGATATCGAGCGCGGCGGCGGCCGCAAAAGCATCGCCGAAACCTTCGGTATGGGCGCCGATATAATTCTGGTCAATTGCCGGACTGGTCGCGAGATGGGCAAGCAGTCCCATGAACAGCGCAACGTCGCCGTCCGGGCGGATGGCGAGATGCAGGTCGGCGATGTCGCAGGTCATCGTCCGCCGCGGATCGATGACGACGATCCGCATGTTTGGCCGCGCCGTCTTTGCGGCGGCAAGCCGCTGGTAGATGACGGGATGACACCAGGCAAGGTTGGAGCCGGTCAGGATTACCAGATCCGCAAGTTCGATATCCTCATAGGTCCCGGGCACCGTATCGGCGCCGAAGGCGCGGCGATGCCCCGCCACGGAAGACGACATGCAGAGCCTTGAATTGGTGTCGATATTGCCGGAGCCGATGAAGCCCTTCATCAGTTTGTTGGCGACATAGTAATCCTCGGTCAGCAACTGGCCCGAGACGTAGAAGGCAACGGCGTCAGGCCCGTGTTCGGCGATCGTTTCAGAAAAACGGCGGGCGACCAGATCAAGCGCCTCGTCCCAGCCGCTCCGTTCGCCTTCGATCTCGGGGTGGAGAAGCCGGCCATCGAGATCGATGGTTTCGGCAAGGGCTGAACCCTTCGAGCAGAGCCGGCCGAAATTCGACGGATGCTCCGTATCTCCTTTGACGCTGACTGCGCCGGCCTCGTCGACCGTGGCGATAACGCCGCAGCCGACACCGCAATAGGGACAGGTGGTCTTGACCTCAGCCGCCATCTATTCCGCCGCCATCATCAGGCTTTCCAGGGCGATGAACAGCCTGCCGTCTTCGTTCAGCACCTGTATCGTCCGGACCTCGCCTTCGTCGGCGCCGAGCGCCTTGCCTGTTTCCAGCGAGATAACCCAGTTGTGCAGCGGGCAGGTGACTGACTTGGCGTGGACGATGCCCTGGGAGAGCGGGCCGCCCTTGTGCGGGCAGTGATCCTCGATGGCGAAGACCTCGTTTTCGGCCGTGCGGAAGACGGCGATCTTGCCTTGCGGCGTCTTCACGCAGCGCGCGCCGCGCAACGGGATGTCGGAGATGTCACCGATTGCGATCCAGTTCATGTCCATCTCCTTATTCTGCAGCCTGCGGATAGCCGATCGTGGCCATCGGCTTGAACTCATGCTTGTCCTTGCCGGAAACACGCTCCGACCAGGGATCGACCTGAGCAAATTTCTGGGAGAAGACGAAGCGCTCGTAATAGGCTTTGCGCTTTTCGGCATCGCCCATGATCTGGCGGCGGATTTCCTCCAGGCCGATGCGCTTGGCCCATTTGTAGATGCGCTCGAGATAGCGGGCCTGCTCGCGGTACATCTGCGTCAGGGCCACGATATACTCCAGCGCCTCGTCCTCGGTGCGGACAAGACCAAGGACCTCCGTGCCCTTGATGTCGAGACCGGCCGCACCGGCGAAATGGATCTCGAAACCGGAATCCACGCAGATCACGCCGATGTCCTTGCAGGTTGCTTCCGCGCAGTTGCGCGGGCAGCCGGAGACGGCCATCTTCAGCTTGGCCGGCGTCCAGGAGCCCCACATGAACCTTTCGATGCGGATACCGAGGCCGGTGGAATCCTGCGTGCCGAAGCGACACCAGTCCGAGCCGACACAGGTCTTCACGGTGCGCAGACCCTTGGCATAAGCCTGGCCGGAGACGAAGCCAGCCTTGCCAAGATCGGCCCAGACGGCGGGCAGGTCTTCCTTTTCGATGCCGAGCAGGTCGATGCGCTGGCCGCCCGTGACCTTCACCATCGGGATCTCGAACTTGTCGACGACATCGGCGATGGCGCGCAACTCGTTCGAATTGGTGACGCCGCCCCACATGCGCGGAACGACGGAGTAGGTGCCGTCCTTCTGGATGTTGGCATGCACGCGTTCATTGATGAAACGCGACTGGTAGTCGTCGGCATATTCGTCCGGCCAGTCGCAGACCAGGTAATAGTTGAGCGCCGGCCGACATTTGGCGCAGCCGCAGGAGGTCTTCCATTCGAGTTCCTGCATGACGGCAGGGATGCTCTTCAGACCCTTGGCCTTGATCAGCCGGCGAACGTCGTCATGGCCGAGTTCGGTGCAGGTGCACATCGGCTGTACCGCAGTCGGATTGTAGCTGTCGCCGAGCGTCAGCGCCATGAGTTGTTCGACGAGGCCGGTGCAGGAACCGCACGAGGCGGATGCCTTCGTGTGGGCGCGTACGTCGTCGAGTGACGTCAGCCCCTTGCCTGAAATCGTCGAAGTGATCTTGCCCTTGCATACGCCGTTGCAGCCACAAATCTCCGCGTCATCCGGCAAGGCTGCAACGGCCGCCATAGGGTCCAGCGGCGACCCTCCCTGATAGGCCTGTCCGAAGATCAGCGTCTCGCGCATCTCCGAAATATCGGTTGCCTTCTTCTTCAGGTCATTGAACCAGGCGCCATCGGCAGTTTCGCCGTAAAGTACGGTGCCGATGATCTTATTGTCCTTCAGCACCAGGCGCTTGTAGACGCCGGCGCTGGCATCGCGCAGCACGATCTCCTCGCGATCGTCGCCATCGGCGAAATCGCCGAGTGAATAAAGCTCGATGCCGGTGACCTTGAGCTTGGTCGGCGTATCCGCATGAACGAAGGCGGGCGAGCGATCGCCGGAAAGATGCGAGGCGGCGATACGGGCCATTTCATAGAGCGGCGCAACGAGGCCATAGACCATGCCGCCGACCTCGGCGCATTCGCCAAGCGCGAGAATATCGCCGTCCGAGGTCTGCATGCCGGCATCGACGACGATGCCGCGATTGACCGCAATGCCGGCGTCCTTCGCCAGGCCCACACTCGGACGAATGCCGACGGCCATGACGACCAGCGTTGCCGGGATGATGCGGCCGTCGTCAAGCTCGATGCCCTCGACCTTGCCGTTGCCGACGATCGCCTTGGTATTGGCCTTGCAGATGACCTTGATGCCGCGTTCCTCGACCGCCTTCTGCAGCAGATAACCGGCGGCCGGGTCGAGCTGGCGTTCCATCAGCGTCGGCATGACATGCAGCACGGTGACGTCCATGCCGCGCTGGGCAAGGCCGGCCGCTGCTTCCAGGCCAAGCAGGCCGCCGCCGATGACGACGGCCTTTTCGCGCGACTGGGCGGCAAGCAGCATCGCCTGCACGTCGTCGAGATCGCGATAGGTGATGACGCCGGGCAGATCCTTGCCGGGAACGGGAATGATGAAGGGCACGGAACCGGTTGCGATCACCAGCTTGTCGTAGCTTTCGGTGACGCCGTGGTCGGAGGTCACGGTCTTGGCGGCGCGATCGATGTTGACGATCTTGTGGCCCTTGTAGAGCATGATGCCGTGCTTGATGTACCAGCCGTCACCGTGAATGATGATCTGCTCGTAGTCCTTTTCTCCGGAGAGAACCGGCGACAGCATGATGCGGTCGTAATTGACGCGCGGCTCGGCATTGAAGATCGTAACTTCATAGCGACCCGGCGCCTGCTCGAAGAGGTGCTCCAGCATGCGCCCGGGCGCCATGCCATTGCCGATGATGACAAGTTTTTCGGTCATATTTCCAGGTCCTTAGATCAGGTTGCAGCCACGGGCGCCGAGTGCCCTTGGCGCGACAGTTGCTTGACGGACAGGTGCATCCAGATGAGAGAGATGACGACGATCGCAAAGAGCAGCAGGAAACAGCTGGACCAAAGGCCGGTCATGTCCTTGAGGAGCCCAAAGGCAATCGGAAGGATGAAACCGCCAAGGCCGCCCATCATCCCGACGACGCCGCCGACTGCGCCGACGTTTTCGGGGTAATAGGCCGGAATGTGCTTGTAGACGGCAGCCTTGCCGAGGCTCATGAAGAAGCCGAGCACGAAGATGACGACGATGAAGATGACGGGGGTGATGCCGAACGCCGGACCCGTCCCGGACCCAGAAGCAGCCGGCAGCGAAAGGATGAGGGTGGCCACGGCCGACACGGCAAGCATCATATACATCACGCTGCGCGCGCCCTTCTTGTCCGATAGTACGCCGCCGAAGGCGCGGAAGATGCTGCCTGGGATGGAGTAGGCGGCCGCGACCATGCCGGCGGTTTCCAGGTTGAAGCCGTAGACGCCGACGAGGTAGCGCGGCAGCCACAGCGACAGGGCGACAAAGCCGCCGAAGGCGAAGAAATAGTAGAGCGAGAAGCGCCAGACCTGAACGTTCTGCAGCGGTGCGAATTCCTGCGCGAAACTCTTGGAGGCAGCGCGGCGTTCGCGGCGCAGACGGAAGGCCGGATCATCGGTCGTGGTGAACCAGAAGACGATTGCCATCAGCGCCAGACCGACGGCCCAGATTTCCGCAACCGCCTGCCAGCCCCATGCGAGCAGCACGAAGGGAGCGGCAAACTTGGTCACGGCCGCGCCAACATTGCCGGCACCGAAGATGCCGAGCGCGGTTCCCTGCTTCTCCGCCGGGAAGAAAGGCGAGACATAGGCGACACCGACCGCGAAGGAGCCGCCGGCGAGGCCGACGCCGAGGCCGGCGATCAGCATCTGCGTATAGGTCTGGGCGTAGGAGAGCAGAAAGGTCGCCAATGCGGCGGCCAGCATGGTGAGCGTGTAAACGAGACGGCCGCCGTAACGGCCCGTCCAGATGCCAAGGACGATGCGCACCAGCGAACCGGTGAGCACGGGGGTGCCGACCAGCAATCCGAACTCGGCCTCGTTCAGGCCGAGATCCTGCTTGATGCGAATGCCGATGATCGCGAAGATCGTCCAGACGGCAAAACAGAGGGTGAAGGCTACAGTGGAGATCCACAATGCCTTGGCTGGTTCGCCTGCGGACATTGGCTGTGATTTCTCGATGACAGACATAACTTCTCCGAGGCCCGACAAGGTCGTGCCGATCCATCGCTGAGGGTTAAAACAAAAAGCCGCTGGTCAGGACGCGCATACCCGAGGCGCGCGAAATATCCTGATCAGCGGCTTTGCTGGTGGCGCCCGCCGTTGGACGCCGAATTCTTGGGCCTTCTGGCCCGGTTGCCTGGAGGCAATCCGTCGGCCGGATTGTTCAAGCTAAAACCTACCTCTTCAATCCGAAGAGCAATCTCTGTGTCTTCCGTGAGCGTCTATCGCGCACTCACTCTGCGCTGATCGTCATTGACCGGTGCTTTAGAGACCATGCAAACTGCGTGCCAGTTTTGTGATCTACGTTTAATTCACTGAATACAAATGATATTTTACGAAACACGCCGCCTGCTTGTTTTTCGGGCCGCCACTCGCTCATGCCAATATTTTGTGCGCTTGTCGTGAGGCGGGCAGATGCTTGCTGGCGTTTTGTGCAGGCCGGCATCGGTTAGACCTCGTCGTCGGAAACGAAGGCGAGGGTGCTTTTGACGGCAAAACCTGCGACATAGTCCGGCAGTCTCGCCGGGTCGAAGATGTGGCCGTCCATGAAACGGTCGCCCTCGTCACTGCCCTCGATGCGGATATCGGCATCTTCAGGTGCGTTGTCGTCACCGAGAGCCGCGCGATAGAGATCCGGGCGGTAAGCGGATGCTGCGGCCCTTGCCATGTTGAGGCTGATTTCGGCCTGTCCCCAGCGGATCATCTGGCTGTAGATCCAAAGCGCCTGGCTTGGCCGGGGATAATTGGCGAAGCCGGAATGGAACATGAAATAATCGGTGACGATGCGGCGGTTGCCCTTTGCGTCGAGGCTGAATTCGCCGGCGAGTACACGGCGAATGATCTCGACGGGGGCAGCGATATAGCGCGGGTCGGCAAGAGCTGCCGCCAGTGCATCGTGATTTTCCGGCCGGTCGCACCACTGGGCTGCCGCGTCGAGCGCCACGATCAGCCGGGAAACGGTTTCCGGATGGCTTTCCGCCCAGTCCGGCCGCATGCCGATCACCTTTTCCGGTGCCGACGGCCAGATATCCTGTTTGGCGGCGACGATGCGGCCGACGCCGCGCTCCGAAGCGACCATGTTCCACGGCGCGCCGACGCAGAAACCGTCGATCGCACCGGCTGCCAGCGCATCCGAAGTCATGGGCGGCGGCACGACCACGAGCTTGACATCCTTGTCGGGATCGATGCCGCCGGCTGCCAGCCAGTAGCGGAATTCGTAATTGTGCGAGGAGAAGGGGTAGGTGACCGCGAAAGTCGGCAGCGGCTCGCCGCGGGCCTTCATTGCCGCCAATGTTTTTGCCAGGGCGCGGGCATTGTCGAGCGCGCTTGCCGTTTCCTGCAATCCCACGTCATCCCGCATCCTGTCGAAGAGCCGCGTCGACAGCGTGATGGCGTTGCCACCACGCCCCAGCGAAAATGGCGTGATGGTCGGCGAGGGATTGGAGCCGAGGCCAAGCATGGAGGCGACGGGCATCGGCGACAGCATGTGGGCAATGTCGAACTGGCGGAATGCCAGGCGGTCGCGCACATTCGCCCAAGAGACGTCCTTGACGAGATCGAGCGTCAGGCCTTCCTTCCGCGCGAAGCCGAATTCCGCCGCCGCAATCAGCACCGATGCATCGACGAGCGGAATGAAACCGGCCCGCAGCACTTTCGGTCCTTCGTTGTTCACCCGCACGGGCGAGGGCAGCTCGCCGCCGGAGTTGGAGGTCGTAGTCATCATATCCACTCCGGTTTCCTCCGGAAATTCATCAGGTCGGCCATTACATCAACAGCCCTGCGGCAGTGACGACGCTCTGGGCGATTTCCGACATCTTCTTCTTTTCGTTCATCGCTGTCTGGCGCAACAGGGCGAAAGCCTCTTCCTCCGACAGGCCGCGCATCTTCATCAATATGCCCTTGGCGCGCTCGACCAGCTTGCGTTCCTCCAGCGCGGAGCGGGCATCGGCAAGCTCCCGCCGCAGCCGGTTGAAGGCATTGAAGCGGCTGACGGCCATGTCGAGGATCGGCTTGACGCGTTCCTTCTTCAATCCATCGACGATATAGGCCGAGACGCCGGCATCGACAGCTGCCTCGATCGAGGCCGTGTCGGAGCGATCGACGAACATCGCGATCGGGCGGCTGACGGTGCGCGTCAGCTGGAACAGATGCTCCATCATGTCGCGGTTGGGATTCTCGATATCGATGATGATCACGTCGGGCATCAGCGTTTCAATGATTCGCGCGATGCCGTTGACCTCGTGGACCACGGTGACGCGCACATGCCCTGCCTCGCGCAGGCCTTCTTCGATGATGGAGGCGCGAATGGCATTTTCGTCGATCACCAGAATTGTCAGATCGAGATGCGTCATTGCTATACTCATGACGCACTGCAACAATTTTGGCAAGCGCGCCCGCCTTAAAAGTGTGCATAAATGCATGTGCGCAAAAAATAATCAAAATGCCGCTTTTGGGCGCAGTTATAGTCTCGCATACATTCTAATCCGATCAACGGCTGACGTCGATCTGTTGTCTTTTCCTGCATGCGGCTGCTTGAGGAAGTCTGTTGTTTCAGCGAAAAGGTGCAGCCGCGGTTCGGTCTCAGCAGGGAGTCTCGAAGGCGCGCAATGACACTTGGTCGATACTCGTCGATCGCGATCTTTTGATTGTCAGAACGCCGGATCCTCATGGCGGAAGGTAAGTTCAGTGGCTACCGGCGAAATTCATCCGATTGAACCGACTACTCCGGATGACCGCATGGCGGCACGCGCGCTGAGGCTGGTCGAAGCAGTTCTCGGCATTGCCGCGGCAGTCGTTCTCGCCGTGCTGCTCTTCATGGTCCTCGTCACAGTCTGCCTGCGCTATTTCTTCAGCGCCGGCTTCATCGGTGCCGAGGATCTCGGCATCTGGCTGCATGTAGGCCTGATTGCGCTCGGCGCGCCGCTCAGCCTCAACAGCGCGCTTGCCATGCGCCTCGACGTCTTCGTCAAAATGCTGCCGGAAAGCCTGCAGAAGGTCACGCCGATCGGCGCCGACGTCTTCACCGTGCTTTCGGCGCTGATTCTGAGCTTCGGCGGCAGCGAGATCATGACGATGCTTGGCGGCGTGTCGCCGACGCTCGGTGTGCCGGAATGGATCCGCTTCGGCTTCCTCGGCACCAGTGGCGCGCTGATCCTCGTCGTGCTGCTGCTGCAGCGCATCGCCGAAGGCAAGATCCTGCCGGTTTTGCTCTCGCTTGCCGTCGGTGTCGCGCTCTATGCCGGCATCCCGCATGTCTCGCTCGATCTCGACTGGCCGCCGAGTATCTTCCTCGGACTGATCGCCGCGGTCGGGCTCGTGCTTGCTGCGCCGCTGCCGCACGCCTTTCTTGCCGCAGCCTATGTCGTCATCGCCTTCGGCAGCAGCCTGCCCGAGCCGGCGATCGTTTCCGCGACCGTCACCGGCATATCGAAATTCCTGCTGCTCGCCATTCCCTTCTTCCTGCTCGCCGGCGGCCTGCTGACGGCCTCCGGAGTCGCCAACCAGCTCGTGCGCTTTGCCGCCGCCATGGTCGGTCATCGTAGGGCCGGGCTGGCGCAGACGACGCTGTTGACCAGCGTCCTCTTTTCCGGCGCCTCCGGCTCGTCCGTCGCAAATGCCGCCTTCGGCGCCTCGACCTTCCAGCCCGAGCTGGTCAAACACGGCTACCCTCCGGCGCAGGCGGCGGCAATCATCGCCTCGACATCAGTTCTCGACAATGTCATCCCGCCGTCGATCGCATTTCTCATCCTTGCGACCGCCACCAATCTTTCCGTCGGCTCGCTGCTCTTCGGCGGCTTCTTTGCCGGCGGCCTGATGGCCATATGCCTGGCGGTCGCCATCCATCTGACCGTACGTGAGCAAGTGCCCTTGCCGCGCGCAAACGCGAGACAGCGCTGGCAATCGGCGGTCCAGGCGATCCCAGCTTTCGGGCTCGGCGTCATCGTCGTCGTCGGCATCCGCATCGGCATCGTCACGACCACGGAAGCCGCCGCTCTTGCTGCTTTCTACACGCTGCTGCTCGGCATCGGTGCGCGCCTCGGCATTCTCTCGTTCTATGCCGCCTTCCGCCAAGCAGCAGTCGAAGCGGCGGCGATCGGCCTTCTCATCGGCACGGCCGGCCCCTTTGCCTTTTTGCTGGCGGTCGATGACGTGTCGGGACTGATCTCGCACCTGACGACAGTGCTCGGCGGCAGTGCGCTTGCGGTCATCCTGCTGTCGAACGTCATCCTGCTGGTGATCGGCCTCGTTCTCGATATCGGCGCCGCGATCCTGCTCTTCGGCCCCATCCTGCTGCCGGCAGCGGTTGCCGCCGGCATCGATCCCATTCAGTTCGGCGTGATCATCGTCGTCAACCTGATGATCCACGGACTGACACCGCCGCTCGGCATGCTGATCTTCGTCGTCAGCGGCGTCACGCGCATTCCCGCCTCAGAGCTCTTTCGGGCGGTCGTTCCCTATCTGCTCGCTCTCCTGGTCTCGCTCGCAATCCTCTGCGCCTGGGCCATCATCTTCTCGTAAACAGGACAACCCCATGGACAATTTCAACCGACGTAATTTCCTGAAGACCGCAGCTCTCGCTGGAACGGCGCTTGCAGCGCCCGCCTTCGTCCGCACGGCCGCCGCCCGCACGACGACGATCACGATCGCCTCGCTGCTCGGTGACGACAAGCCGGAAACGAAGATCTGGGTGAAGATCGGCGAACTGGTCGAAGCGAAACTTCCCGGCCAGTTCAAGTTCAATATCGTCAGGAACGGCGCGCTCGGCGGCGAGAAGGAAGTGGCCGAAGGCGTGCGCCTCGGCTCCATCCAGGCCAGCCTCTCGACGGTCTCGTCGCTCTCCGGCTGGGCGCCGGAACTGCAGATCCTCGATCTGCCCTTCCTCTTCCGCGATGCCGACCATGTCCGCAGGACCGTCGCCGGCGATGTCGGCGCCGATCTCAAGCAGAAACTGCAGGCGCAGAATTTCGTCGTCGGCGATTTCATCAATTACGGCGCCCGCCATCTCCTGACCAAGGAACCGGTGGCGCGGCCGGAGCAGCTCAAGGGCAAGCGCATCCGTGTCATCCAGAGCCCGCTGCACACCAAGCTCTGGAGCGCATTCGGCACGACGCCGATCGGCATTCCGATCACCGAGACTTATAATGCGCTCGCAACCGGCGTCGCCGACGCGATGGACCTGACCAAGTCGGCCTATGCCGGCTTCAAGCTCTATGAGGTCGTGCCCGATATGACCGAGACCGGCCACATCTGGGCATCCGGCGTCATCTATTATGCCTCGACCTTCTGGGCCGGCCTCAATGACGAGCAGAAGGCGGTGTTCCAGCAGGCTTCCAGCGAAGGGGCCACCTATTTCAACCAGCTGATCGTCGATGACGAATCCAAATCCGTCGAGACCGCACTTGCCAACGGCGGAAAGCTCTTGAAGCCGGAAGCCTTCGAGGAATGGCAGAAGGGCGCCCAGGGCGTGTGGGACGATTTCGCGCCTGTTGTCGGTGGCATCGACAGGATCAAATCCGTCCAGGCCGCCTGAGCAAGCGGCGGCGGTTCTCCTGCGGTTTTGAACGGGGACCGATGGAAAACCGTCGGTCTCTTCATCGCACGCACTTGCCGGAAAAATAATGCCGGAGCAGGCCGGAAATCGAAAGAGCATGCCTTCGGTGATCGTGGTATATAACTTACTTAAAATCCTGGAATGGGAAGTTTTTACCTTCGGCCGGTGCGATCCTGTTGACCGCAATCTCGCTACCGCTTCCGGCGCACGGATCCCATGGCCTCGATTTGAGATAAACAACATTGAACACAAGGCTTTGGAGGGCCGACCATGAGCTTACGCATCAACGATATTGCCCCCGATTTTACCGCCGACACCACCCAGGGACCGATCAGCTTCCATGAGTGGATCGGCAACGGCTGGGCCGTCCTGTTCTCGCATCCGAAGAATTTCACGCCGGTTTGCACGACCGAGCTCGGCGCCATGGCCGGCCTGGCCGGGGAATTTTCCAAGCGTGGCGCCAAGGTCATCGGCATCTCCGTCGATCCGGTGGAAAGCCATGCCAAGTGGAAGAACGACATCAAGACCGCCACCGGTTTCGACGTTGAATATCCCTTGATCGGTGACAAGGACCTCAAGGTCGCCAAGCTCTACGACATGCTACCGGCCGGCGCCGGCGAGAGCTCGGAAGGCCGCACGCCTGCCGACAACGCCACCGTGCGTTCGGTCTTCATCATCGGTCCCGATAAGAAGATCAAGCTGATCCTGACCTATCCGATGACGACGGGCCGCAATTTCAACGAGATCCTGCGCGCCATCGATTCCATCCAGCTGACGGCCAAGCACCAGGTAGCCACACCGGCGAACTGGAACCAGGGCGAGGACGTCATCATCACCGCCGCGGTTTCCAACGAAGACGCGATCACGCGTTTCGGCTCGTTCGATACGGTTCTGCCCTATCTCAGGAAGACCAGGCAGCCGACGGCCTGACTACTGCTTTCAAGCCCCCTAAGCCGCCGCGAAAGCACTTCGCGGCGGCTTTTTACTGATCAGACTAAGCGATGGCTTTATGGGCTCTCACCGCATCGCCGAATGCCTGAAACAGCGCACGATTAACAGGGTTGGTTTGCGGATCGTATTCGGCATGCCATTGCACACCGAGCGCAAATCCCGGCGCGTCCTTGAACCGTATCGCCTCGATCGTCCCGTCCTCGGCGATGCCTTCGGCAACGACTCTTTCGCCTAGGTCGAGGATGCCCTGCCCATGCAGGGAGTTCACCCGGATCGTCTCCCGACCGAGGATGCGTGCAAACATCCCGTCCTCTATAAGTCGAACGTCGTGACGATCGCCGAAAACGATGGCGGGGTCGGGATGGATCTCGCCGGTCTCAAGGCGCGGCATTCGGTGATTCATGCGTCCGGGCAATTCCCGGATTTCGGGATGTAGCGAGCCCCCGGCGGCGACATTCATTTCCTGAAAACCGCGACATATGCCGAAAATAGGAACGCCTTGCGCAACACAGGCTTCGATCAAAGGCAGCGCCAGCCCGTCACGATCCTCATCATAAGGCTCATGCTTGGGATCCGGCACCATGTTGAATCGGCTGGGATGGACATTGGCTCTGGCACCCGTCAGCAGAATGCCGTCGACGACAGCCAGTAGATCCGCGATATCGGCCAGTTTAGGATTGCCGGCAAACATCAGCGGCAACGCTTCGGCGACATCGGCCACGGCCCGCAAATTGTTTTCTCCGACAAGCTGGGTCGAGAAGCGGCTTTCGATGATGCGGGCGTTCCCGATGATGCCGATTACAGGTCTTGCCATTGCTTGTCACACCCCAAGTCGCAACGCCTGCCACCCAAGCCGCCTGGCCCCTCGGGCAGGTGATTTGCAACGCCGCGAAACCGGAACCGGCCTCGGGCTGACTGCCGGCTCGGTTGTCACTATATGGTTATCCTTGGTCGCGATGCAGGTGCAAGAGCTTTTGCGACCGCCAAGGCAGGTCCGTTAAAAGCCTGAACAAGGCGAAGCTCGAAGAAGCGAGTTTCCTTGGCCGGGCCGGTGCTCAATCCGGAACGGGAAGGGCGCGTTGGTTGTAGAGGATCTTGCGGATGCGCGCCTGTTCCTCTTCGGAGAGCTTGCTGTTGTCGGTGCCGAGATCGGCGCCGACCGCAAGACCGCGCTGGACGCCGGGCCTTGCGCCAACCTCCTCGAACCATCGCTTGAAATGCTTGAACTCGTCGATGTCCTGACCCTGTGCTTGCCAGTTGACGGTCCAGGGATAGCTGACGATGTCGCCGATGGTGAATTTGTCACCGGCCAGATAGCGCCGGTCGCGAAGCCGCATGTTGAGAACGCCGTAAAGTCGGTTGGCTTCGTCGGTGAAGCGCCGCACCGCATAGGACTGATCGCCTTCGCGATCGCCAAGGCGACGGAAATGACCGGCCTCGCCGAGTTTCGGCCCCTGGTTCGCCATCTGCCAGATCACCCATTGCGTGACCTCGTATTTGCTGCGCAGATCCTGTGGCCAGAATTTGCCGGTCTTCTCGGCGAGGTAGAAGAGGATCGCGCCGGATTCGAAGACGCTCAACGGACCGCCGCCATCGGCAGGCTCGTGATCGACGATGGCAGGCATGCGGTGATTGGGGTTAAGTCTGAGATAATCAGGCTTGAACTGGTCGCCCCGGCCGATATTGACCGGCACCAGCCGATAGGGCGTACCCGTTTCCTCCAGGAAGATCGAAACTTTCTTGCCGTTCGGCGTCGGCCAGTAGTGGAGATCAATCATCTGCGTATCCTCGTTTGCTCGGGATTTCCTGGCAAACAGGATGACGCTACGACCATGGCAGGTCGAATATGTTTGTTCCAAAATCCATGGCGAAATTAGAAACCTGTGACCGTTCCTTGCGCCAATTCGGGTGCAGATATGGAAATGGGGGAGGCGTCGCGCCTTGATCGATGGTATCTAGAATCGAGCGTCGAGATGGAAGTTCGAACCTGCTGAGATCCGATGATAGGCCGGAAACGTCAGTCCGACATGGGGAGGAGATCGGTGAAGGCCATGCTTTCGCTCGGTCTTCTGTTTTCCCAAGCGGACACGATAAAGGCCCAGCCGGAAGGAAGCGCCGGGCCTCCGGCCTGTTTGTATTCGGGGCCTTCGGCATCGGGTGAGACGCTTTGCATCCGCAAGGATAGTTTCAATCGAGACCTTTGCATTGCGATCGAGCATTTCGCCCACGCCAATCAATTGCCAGCGGATTATTTCGCCCGTCTCATCTGGCGGGAAAGCACCTTTCGCCCCGATGCAGTCAGCTTCAAGGGAGCCCAGGGGATCGCGCAGTTCATGCCCGGAACGGCGAAACTGCGCGGTCTCCAAGACAGCTACCAGGTGTTGGAAGCGCTGCGGAAATCGGCGCAGTATCTCGACGAATTGCGCAATCGTTTCGGCAATCTCGGCCTTGCCGCCGCCGCCTATAATGCCGGTGAAAACGGCCTTGCTACTTACCTTGCGTCAGGCAGATTACCTTACGAGACGCGCGGCTACGTCATGGCGATCACCGCGCATACAGTCGACGAATGGAAGGATAACCCACCGGAAGATGCGGCCGCCCCGCTCGACAAGGACAAGTCCTTCCTCGATGGTTGCGTGGCGCTTGCGGAGAGACGGACGTTGAAGGACACGCCCTGGCGTCAGGAGGGTGAATGGGCGCCCTGGGGCGTCCAGCTTGCGGCGAATGCGAATGTCGCGGTGGCCCGGCGCATGTTTCTCGATGCCGTGCAGGATCTGCCCGCGCCGCTGAATGCGGAGCAGCCGCTGATCTTGCGCCAGCGCGATCGCAGCTTTGGTTTTCGGCCGCGTTATGCTGCCCGCATCGGCCGGCAGACGCGCATGGAAGCCAACGACCTCTGCAACCAGGTCCGCAAACACGGCGGCACCTGTCTTGTTTTCAAGAATCGATAGCGGGCCTGGTCCAGCCCCTTGATCACGAAAAGTCTGCTTGCAGGATCACCTAAGCGCAGCATATTCAACACGGAAATGCCAAGGGAGGAACGATGATGCGGGTTTTGGTAATCGGAGCAACGGGCCATGTCGGAACCTATCTCGTTCCCCGTCTGGTGGAAGCCGGTCACGACGTCGTCACGGTCAGCCGCGGCACGGCAAAGCCCTATACGGCAAACCACGCCTGGGCTGCCGTCGATCAGCGTCAGATGGATCGGGCAGCCATGGAGCAGACGGGTGATTTCGGCCCGGCCGTGCGTGCAGTGAAAGCCGACATCGTCATCGACATGATCTGCTTCTCGCTGGAAAGTGCCGAGCATCTGGTGACGGCGCTGTCGGGGCATGTCGGTCACTTTCTGCATACCGGCACGATCTGGACGCATGGCCATTCGACGGTCGTACCGACGCTGGAGGAGACGCCGAAATTTCCCTTCGGCGACTATGGGACGCAGAAGGCGGCAATCGAAACCTATCTGCTGCAGCAGGCAAGGCTTCGCGGATTTCCGGCAACCATCATCCATCCCGGACACATTGTCGGTCCCGGCTGGACGCCGCTCAATCCGGCCGGCAATTTCAACCTGCAGGTCTTTTCAACCCTTGCCCGCGGAGAGACCCTGGCGCTGCCCCATTTCGGCCTGGAGACCATTCATCACGTCCATGCCGATGACGTGGCGGCGATGTTCATGGATGCGATCGCCAACTGGAATGCGTCGACCGGCGAAAGTTTCCACGCGGTTTCGGAGCAGGCATTGACCCTTCGCGGGTATGCCGAATCCATGTCTCGCTGGTTCGGGCACGAGCCGAAGCTCAGCTTCGCCCCATTCGACGCTTGGGCCGAAAGTCAGACGGCTGAGGATGCGAAGGCGACCTGGGAACATATTGCTCGCAGCCCGAATTGTTCGATCGCAAAAGCCGGACGCCTGCTCGGTTACACTCCGAGATACACGTCCCTGCAGGCGGTGCAGGAATCCGTGGGGTGGCTGGTCGGGCAGGGGCGGATCGAGACCTGATCCGCCAGCGCCGCGCGTAGCGGTCGGCTGCTCTTGTTTTACGCAATTCCGGACGGAAAACCGCTTCGCACTTTTCCTGAAATTGCTCTAACGGATCAGGATCGCCCTGAAATCGTTGACATTGGTTCCGGTCGGGCCGGTTTCGAAGAGATCGCCGGTGGCGGCAAAGCCCGAATAGCTGTCATTGCCGTCGAGCAGCCGGCGCGGATCGAGCCCGGCGGCGCGCAGGCGCCTCACCGTGCCGCCATCGGCAAAGGCACCGGCATTATCCTGCGAGCCGTCGATCCCGTCCGTATCGGCGGCGAGGACATGAATGCCCTCCTGTCCGTCGATCGCAAGCGCCATGGCGAGCGCGAATTCGCCGTTGCGTCCGCCCTTGCCCCCCCTGGCTCTCAGCGTCACCGTCGTCTCGCCGCCGGAAAGGATGACGACCGGCTTGGAAAACGGCCTGTTTCGGCCCAACACCTCGCGGGCGATCGCCGCATGCACCAGCGCCACGTCGCGCGATTCTCCCTCGATCGCATCGGAAAGGATCGCCGGCTCGATCCCCTGCGACTTCGCCAGGGCAGCAGCCGCCTCCAGCGAAACGCCGGCGGAGGCGATGATGTGATGCGCGTGCCGCAAAAACACCGGATCGTCCGGCCGCGGTGCATCGGCTTTCGGCGAGTTCAGATGGTCGAGTGCGGCCTGCGGCAGCTGCAATCCGTATTGTCTGATGATCTCGAGCGCATCCTGCCGTGTCGAACCATCAGGCACTGTCGGCCCGGAGGCGACATGGGCCGGGTTGTCGCCGGGAATGTCGGAGACGATCAGGCTGATGACCCTTGCTTTGGTCGCTGCCGCAAGTCTGCCGCCCTTGATGGTGGAGAGATGCTTGCGCACGACATTCATCGCCGAAATCGGCGCGCCCGAGGCAAGCAGCATTTCGTTGAGCGCAATCTCGTCTTCAAGGGTCAGCCCGTCCGGCGGGGCGGGCAGCAGCGCCGAGCCGCCGCCGCAGATCAGCGCGATCACCAGATCGTCTTCCGTCAGCCCGTTCACCGTCTCCGTCAGCCGCTTTGCGGCGGCAAGCCCGGCAGCATCGGGCACCGGATGGGCGGCCTCGAGGATCTCGATGCCGCGTGTCTCGCAGCCATAGCCGTAACGGGTGACCACCACACCTTCGAGCGGTCCGTCCCAGACGCTTTCGAGCGCCCGCGCCATCTGCGCCGCGCCCTTGCCGGCGCCGATCACCACGGTCCTTCCCTTCGGCCTTTCAGGCAGATGCGCCTTGATGCCGGTCAGCGGATCGGCGGCGCGAACCGCCGCGTCGAAAAGGCCTTTCAGGAAATCGCGGGGAGCGGTTATCGTCATCGGTGGTCTCTGCTGCCTCGGTATCGATGGTAATATGGGGCGCTTGCTGCACCATAGCCTACGGCATAATGCAGCAATTCAAAGTGTTACAGCGTCCTTTGCGGCTCTCGAAAAGCGGCGCGGTACACCCGCGTCAGTCGGCGAGGGCCGCCAGGATGCGAACCCAGGATCGTATGCCTTTATGGAAGCTGGAGAGATCGTATTTTTCGTTCGGGCTGTGAACGCGGTTGTCGAAGCGGGCGAAGCCGACCAGGAGAGCATCGCATCCGAGCCGGCGTTTGAATTCGCCGATGATGGGGATCGAGCCGCCCGTGCCGGCAAGGGCGGCTTCGCATTGCCATTCTGTCGAAAGCGCCTGAAGCGTCCTGGTGAGAAACGGACTGTCGATCGGCATCACGGTTGCCGGCGAAAGCCCGTAATCCTTGAAGCTGACCGAACAATCCCCTGGGATTCGCTCGCGCACGTGCCGCTGGAAGGCATCGCGGATCGCCTCGGGATCCTGTCCTTCCACTAGGCGAAACGAAATCTTGGCGCTTGCCTTCGCCGGAATGACCGTCTTGAAGCCTTCGCCTGTATAGCCGCCATTCATGCCATTGATCTCGCAGCTCGGCCGCGCCCAGATCTGTTCGAGGACGGAACGGCCTGCCTCGCCGGCCGGATCTCTCAGGCCGATGTCGCCGAGAAAGGCCTCCTCATCGAAGGGCAACCTTTTCCACCGCGCCTTGATGGCGTCGGGAAGCTCTTTCACGCCATCATAAAAACCCTCGACCGCGACGCCGCCATCGGCGCGCCGCAGGCTTGAAACGACGTCTGACAGCACCTGCAGCGGATTGCGCGCGGCATTGCCGAACATGCCGGAATGCAGGTCTTGATCGGCGCAGGTGACTTCGATTTCCGTGCTGAAGATACCGCGCAGCATCGTCGTGACGGCGGGCGTTTCGCGATCCCACATATCCGTGTCGCAGACGAAAACCGCATCGGCCTTCAACTCGTCTGCCGTGGCATCCAGAAAGGGCGCGAGGCTCGGGCTGCCGGCCTCTTCCTCGCCTTCGAACAGCACGCTCACCTGCACCGGCAGTTTTCCGGTGACGCTCTTCCAGGCGCGGCAGGCTTCGACGAAGGTCATCAGCTGTCCCTTGTCGTCGGACGCGCCGCGCGCCACGATCGCGGTGTCGCCGTTCGGCAAGGCTTCCATGCGCGGCTCGAACGGATCGCTCGTCCACAGCGCCAGCGGATCGACCGGTTGGACATCGTAATGGCCGTAAAACAGCAGATGCGGTCCGGATGCCGCCTTTTCATGGGCGACGACCATCGGATGGCCGGTCGTTTTGCGCACCGATGCTTCGAAGCCGATGGCAGCCAGATCCCGGCTCAGCCATTCGGCAGCAGTGCGGCAGTGATCGCGATAGGCCGGGTCGGTCGAGACGCTCGGAATGCGGATCAGCTCGAAAAGCCGCGCCAGGCTGCCATCGAGGCTTTGGTCCACATGGGCAAGAACGGCATCGATATCTTGGTCCGTGGCACTAGTCATCGTCTCTCCTCAGCGTTTCAATCTTCCGGATCGAGAATGCAGCATTGCTCTGCTACAGGCGTCAGCACGGCGGACGCCCCCGTTTCCAGCGGATCGGACAGCGCCCCATTGGCGGTGATCTCTCCCGCTGATGTCATGCATTTGTACTGATAGGCCCGGCCGAGATAGGTGCGCGTGCCGAGCACGGCCGCGATGCCATCACCGTCACGGCTGACGGCAAGTCCGTCTGCGCGGCAAGCCAGCACGAAGTCGTCCTTGATCGGCCCGAATGTTTCCTGCGACAGCTGCAGGCGGGCTCCACCGGTCGTCTCCGCCACCACAAGCGCGCCGTTGCGCTCAGCCACCTTCATACGGATCAGGTTCTCGAAGCCCACAAATCGGGCGACAAAGGCGTTGGCCGGCTGGCGATACAGCACCTCAGGCGCGTCGAGTTGCATGATGCGCCCCGCATTCATGATCGCCACCCTGTCGGAGATCGAGAATGCCTCTTCCTGGTCGTGGGTGACGTAAAGCGAGGTCGTGCCGTTGGCGCGCTGGAGCTGCCTGATCTCGACGCGCATGTCGATCCTGAGCTTTGCATCCAGGTTGGAAAGCGGCTCGTCGAACATCAGAAGCGGCGGCTCGATGACCAGGGCCCGGGCGAGAGCCACACGCTGTTTCTGGCCGCCTGACAGAGCCGACGGCAGGCGGTCGGCGAGGGCGGCAAGACCGACACGCTCCAGCATGGCCATCGTTTTTTTCGTCCGTTCCGGCAGGGGAATACGACGCTGCCTCAGGCCGAAGGCGACATTGTCCTGCACGCTCAGGTGAGGAAAAAGCGCGTAGTTCTGAAAGACCAGACCGATGTCGCGCGCATGTGCGGGAAGGCCGGTCAGGTCGCGCTCACCGAGCTTGATGCTACCGCTGCTCGGCTGCAGAAAACCGGCCACGAGGCGCAATGTCGTCGTCTTGCCGCAGCCGCTGGAGCCGAGCAAGGAGACCAGTTCTCCGGCCATGATTGAGATCGACAGGTCCTTGAGCACCTGCGTGCTGCCGTAATGGGCGGAGATGGAATCGATGGTGAGGGATACGGTCAAGAGCGTTCTACTTTGTCAGGAAGGTGAGGCCGAGCGTGGCCTCGACGACGGCCATGACGCCGACTGTCACGAACATCAGCAGTACCGATACCGACGCGATTGTCGGATCGAAGAACTGTTCCATATGCGCGAGGATCTGGATCGGCAGCGTCGAGATGCCCGGCCCGGTCAGGAAGACCGAAACCGACACGTCGTTGATCGAGGTGATGAAGGCGAGGATAAAGGCGGCAATGACCCCGGCGCGGATGTTCGGCAGGACCACGGTCAGGAAGGTTTTCAGCGGCGGGCAACCCAGGCTGATCGCCGCCTCCTCGACGGAAAAATCGAAGGCCGCCAGGCTGGCGCCGACGACACGCACCGAATAGGGCAGGATCAGCAGCGCATGGCCGACCAGCAGGCTGATGAAAATCGGCAGCCCGAGGCCGATGGTCACAGATTTCATCAGCGAGAATCCGAAGACGATTTCCGGCACCAGGATCGGCAGCACAAAAATGGTGGAAAGCCAGCGCGGCAATTCCACCCGATAGCGGTTGATCGCATAGGCCGCCGGGACGCCGATCAGCAGGGACAGCGCCGTGCCGAGAAAGGCGACCTGCAGGCTGGTGATCGCGGTCGTGCGGAAGGCCTCGATCTGGAAGATATTGACGAACCACCGCAATGTCAGACCCTGCGGCGGGAAGGTCAGATAGGTCGTGTCGCTGACGGCTGCACCGATGATGATGACCAGCGGTGCGAGCAGGAAGAAGAAAACGCAGGCCGCGAAGGCGGCGAGGATCGGGTGAATGCGCCTCTCCATCACACCGCCATCGGATTGAGCCGGCGTGCGATGCGGCTCATGATCAGGACGACGCCGAGCGTCAGCACCACCATGATGGCGGCGATCGTCGATGCACCGACCCAATCGAAAGTCACCATGGCGCGCTGGTAGAGGAAGGTCCCCATCATCATCTGTTTTTCTCCGCCGAGCAGTTGCGGTGTCGCATAGGAGGTGAAGCTGCCGGTGAAGACGAGGACCGCGCCGACGATGAGGCCGGGTGTCGCGAGCGGCAGGATCACCTGAAAGAATGTCATCAGCGGTTTCGCGCCGAGCGAGGCGGCGGCATCGATCAGATCGCGCGGGATGCCTTCGAGCACTCCCACGAGTGTCAGGATCATCAGGGGGACGAAGAGATAGACCATGGCAACGATCACCGAACCTTCGGTATAGAGCATCGAAAGCGGTTCACTGAGGATGCCGGTCGAGATCAGCATGGCGTTCAGAATGCCATTCTTTCCGAGAATGATCAGCCATGCGAAGGATCGGACGACGACACCTGTCAGCAGCGGAAAGACCGCTGCGATGATCATGATGCTCTTTGCGCGACCGGGCATCTGCGCGATCACATAGGCGGTGATGAAACCGACGGTCAGCGAAATCGCCGTCGTGACCAGGGCGACCTCCAGCGTCCGATAAAGAACCGCCCGGCGAAAGCCGCTGCTGAAGAATGTCACATAGGGCGCAAATATGCCCTTCGGCTCTGCAAACGTCGCCGCGATGGTAATGGCGACGGGAACGATGAGAAGCACAACGACGGCAATCGTCGCCGGCATCGTCAATCCCCATCTGGCAAAATGCTTCATCTCAAAACTCGTGGCATGTCCTGATATCAGGAGCGCCGCATCTCGGATTCGAATCTGCGGCGCTTCCATGTCTGGCAATCAACCGGCCTCAGATCAGGCCGGGATATCGCGCGGCTTACTGACCGAAGACTTCGTTCCAGCGGTCGATCCAATCGGCCTTGGCGGCATTCATCTTGGCATAGTCGATGCGGGTGAGGCCTGCCACCATATCCGGGCCATAGGTCCAGATCTTCGCCTGGTCCGGCGTCAGGCTAACCTTCGTCGAGATCGGCGCATCGACGCCTTGTTCGGCTTCAGCCTGTTGGACGTCCTTGGACAGAATGAAGTTGATGAACTGATGCGCGAGTTCGACATTTTCCGAACCCTTCGGGATGTTCACGGTGTTCAGCGTGGCGATATCGCCGTCCGTAAGCTTGGCCCATGTCATCGTTGGAACCGCCGCCTGCATCGATGCCAAGGTAAAGTCCTGGGCCAGCGCAACGCGCACTTCGCCTGTTGATATCAGGTTCACCAGCTCCGAGCCGGTATTGTAGTTCTTGACGACATTGGGCTTGAGTGCCTCGATTTCCGAGAAGGCCTTGTCGGTGTCTTCATAGGCATCTGCGCCACCATGCTTGCCGGCTTCCAGAACGACCAGCGGGCCGGCCGTAGTAGTGATTCCGGGCAAGGAGACGGAGCTTTTCAGATCGTCGCGCCACAGGTCACCCCAGGCGGTGATCGGCGGGTTGACCTTGGCGGAATCATAGACGATGCCGACGCGACCGATCGTATAGGCGGGGCCATATTTGCCCTGAGGCGCCTTGCCCAGCTCGTAGCTATCCGCGAGGTTGGGGATCTTCGACGCATCGACCTCCTGGAACAGTCCCTGTTCGATGCCGAGCTGCGAGAAGCTGTCGGTGAGATAGATGACGTCGACGCCCTTGCCATCGCGCAATTTTAGCTTGTTGAGCCGGTCGGCATTATTGCCGGTCTCGAACACGATCTCGCAGCCACAGATCTTCTTGAAGGGCGTGATGATGTTCGCATTCATCTTCTCGCCGTTATAGCCCCACCAGGAGATGGTCAGCGTCTTCGATTGCGCCTGTGCCGCAGCGGTGCCGCCGACGGCGGCAAGCAACGCAAGAGACAGGATTCGGGCAAAACGTCTGGCCTTCATGAGCAATGTCCTTCTGTGAAAAACGGCGTTGGCAATCGGGATGATACCCCCTGGATTTGAGGGATACTATTTTTTGATCGATCGGGTCGCAAGCTCAATAATTGAGCAAATACGCTCTTGTCCGAGGAATTTTCGAAGACCGGAGCATCGCTTTACACATCGGCGTGTGGTCTTTACGGTCCGGCGGTTCCAGCTTCTCACGGGCATTTCATTCATGGCCACTTCGCGTATTGCTCTTCTTCCCGATGATCTGCTGATCAACGCGTCCGACGAGGTTCTGACGCGCCAGGATCTGGTGCTGACGGCGCTCGGACGCCGGCCCGCCGACAGGTTGTTGCGAGTCGGCAGGTTACTCGATGTCCATTCGAGGACATGGCTCGACGATCAGGAGATCGTCATCAAGGGCCGCCGCATCGCCTATGTCGGCCCCGCCGGCAGTTACGCAGGCGAGGTGCGCGAGCGATTCTCCGAGCCGGCTCTTGCGGCCGTGCCGGGCTTCGGCGAGGCACACAAACATATCGAAAGCTCCCATCTGACGCCAGAATGGGAGGCGGCTTTGGTGATGCCGCATGGGGTGACCTGGACATGCGAGGCAAGCCACGAATTTTCCAACGTCAACGGCGCCCGCAATCTGGAATTCTGGCTGGAAGCGCGCCGGCGCGGATCGCCGATGAAAATCTTTCCTCTGCCTGGCTCTGCCGTCCCGCCGACCGCCTATGAATGGGGTGGCGGCTGGTTCGGCTATGAGGAACAGAAGGCCTTCCTTTCCGAAAGCCTGATGGTCGCCGGGCTCGACGAGGTCATGGACTGGCCGTCCATATCCGATCCCGGCAATCCTTCCTACGATCGGCTGTGGGGCATGATCGGCGCGACCTTCGAGCAGCGCGGCGTGGTCGAAGGCCATGGTGCCGGACTGCGCGACATGGCCTCGATCAATGCCTTTGCCGCAGCGGGTCTCGCCTCCGATCACGAAGGCTGGTTTCTCGATGAAATCTGGCAGAAACTCCTCCACGGCCTTTTCATCGAGCTCAGGCCGCATTCCCTGCCGGAGGTCATCCGCGGCTTGATCGACAAGGGGCTGACGGACTGGTCGCAGATCGCTCTGGTGACCGACGACCGTAGTGCCTCGGACACGCTGAAAATCGGTGCGACCGACCACAATGTCCGGCTCGCCATTGAAAACGGCCTTGCGCCGGAGATCGCCATCCAGTGCGTCACCCTCAATCCGGCGCGCCATATGCGGCTGACGCCTTGGGTCGGATCGATCGCGCCGGGTCGTTTCGCCGATATCGTTCTTCTCAGCGACGTCGCCAGCCTGTCGATCGAAAAGGTATGGGCAGACGGGCGTCCTGTGTCCGAGGGCGCGACATTCATTGGCGTCCGCCCTGAAATCGACTGGCCGCAATGGGCGACGCGCACCGTGAAAATAGACAGGACGGTCACAGCTGACGATTTCCGCATCGAGGCGCCGCCGAACCGGACCACGGTCAACGCAGCACTTTTGCGGCCGTTTCACTGGCACGATGATTTCATCACCATGGAGTTGCCGGTGGAGGATGGCGCCGTGCAGCGGGATTCCGCGCGCAATGTCACCAAGTTCTCGATTGTCGACCGGTTCTCCGGCGAGGCCAAGGTCTCCAGGATGTTCTGGCTCGGCACCGGACCGCGCACGCCGGAGACGGCGCTCGCCTCGACGCTCGGGCACGACAAGCACAATATCTGGACGGTCGGCTCATCCGACGAGGCGATGGCGATATCAGTCAATGCCTTGAGCGAGCAGCAGGGAGGCTGGGTGCTGGTCTCCGGCGGCAAGATTCTCGCCCGCGTCCGCTACGAGGTCGGCGGCCTGATGACGGCGCGTTCGGCCGAAGCGCTCGATGCGGAGATGCAGGCCCTTTATGCGGCCGGTGCCGGGATCGACTGGATGTACGAGCCCACCTTCTCGCCCCGCTGGTGGCCGGGCTTTCCCGAACGCCTGTCATTTGCGACGCTGACCTGTTCGCCCTGGCGCTGGGTCCTGGTTGCGCCGTCGGAGCTGGCGCCGGAGGGGTTCGTCAACGTGCTCACCGGCAAAACCCATCCGATCGTCTGGTGACATTGCGGCCCACCAAAATTCCACCTGATTGATCTTCTTACGACAGCAAATAGAAAGCATTAACCATAGTCCCGTAGACAACGAACAGGATCAAAGGAACCTGTGTTCGATGGCTACTGAAATGACCCGCCGGCCTGTCGGCGCCAATGAAGGCAAGATTATTGCCTTTCCCGCTGGAACCGGAACTGCCAATATTGAGCGCTGCGCGCGTGAACTCGGCCGGCGGCATGGCGCAGATGCGATAGAATTCTGGAAGGCCGAATGCCGCAGGCTTGCCGATCAGCTTCTGGCGGCCGGGATGCCGGAGAGCGATGTCGGTCAGCGGGTGCTGCAGTTTCAGCAAGATGTCCAGAGCGAACTGGTCTTCAGCCACCAAAACGGACCACTGCCCAAGTCTCAAAACCGATAATGGCGATCTTCGGGAGGTCTGCCGAATCTGAGTGGTCGTCCTATCCCTCTTCGTAAACCGCCTCCGGCGGCAACGCCAGCAGGCGGTCCGCCATCTCCTGCTTTAGCCAGGCGAGACGCTCCTCTTCCTGGGGTGTCCGGTCGGGCTTGCGGCCGAGCATGATGAATTCCTCGCGGACATGACCGTCGCACAGTTGCAGGGTGACGGTGCGGCCGCGATAGCTGAGCTCGAAGACGTAGCGGGCGAGGATATCGCCGCGCTCCGGTCGATCGAGCGAGGGGTCGACGCTGTAGCGTCCTTCCGTCAATGCGCGTGTCACCATTTCGAAGGCATCGCGCCCGCCCGGACCGCGAAAGGCCGTGCGGATCGAGATTTCGCGGCGCTCCGGCGGTCCGTCGGTGCTGAGCAGCGGAAAGGCGCGCTCCATCACCTTGAAGGCATGGGCGACGCCGCCAGGGAAACCATAGCCGTGATAATGCGTGATGTCGGTGAAGCCGTAGGCAAGCGGCTTGCCGTCTTCGAGCACTTCGATCTTTGTTTCGTTCATTCCGATTTTCCCTTGTCCAGTTCCTTGCGCATCCACGGAAGGAAACCATCCAGGAAGCGCGTCGTTGCCGGCATAAAATGCGATCCGTGGTGGAAGCAGGGGTCGAGGCTGGTGATCACCATGCGCCCGGCCGTCGTGACCTCGTCCACATAGAGGATCGGCTTACCTTCCTTGTTCACTGCCAGAACCTCGACGCCCTCTGGTGGAGCGAACCAGCCATGAAGGTGCCAGGTCAGATCGTCCTGCCTAAGATGTTCGAACAGCGAATGGCCGGGTGCTGCGATCCTGACGCCGAGATCGGCGCCTTCGGTCAGCCACCACCACCAGTTTGTCGGTTGCGGCGTGAAATGGATCGCCGGCAGAAACGCTTCCCATGCCGTCTCGCCGGTCGCAACGATCGTGCCGCCCTGGTCGAGATAGGCGCGCAGTTGCGCCGCATGCGGCTCCATCCGGTCCGCCGGCGTCCGGCAGGGAATGAACAACACCTGATGTTCGCTGAGTTCGGTCGAGGGCAGCTCCTCCGGGCGCACCAGCCTGTCGAAATGATGCCGGTAGCGCGGCGCTTCCAGCGTCTCGATGTGGTAGTAGGCGCCGGGATGGATCGCGAGCACGCTCATCGGTTCATCTCCCCCGCCAGCCAGGCGACAACACGGCCGGCCAGTTGCTTTTTGATGTCGGGATCGTCTCCGCAACCCCAGAACTCGTTCCCGGCATGCGACAATATTTCTCCGCCCTCCGGCCGCGCCCAGATCCAGTCGACGGGGACCTCAGCCGGTCCCAACGTATTGATCGCAACGGCGCCTGATGGCATCGGATTGTGTCCGCGGCCGTAGAAACCCGCGACGCCGCGGTTCGTTTCCAGCATCCTCTGGTCGATGCCGGTAAAAACAGGATGATCGAATTGCCTGACCTGTACGAAGTCGGCTCTTTTCGGCTGCGGCATCGGGATATAGGTGCCGAGTTCCGGCAGGATCGGCCGAAGCATGTGGCCGCTGAAGATCCACCGGCCGCCTCGGTCGAGGAAGGACGCCATCGCCGGCGCGTATCTGAGGAAGCCGACCTGATCGAGATGGGTCGTGGTGATGAGGCCGCTTGCGGCGGCGAAATGCGCCTCGGTCAGCTCCATCTCGCGCACGGTGATCAGCTTGCCCTGCGCGGTCGCCTCGGCGAAAGCCGGCGGGCTCATGCTGAAAGGGTCTTGATAATGCGACTGGATCAGAAGGATGCTCATGCGGCGCGAATTCCTGCAAAGGCCGGCAGAACCGCCTGATGCCCGTCGCCTGTCGGGCCGATAAGCTCGACCACCCGCATCGGGACACCGTAAAGCCGTTCGAGATGTTCCGGCGTGATCGTCTCTGCGACCGGACCGAACAGCGATTGACCATCCGGCATCATCAGCAGCGCATCGTCGGCGGCGGCAAGCGCATGGTTCGGATCATGCGTCGTGAAGGCGATTGCCTTGTCGCGCGGTTCACGCAGGCTTTGGAGCAGGTTCAGCAGCCGCTCCTGGTTGCGAAGGTCGAGTGCCGCCGCCGGCTCGTCGAGGACGATCGCCTCCGACCCGGTGGCGAGCGCTCGCGCCAGAAGCACGAGCTGCCGTTCGCCGCCGGACAGCCGGTCGAAGAAATGATCGGCAAAGCGCGCCGCTCCCGCCCGCTCAAGCGCGGCATGGGCAATTTCGAAATCGGAAGGTCCCGGTTGCCCGAACAGGCCGAGATGCGCTGCCCGCCCCATGACGGCGACATCGATGGCGCGGTAGCGCTGGTTGCTGCTTCCGGTCTGCGGGACATAGCCGACGATGGCAGGCGCGACGCGGCTGCCTTCGTCCAGGCGCTGGAAGCCGAGCATGGCTTTCAGCGTCGTCGTCTTGCCCCGTCCGTTGGGGCCGAGAATGGCGAGCGACCGCCCGACGGGAACCGAGAAACTCAGGCGGTCGAGGATGGTGCGTGCCCCGAACCTGACGACCGCATCTGTCAATCCGATCATGATCCGGTCCTTTCACGATAGTGATGGCGCAGGAGTGCCGCAAAGATCGGCGCGCCGACAAGGGCGGTGATGACGCCGAGCGGGATTTCCGCGGCCGTCGCCGTGCGGGCGAGGGTGTCGATGCAGACCATGAAGCCTGCGCCGAGCACGGCTGCTGCCGGCAGCAGCGCGCGGTGATCATGGCCGACCAGCAGACGGGCGGCGTGGGGAATAACGATGCCGATCCAGCCGATGATGCCCGAAACCGCGACCTGGCTGCCGACGATGACGGCGATGAGGCAGAAGACCAGCCATCTCTCGCGTATCGTATTGGCGCCGAGGCTGCGGGCCTCGGCTTCGTCGAGCGACAGGATGTTGAGCCGGAAGCGGAGCATCCACAGGAAGCAGCTTCCGAGGATGAGGCCTGGTGCTGCCACCAGCGTGCGCTCCCAGGTGGCCGTCGCAAAGGATCCCATCAGCCAGTAGACGATGGCGGGAAGGGATGTGTTGGGATCGGCGATGAATTGTAGCAGAGAGACTACTGCCGAGAACATCGAGCTGATGACCAGCCCCGACAGGATCACGGTGACCGTTTCCGACCGGCCGTTGATGCGCGAGAGCAGCCCCACCAGGATGACGGCCACCATGCCGCAGAGGAACACCATGGCGATCAACGGAAATCCCCAGATGCCGAGCATGATCGCCAGCGCGCCGCCGAAGGCCGCCCCCTGGGAAATGCCCAGTATGTCTGGCGAAACCAGCGGATTTCGAAACACGCCCTGAAGGCCGGCGCCCGAAATGGCAAGCCCGGCGCCGGCAAGTGCCGCAAGCACGACGCGCGGCGCACGCACCAGCAGCACGATGCGCTCGTCGATCCCGGCAAGCTCCCGCGAGGGGTCGCTGATCCCCTGCCAGATCAGTTCGAGCGCGCGTCCAGCCGGCACCGAGAACCGCCCGACGCAGAGACTGACGGTGAAGGCGACCACCAGCAGCGCCAGCAGCAAGGCAAAGACCAGCGCCTGCCTGGCGAGGTGAATGCGGTGGACGGCAGGCGCCGTCTCCTCCTGCGTTATCGTCGCCATGACGTCACTTCGCCTCGAACTGCGCGTAGTCGGCGGCGGCGCCCTGTTCCTTCAGCCAAAGGATATTGTCGATATCGCTATCGGCCAGGTCGTAGTTGTAAAGGGTCTTGTAGGCCGTCTTCATTTCCGTCCGCAGGTCGTATTTGAAGATCTCGGGATGGAGCAGGTTGGCCGTCCACATCCAGGACAACGGCGATTCCTGGCTCGGCGGATCCCAGCGATAGCCGCCGAGCGGCATCTTGTAGACCCGCTTGGATTTGGCGGCATTGGTGAGAGACAGGATCGGATCGTTATAGACCCAGTCGATATCAAGCTTTGCCTCGAATGCATTGAGGAAGATGACGTCGGGGTTCCACGCGGCGATCTGCTCCTTGTTCACCGAGACCGTGCCGTTGAGTTCGGCCGAGGCGTTCCTGCCGCCCGCAAGCTGGATGGACCAGGCATTGTAATTGCCCTTCGTGCCGGAGGCGCTGATATCGGAGAGCGCACGGCCGAGGTAGAGAACATTCGGCTTCTTTTCGTCGGGGATAGCAGTCGCCTTGGCTTCGATATCCTTCTGGACGCGGTCGCGCCACTCCACCAGTTCACCGATCCGCTCCGGCTTGCCGATCGCCTTCGCAGCCATGGTCATATAATCGCGGGTCAGCTCTTCCGTGCCGTAAAGGATCAGCATCGCGGTGAGGCCGGCATTGGTGATGGGCGCGACGATATCGGCGCCGCGATCACCCCACTGAATGACGAGATCGGGATTGGCGGCGGTGAGCGCCTCGACGTTCGGCACGAAATTCGGCGCGGTTACATCAGACGGAATATCCTTCGCCTCGGGGAAGATCTTTCCGATAATCCCTTCGACCACGGCGCTCTTTGCCGTCGGGTTCATGCCAATGAGCTTCCGGGTGCTGCCATCCAGCGCGATGACGGTAGAAGCCATTGGGATGACGATCGAGACCACACGTTCGGCAGCCTTTGCCAGCCGCACCTCGCGGTTCCCCTGATCCTTGAAGACGATCTCTTCGGCAAAAGCTGCCGGTGCAAACAGCACGGCGGCAAGTGCAGCCGCCATGCGGCGGCGCGAAGCAGTTGTGATAAAAAGCGAAAGCGGAACCATGGTGTCTCCCCGTATGACGATGAGCGCCATTCCTATTCCGCGTATTTATTCTTGTCTACAAATCTCCACTTTAATTAGATATGACTATCGCATTAGCCCGGCGGACCGGAGGGCATCTTCAATGATTTTCTGAATGCCGCCCCGGTCGCTGCCCGCGCCGAATGGGCCTGCGGCGTTTTCCGGTTGCGCAGCCGAGGGTTTCGCGTTGCGCCGTTTTTCAAATGAGGGGACCAGACCCCAGGACCTGGCAATTTCGACCGTCGAGGAAATTCCGACGTCAAGCATGAAGGGGCCGCTTGCTCCGTAGCCGGTGCCGACATCGAGCGGCGTGCCGTGATCCATCCCGGCAATCGTATAGAGTTCGATCACGTCGACACCGTGAGCATCGGTCCAGATCTTTCGCTGATGTTGTCCGATATCTTCGACGCGCCCCGGCGATATGTCGACGCCATGGATATTTCTCCATTGCTCCACGATTGCATTCGCATTGGATGACACGACGGTTCTGTCTGCGGTTCCCTGCCAAAGTGATAATGTCGGCCACGGGCCTTTGTGCCCTGAAGCCTTTCTCAATCGCAGTTCAAGCTCTTTGGCAGTCGGGCTGCCGTGACCGCGCATCCGATCGAACGCCTCGGGAATGGTCGCGGCACTTGCATATGGCAGGCCTGCGATGATCGCGCCGCCCGAAAAAACGTCCGGATAGGTGGCGAGCATGGCAGCGGCCATGGCGCCGCCCGCCGAAAGCCCGGTCACGAACACGCGCCTGCCGTCGATACCGTGTTCCGCAGCGACCTTTGCGATCATCTGGCGAATGGAAAAAACCTCGCCGTGATCCCGGTTTATGTCCTCCGGGTTAAACCAATTGAAACAGAGGTTCGGATTGTTTGCCCTTCGCTGCTCGGGAAACAGCAGCGCGAAGCCATAGTCCTCGGCCAATCGCGACCACCCGGACCCGATATCATACCCGGCGGCGGTCTGGGTGCAGCCGTGCAGGACGACGACCAGGGCCGTGTTTTTCCCGCGTTTCGACGGCAGATAGGTGTAGCCCCCCAAGGCGCCCGGGTTAGAGCCAAACGTCTCCAAGGCGACGAGGTCGGGATTGTCCTGCGTGGGTTGGGCGCGAAGGGTTCCTCGCAGCGCAGCAAGGCGTGCGAGAGTGTCCGACATAGATCTCATGAAAGTCTCCGCCAATCAGCAGCCGGGATGGCGGTGATGCTGAACTAAACGCGTCAGTCTACGAAAAGGTTGCTGCAGTGCACAATGATTTATTTTTTGGAGTGGCCGCGTTTCTGAGCACGCTGGGGCGCCGCGAATGACATAAAACCCGCGTTTCCACGGGTTTTATGGTACGACAGGCCGTTCCCGGATAGCGGCGATAAGACGGTCAATTCAATTTGACTGATGGCTCCCGGCCCCAGACACGCAGTTTGCCAAGCGCCTTGATAAAAGCCGTGACATCCTTCGCCGCTCCGAGCGCAATCACGCCCTCATCCAGTGAATCGGCAATTCCGGCCTTCTGCATCAGCGGCAGCGCTGTTTCCACATAGCCGATGAACTTGCAGTGTACGAAGGCGTCCGCCACGAAATCGCGGGCCGTTGCCTCCTTCAGCAGGTCGCCGGTTCCCTCGGCCGAGAGGAGGAGGGCGACGGCGTCGTAAAGCACCGAAGGTCCGCCGTCGATCATCTGATGCGCCTCGATCCAGTTGCCGTCCGAGAGCGTCACGCCGCCGATCTTTGGTGCGATCACTTCGAACGCTGCTTTCTGCTCGGTGATCTCGGCAAGCAGCGCCTTGAAGATAGCGGCATCGGCGCCATCGCTGACAAGAATGCCGAGCTTACGTCCTTCGAACCGCTTTGGACCGCGCTCTATGATGCTGAGCGCCGGCGACGGCTCGAGATCCTGTCGCGTCGGCATGGCGGCATCGGCAGGCTTCGGCATCGATTTGAAGCCGAGTGCGTGGCCGACCTTACTGGCCAGCGTCTCATCGATGTTCAAGAGATGCGAGACCATACGCTCACGAATGACCGGCGTTTCGACCTTGCTCAGTTCGAAGATCAGCGCTGCGGCGATATGGCGTTGTTCCGGTGGAGTCTGGCTGATGTAGAACTGTCGGGCCTGGCTGTAATGATCGGCAAAGCTTTCCGGCCGCAGCCGAACCTTGGGACCCTGCTCCTCGGCCGGGAAGTGCCGGTAGCCTTGAACCGGGGATTCCCGCGGCCCCTGATTCCAGGAGTTCGGCTGGTAATTGACGCGTCCGACGGGATTGCGCATCGCCATGTGGCCATCCTGCTGAAAATTGTGGAAGGGACACTTCGGCGCGTTGATCGGCAGATGCGTGAAATTCGGACCGCCCAAACGTTTCAGCTGCGTGTCGAGATAGGAGAAATTCCGCCCCTGCAGCAGTGGATCGTTGCTGAAGTCGATGCCGGGGGGAACGTTCTGCGTCATGAAGGCGACCTGCTCGGTCTCGGCAAAAAAGTTGTCGGGCATTCGGTCGAGCACAAGACGGCCGATCGGTTTGACCGGAAGGATCTCCTCGGGGATGATCTTCGTCGGATCGAGGATGTCGAAGTCGAAAGTGTCGGCGAAGTCCTGATCGAAAAGTTGCACGCAGAGTTCCCATTCCGGAAAGTTTCCCGACTGGATCGCCTGCCAGAGGTCGCGGCGATGGAAATCCGGATCGGCCCCATTGATCTTGACTGCCTCGTTCCAGGCGACGGACTGCAGGCCGAGCTTCGGTTTCCAGTGGAATTTGACGAAGGTCGATTCATCTGCCGCGTTGACGAAGCGGAAGGTGTGAACGCCGAAACCCTCCATGAAGCGGAACGAACGTGGAATGGCGCGGTCAGACATCACCCACATGATCATGTGCATGCTTTCGGGCGTGAGAGTGATGAAATCCCAGAAATTGTCATGCGCCGACTGCGCTTGCGGGAATTCCTTGTCGGGTTCCGGCTTTACGGAATGGATGAGGTCGGGAAATTTGATCGCGTCCTGAATGAAGAAAACCGGGATATTGTTGCCGACCAGGTCCCAATTCCCCTGCTGGGTGTAGATCTTCACGGCGAAACCGCGCACGTCGCGCGCCAGATCGAAGGAACCCTTGCTGCCGGCAACGGTCGAAAACCGCACGAAGGCCGGCGTCTTTTCGCCGGGCCGCTGGAAAAGATCGGCCCGCGTATAGGCTGCCAGGGATTCGTATGTTTCGAAGTAGCCATGGGCGCCGTAACCGCGTGCATGCACGACCCGCTCGGGAATGCGCTCGTGGTCGAAATGAAAGATTTTCTCGCGGAAATGGAAGTCATCGACGAGGGCGGGGCCGCGGGCGCCGAGACGAAGCGTGTTTTGATCGTCGGAAACGGGGCCACCTTGCGCTGTGGTCAGCACCGGCATCCCGTCTTCGGCAAACTGATGAAGCTCACCGCCTGCACCCCGGTGCAGTTTCTGATCATGGATCGTTACGTTGTCCGAGGGCGAGGTTTTGGACGTCTTCTTGGCCATCTACATTCTCCGGAAAGGGTTTACCTAACCGAAGCTCAACGACGGCCACATGTTCCGCTTGATGCGAAATAAACCGCCACTGAGAAAAAGGCCTGGGGCGGACGATGATCCAACCACAGCAGAGCCGGGGATGGCTCCACATAAATGGGGCGCGGGGCCTTTCGACCCAGCGCCCCGGTTTCCGTTGATCCTGAGCCTCGGGCCTTAGATCCGGGGCGTGACGAGGAGGTCTTCCTCTTCGTCGCGTTGCGACCCGCCAAACGCTGCTGCGGCGGCAGCGATGAAAGCCCCGATCAGAAGTGACAACGCGCCGAGCAATGCCGTGGTGGAGGCAGCCTTGCGTGCCTCATCGGCGGCTTTCTGGGCTGCGACCTTGGCGTCGTCGATGCGCTTCAGCACAGTGTCGACGCGCGTGCGTGCATCGGCCTCGGAAAGACCGGTGCGAGCAGAGACGATGGTGGCAAGATAGGCCTTGTCATCATCCGGGATCTGGCCGGCGGCAGCACCGTTGAGAAGGATGCGGGAGACTTCTGCTGTTGCTGCGGTATCATCGGATGTTGCTCCTGTGCGGGCCTGTTCAGGACGCAGCAAAGCGTCGGTAAAATAGGCGGTGGGCAGATCCGCGGCCGATGCCGTCGATGATGCCGCCGTACCTGCGGCGGCGGCCGCCGAACCCACGGCTTGTGCGCCGGCACCGGCAAGCGAGGTCAGCGACGAGGCTAGAAAGCCGGCAACGAAGATCGTCGCCAGCGCCCAGCTGATGAAGCCATGCGCGGTGTCACGGAAGAACACTTCGTCGGTGTGGACGGCCGCCCACTTCGTGCGCAGCCGGCCGGTGATATAGCCACCGAGCCCGGAGGAGAGCCATTGGACGACAACGAGCCAGATCGCCGCCGTCACCCCGACCGTGCCGAGCGAGCTGCTTTGCCCCGACCAGGGCGACACCATCGTCAACCCAACCCCGGATCCAAGCAGCAAAAGAATGAGGGTCACTCCGATGGCAGCAGCAGCGCCTCCGAAGATAGGCCCCCATGTCATGGCGGATTTGGAGGATTCGACCGGAGTAGCAATCTCTCCGGAACCTGTCATTGAAACCGACATGATCTGTCCCTATCGCATAAACAGAGCAAGAAGGATGATGATCGGCAGTGGAACACCAAGCAGCCAAAGCAGAATACCGCGACCCATGAAAGACCTCCTGTCAGAAACTGACGTTACGTGGTTGATGCCACTCAACTTTGAACCACGGTCTTTGTTCCCGGCCGGCTTGGTCGTCGACGCTCTTCATGCGGAGCTGATCGAGATTGATAAGAATCTTGTGCGTTCGGAGCTGACGTCCGGCGAAGAGAGCGCCATATCTTGAGGGACAAGGTGATCTTGGCAGGAGAGAGCAGAAGCTCTCGTCACTCGGTCACGGCCCAAACTGGAGAGGCATCGATGAACAAATTTCGGGCATTTGTAGCAGCCGGAGCAATCAGTCTTGCCGCCATGACTTCGGCCTGCTCGACGCCGCCGAATTCATATGGCTCGGCGTCAGGATATCAGCCGGGAGATTCGATGAACCCGGCCTGCGCCGATGGCTTCCGCCCCCGCGAGGGCCGTTCATGTAGTTATTAAAAGGTCGGCTCTTGTCTGGAAAACCGGGCAGCTTGGGGGAGGTGTTAGGCAGGCGCCAGTAGGGTCGCGAGGGCCGCGCGAGAACCACCTGCGCCTACACCAGCAGCGAGCCGGCCCGTTCTATTGACTAGCCAATCCGCCTCATTACCGTTTCTTCCGGAGGTCACCTGGCAAGGCGTCAATGAGTTGATGCACTTTTCCGGTGGCGAAGGCGATGTCCTCGCGCGGCAGATGAACTGTTATCTCAATCTCTTCCCACCTGCCGCCATGGTCTTTTGCGAACCTGACGGCGGCTTCCAAAGACGTGAATTGCACAGCCGGTGCGTTGGCGGTCCAAAACTGCACACTGCAGTCGGCCGCACTGTAATCTAAGAATGCTTTTTCAGGATCTAGCGCCATGGCGTTTGCTGTACACCGCCGGCAGTTTTTTGGCCAGCGGTTGCCTACCCATCGTAACAGCGCATGATTAGGCTGCCGGCTTGACGGCGAAGTGTGCGCGGATGGCGGTATATTCCATAGCTTGGGAGACCGTTGATGAAGATTGCAATCATAGGCGCCGAGCTGATCCCGTTTTCTATTCACGGTCTACGTTCAAAACGCGGTGGGCCAACGGCAGCGCCGATGGTCTTCTCTCGCTCCCAAGCCGTGATATAACGGCACCATGACAACGCAATCGCTTTTTCATCTCCGAAACATACGCGTGCGCCATCGGGGCGCACCGATTTCGTTCGGAGATGGACATGCATCACAAAAGAAAGCGTCCTCGCAAGGCGTCGTGCGGGCTGTGCAAGCCTCATAAGACCGAGGGCAACTGCCCACGGCACAAGGACATGCGGCTTGGCAATCTACGTCGCTACCTGTCCGGGTCTGAGCAGCTGCGCTGCCAGGAGATCAAGGGAGTGTCGGCCAGGGATGGGGATTATCGGCAGTAGCCACAAAACGGTCTGGATAAAAAGAAAGGGTCGGGCGAATGGTCGCGCCGACCCTTCTTTGATTGCATCAGCAGGGTGCCAGTACATCCGTGGTCACCAGCAAAAGCCATCTGATAGATTGAATTTATGCGCCTCGTGAATTTTCGCAAGGATTAGGGGGGTGCCGATTTAGGGCTAGGTGAGGGAGGCGCAATAACCACGGTACGACGAGAAGTACGACACGCGCTCTGAGGGCGATAGTTGCTTGGCCGATCCGTCCAGTCGATCATCGGGGCGACCGCAAAACCTTAGTGTCATAGCGGATTCAAGATTCAGAAGAAATTATCAAGAAAATTTATTGACCCCCAATTTCAACAAATCGATTTCAAAAAGCGGGAGGGAAAGTGGGGAAGAAAGCGCCTGCATTCGGAGTTATCAACGAAACAGGCGCTTAACTTGAAAAATGGCTCCCCGGGCCGGATTCGAACCGGCGACCTGTCGATTAACAGTCGAATGCTCTACCGCTGAGCTACCAGGGATCACTGCTTGGCGCGGTGTGAGTGGGCTAATACAAACGCTTTCCCGATTTGCCAAGCGGTTTTTTCAAAAAAATGAAATGAACTTGTATTTGGGATGCCTGCGCCCATCTCTGGGGAATGGCAAATGTGAATGATCGCAGTGAGACAAGTGGCGACGAAAAGCGCAAGGCGCGGGCAGGGCGCTTCGGCATCGATCATGCAAGCGGCAGGCTCGTGCTCGGCTCCTTCAGCATCGGCATGCCGCGCTCGCGCATCGCGCGGATGGCACTCGGCATGGCCCTCATTTTCTGCGGCGTGTTGGGTTTCCTGCCCATCCTCGGCTTCTGGATGCTGCCGCTCGGTTTCCTCGTGCTCTCGCACGATCTGCCGTTCGCGCGCCGGCTTCGGCGGCGGTTGGCGGTCTGGTGGCACAGGCGGCGAAAACCGGCTGGCTGATCGGCAAGGGTGTGGAACTGTGGGTCGCTTTTCGCATTCGTGGTTTGTGGAATGTAAAACGCAAAATTGCGTCACAATGGTCCAGGTGAGGAAATGAAAGTATCTTTTGTTGTCGTCCTGTCGGCCGCGGCGCTTCTCTCAGGCATCTCTGCCGAGGCCCAAGTAGACAGCGGCGGTTTCGACGCTCGCGGCATCTGTCGTCGTCCCGAAGGCTGCATGGTCGACCACGGTCAGGGCGGCAGCTACAACGGGCCTCGCAACTATCGCAACTTCAACGGCCGGAATGAGCGCGATGAGAGGAACGACCGCGAGCGGGACAATCGGCGCTACCGTTCTCAGAACAGGAGCGACAACAATTTCGACGCCGGAACCAGCCGCCTTGTCGCAGGCCCTGAGATTGGGCTGGGCGCGCAGCTCATCCACATTCGGGTCTAGTTGGATCTGAGTTCGCTTTCCTCGAAAGTTCCGCCATGGTCCGGATCGAGGCCGGTCGTCATCAGCAGGCTGCAGGCGGCAAGGAGGAGGACGAGTTTCACCGCGTAGGACGCCACGGAGGCCGGTTGTCGAGGGCCCGCTGATACGCGAGACGGCGCTATATAGTACTGGTAATAGAAGTATGGATCATCCGTTTCCAGCAGGTTCCGGTGGACGTGCGGCGGAATATCCGCATGTTTCACCGGCGGAGAACCAGGAAACTTTACATGCAGATCCCGGGTTTCGGCGTCGTATGCTGCTCGCACGCGCTTCGATTTGAGGGCAGCCCAATCCATCTCAAGCTCCTATACCCTCCCGCGGGTAATTGAGTCCCGGACGGTGATCGAAGTCAAGTCAAGAATTTGTTTCAAATGCCATCATTGGCAGGAAATGGCGCATCGTAACCGCCGTGGAAATTCCAGCCCGCGCCCGTTCTGTTTCGGGATGGAAAAATGGTCGTTTCAGCCGCCGCGGAATAGCGTTTTTCCGAAATGCCCTCTTGCGATCATTCTAAACGCTCTCCACGGCTCAGATACGAGCGCGTGAGGCCTCGTGGCGGAGTGGTGACGCAGAGGACTGCAAATCCCCGCAAGCTGAGCAAAAGCAATGGGCGTTCTGAACAAGAACGCGATTTCAGGCGTTTTTTCGAAGCGGCGGCGCGCGCCCTATCGCTCCGGCCGGGGCGGCGATTGGCTCAAAATTAAATGCGTCCAGAGCGACGGCTTCATGATCGTCGGCTACGAGAAGTCAGGATCTGCTTTCGGGAAAATCCGCTCGCTATTACTGGCGGCACCTAAGGCTGGCGAGCTGGTCTACGTCGGCTCGGTTGGGACCGGCTTCAATAAACGCAGCGAGGCACAGCTCCGCGAAGCGATAGACAAGATCAAGGCGCCGGCGGTGAAATATTCCGGCTGGCGTAAAAATGTCGTCTGGATCAAGCCGGCGTTGGTGGCCGAGGTTGAAATACCGGGCGTGGGCGCATGACGGCAAGGCCCGGCATGCATCATATAAGGGGCTGCGCGAGGTTCAGGACAATGCGGCGGTTTATGAGATCGACTAGCGTTCAAAGCGGGTGAGTGCCAGAAGACGCGATAGGATGCCGAGCTTTGCCGGAATTCCTATTGTTTCTTTGCCGAGCTTTGTGAGCCGCCAGCCGGTCACGTAACTCCACCCGCCACCAGGACTATGAATAGTGACCAAGCCGAGATCGCATGCGCGATTTACAACGGTCTTGTCGTAATCTTCCCATTCCCCATCAGTCATGAGACAACAGAGATCAACTTCCTTCGCTGTCATATACAGAAGCTGTATAACTTCTTCGTCCGGAGACGCTATGGCAGCCGCAGAGGACATGCCTGCGTGATTAATTATATTCATGAATCTCCCCGCCCCAAGTAATTAGCTACAGCTCACGCGAGTAATTACGCAAGCACTATTTCTGGACTTTTGTGACATTGGTTACCAAACGTTCGGTTGTTCAACAGTCGACCGGCTAAGGCCCGCTGCCGCGTCCGACAACGCGGCAGTTTACGAGATCGGGCAGGGCGGTTCCGGAACGTTCAGCAAATGGCTATTCAGAATAAAAAAAGGACCGCATTCAGAATGAAAAGTCTTGCGCTCATTCTAGAGCTGGTCTAAATCGCGGCCACCACACGATATTTTTCGATGTCGGTCACAGGTGAGGCCTCGTGGCGGAGTGGTGACGCAGAGGACTGCAAATCCTTGTACCCCGGTTCAATTCCGGGCGAGGCCTCCAACATCTTCCACAAGACATAATCTACGTGAAACGCGGCGGCTGGCTCAGCGGTGCGGCATTGGCGTTTGCGATGCTACCAGACCCGCTGGCCGGGCGAAAAATCGAACTGCAACGGATTGATTCCCGTGAGGCGGTAGAGCGCCTTCAGGCCGCCTTTCCGGATTTGCGCCTGATATTGCAGATCGCTCAGTTCTGGCCCCTCATCGATATCGGGGCCGGCACCGAGCAGCCGCCGCATGCCCTGCGGCGAAATGCGGGTGAAGCTGCGAATCTCGCAGCTGCTGTATTTGATCAGCAGCAGTCGGGCATCGGCATTGTAGTGAAGCGGTTCTATGCCGCGCGATTGGATCGGGAAGGTTTGCATGCGCACACCCATAGGGGAAGGCGAGGGCGCCGCAACAAAATGGTTGACGTAACGTTAATGCGCGTGCGTCCTGTCAAGGACTGGATTTCAAAGGAATCGACGCATGTCGGACCTGCGCCGGGCATCATTGCCGCAAGCGCCATGCAGAGTATCTCTAAGCGCGTTTCGACGCTTTATCGCTTCCAAGTCGTTTCGCCGTCCAGCAGCCCGCAGCAGAATATGCCGATGAGCGCTGCGACGATGAAGAAATCGAACAGCGTGAAATACTCGAAAATCGCAGACATGGCCTGCTCCTCCTATTTCCTCCGCTACAGATCATAACATGAGGGGCTAAAAGATTCCACGCTGGAGTTGCAGCGTCCATCCTGCCCCTGTGGCGCGGAAGGGGCGCCTGCCGGATTCTTTTCGCCGGAGCCTGCCAAGCCTTGAAAGCGTCCGTGGCGGGGATTAAGAGACGAGGGACAGGAACCGCTTTTCAAGAGCGAGAGGACATGATGGATTTCGAAGCAGCGCGCGTAAAGATGGTCGATACCCAGGTTCGCACGACGGACGTTACCTCGCATTCCGTGCTGACGGCGTTTCTCACGGTGCCGCGTGAGGCTTTCGTGCCGGAGAAGGCGAAGCTGCTGGCTTATATCGACAACGACGTCGAGATCCTCGCAGCCGCACCGGCAAAGCCGGCCCGCTTCCTGATGGAAGCATCGCCGCTTGCCAAGCTGCTGCAGCTGGCAGCGATCACCAAGGACGACTTCGTGCTCGAGGTCGGCTGCGGTACGGGTTACACCTCGGCGCTCTTGTCGATCATTGCCGGCTCCGTCATCGCGCTCGAATGCGAAGAGACGCTGGCCACTGAAGCGAAGGCGCAGCTTGCCGGCTACGCCAAGGTCGAGGTCGTGACCGGCCCGCTCGAAAAGGGCTACGCTGCCGGCGCTCCCTATGATCTGATCTTCATCAACGGCGCAGTCGAAGAGGTTCCGGCGGCCCTTCTCGGTCAATTGCGCGATGGTGGCCGTCTGATCACCGTCGAAGGTTACGGCAATGCCGCCCGCGCCAAGGTCTTCGTCGCCGAGCGCGGCGCCATTTCGGAAAATGTCTTCTTTAATGCCTCGGTCAAGCCGCTGCCAGGTTTCGCCAAGGCGCGCGAATTCGTTTTCTGACATCGTTCGTGTCGATGACATTCAGCAACGGGCGCCATTGGCGCCCGTTTTTTTGTCAACGCCGCTGGAAAGCCTTCACAAACATCATCTACTCTGACGCCGCCACGGCGGATCGGACGGATGTTATGCGCTTCAACTTCGGTTTCATGAGATGTTTCCGCCGCAAAATCGCGACGCGCTTTGCGGCTGGCAAACATCAGGTAACAAAACTGTGCATGGCCGCATTCATTTGATTCGCGATGATTTTTTTCACGCTTGGGGTATTCTAAGGTCGTGGTGATTCGGATGAATGCTCCACACCATCCGGTCGTTGTTTTGGGATAACGGGGATAGAAATGGCTCAGCCAAGTGTAGCGCGTGAACCGTCCATGGAAGAAATTCTGGCCTCCATCCGCCAGATCATCGAAAGCAATGAGCCCGGCGCCGGCAAGGCGATTTCCGCATCCCTGCCGCCGGTCTACGGCGCCGATGAGGATGACAACGGCTCCGAAATCCACCTGACGGTCGACGATACCTATGCCGGCGTGGAATTTCCCGAACCGGTCCTGCGCTCCTCCGATCCGCGTTTCGTCGCCGCCAATTCGGCCGGCACCGCCCCCGAAGCAGAAGTTCCGGCCCGCGCTCTGTCGCTTGCCGATGTCGCCGCCCGAGTGCGCGCCGCATCCGAGCGCAGCGCCGTGCAGGCCGGTCAGGCCCTGCGTGAAATTCCGAGCGGCTTCCGTCAGCCCGAACCGCAGCCGGCCGTAATGCCGGAACCGCCGCGCGCCGCGGCACCGCAACCCCAGCCGCCACAGCCTGTTTTCCCGGATGCCGCAGCGTCCATCCAGCATGTTGCGATCCAGCATCCGGCTGAGCCGGTGTTCACGGAAACGCAAAGGGTTGCCGTCGCCGAGCCTGCGCCTGCCGTCGAAACAGCGCTGCCGGCTATGGAACCCACTCAGTCGTCGACCGAGCGTTTCCTGCCGAGCGTTATGGACGAGGTCCAGCCGACGCTGCTTTCGGAGGATGCCGGCCTGCAGATCAGCCGCTCCTTCGAGGAGCTCGCCGCTGCAATCGACGGTGCCGAGCGCCGCTCGCTGGACGAGATTGCCGAGGACATGCTGCGCCCGATGCTGCGCGAATGGCTCGATGATAATCTGCCGACACTGGTCGAGCGGTTGGTGCGCGAGGAAATCGAGCGCGTGGCGCGCGGCCCGCGCCGCTGATCGGATTGCTTTTTCCTGAAAAGCCGCTCCGGTCTCCGGGGCGGCTTTTTTATTGACTTGGCCGTGACCATCCTATTTACAAACGGCCATCCTCGAACCTCGAAATTGGTCAGAAAATGCTCGACAAGACCTATGATTCCGCTGCCGTCGAACCGAAAATCGCCGCGATATGGGATGAGGCGGACGCTTTCCGCGCCGGCGCGAACGCCAAAGCCGGGGCCGAGACCTTCACCATCGTGATCCCGCCGCCGAATGTCACCGGTTCTCTGCACATGGGCCATGCGCTGAACAACACCCTGCAGGACATACTGGTGCGCTTCGAGCGCATGCGCGGCAAGGACGTGCTCTGGCAGCCGGGCATGGACCACGCCGGCATCGCCACGCAGATGGTCGTCGAGCGCAAGCTGATGGAACAGCAGCTGCCGGGCCGCCGCGACATGGGCCGCGAAGCCTTCATCGACAAGATTTGGGAGTGGAAGGCGGAATCGGGCGGCCTGATCTTCAACCAGCTGAAGCGCCTGGGGGCGTCATGCGACTGGTCGCGTGAGCGTTTCACCATGGACGAAGGCCTCTCAAAGGCCGTGCTCGAGGTTTTCGTCACGCTCTACAAGGAAGGGCTGATCTACAAGGACAAGCGTCTGGTCAATTGGGATCCGAAGCTGCTGACGGCGATTTCCGATATCGAAGTCGAGCAGCACGAGGTCAAGGGCAATCTCTGGCACCTGCGCTATCCGCTGGAAAAGGGCGTAACCTACCAATACCCGATTGCATTCGATGAGGAAGGCAAGCCGACCGAATTCGAGACGCGCGATTATGTGGTCGTCGCAACGACACGACCGGAGACCATGCTGGGCGATACCGGTGTTGCCGTCAATCCGAAGGACGAACGCTATCAGGGCATTGTCGGCAAGCATGTCATTCTGCCGATCGTTGGCCGCAGAATTCCGATCGTTGCTGACGATTATGCCGATCCGGCTGCCGGCACCGGCGCGGTGAAGATAACG
The DNA here is from genome assembly GCF_025941625.1 of Rhizobium acaciae. Classification (NCBI taxonomy): domain Bacteria; kingdom Pseudomonadati; phylum Pseudomonadota; class Alphaproteobacteria; order Hyphomicrobiales; family Rhizobiaceae; genus Rhizobium; species Rhizobium acaciae. The sequence continues at coordinate 94,725 of NZ_JAPCZO010000007.1, forward strand.
CCCGCGCACGATTTCAACGACTTCGACGTCGGCAAGCGCGCAGGTCTTCGCGTCATCAATATTATGAACGGCGACGGCACGATCACCATCAAGGACAATGAGGACTTTCTTGAAGGTCTCGACCATCCGGCGGCGCTGCACGGCGCCTGGGACCGCCTGGAAGGCCAGGACCGCTTCTATGCGCGCAAGATCATCGTCGAGATTTTCGAAGAGGCGGGCCTCGTCGACAAGATCGAGCCGCACAAGCACATGGTCCCGCACGGCGACCGCGGCGGCGTGCCGATCGAACCGCGGCTGACCGAACAGTGGTATGTGGATGCGAAGACGCTCGCCGAACCGGCGATCGCCTCGGTCCGCGAAGGTCGCACCAGGATGGTGCCGAAGAGCTGGGACAAGACCTATTACGAATGGATGGAAAACATCCAGCCCTGGTGTATCTCCCGTCAGCTCTGGTGGGGTCACCAGATCCCCGCCTGGTACGGCCCGGACGGCCAGGTCTTCGTCGAAAAGACCGAGGAAGAGGCGCTGCAGGCGGCGATCCAGCATTACCTTTCGCACGAGGGGCCGATGAAGGCCTATGTCGAGGACCTGCTTGAAAACTTCAAGCCGGGCGAGATCCTGACGCGTGACGAGGACGTGCTCGACACCTGGTTCTCCTCGGCACTCTGGCCCTTCTCGACGCTCGGCTGGCCGGAGCAGACACCGGAACTGGCGCGTTATTACCCGACCAACGTTCTGGTCACCGGCTTCGATATCATCTTCTTCTGGGTTGCCCGCATGATGATGATGGGCTTGCACTTCATGAAGGATGAGGACGGCGAACCCGTCGAGCCCTTCCAGACCGTCTATGTCCACGCGCTGGTGCGCGACAAGAATGGGCAGAAGATGTCGAAGTCAAAGGGCAACGTCATCGATCCCTTGGAACTGATCGACGAATACGGCGCCGACGCGCTGCGGTTCACCCTGGCGATCATGGCAGCGCAGGGCCGCGACGTGAAGCTCGATCCGGCCCGCATCGCCGGCTACCGCAATTTCGGCACCAAGCTCTGGAACGCCACGCGTTTCGCCGAGATGAACGGTGCGAAGAGCGACCCGCATTTCGTGCCGGAGGCGGCCGAGCTCACCATCAACCGCTGGATCCTGACGGAACTTGCCCGTACGGAACGTGACGTTACGGAAGCACTCGAAGCCTTCCGCTTCAACGATGCTGCCGGCGCGCTCTACCGCTTCGTCTGGAACGAGGTCTGCGACTGGTATCTCGAACTGTTGAAGCCGGTCTTCAATGGTGAGGACGAGGGCGCCAAGGCCGAAGCCCAGGCCTGCAGCGCTTATATTCTCGAAGAGATCTACAAGCTGCTGCATCCCTTCATGCCCTTCATGACCGAAGAGCTTTGGGCCCACACCGCAGGCGAAGGCAAAGAGCGCGACACATTGGTCTGCCTCGCCGATTGGCCGGCGCCGTCCTACGCCGATGATGGGGCCGCCGACGAGATCAACTGGCTGATCGACCTCGTCTCCGGCATCCGCTCGGTGCGCGCTGAAATGAATGTGCCGCCATCGGCGACAGCTCCGCTCGTCGTCGTCAAGGCCAACAACCTGACGCGTGAACGGCTGTTCCGCCACGACGCCGCCATCAAGCGCCTTGCGCGCGTCGAGGCGATATCGCTGGCTGACGATGCGCCCAAGGGTGCCGCTCAGATCGTCGTCGCCGAGGCCACCATCTGCCTGCCGCTCGGCAAGCTGATCGACCTGTCCGCCGAAAAGGCTCGTCTGGAAAAAGCGATTGCCAAGATGGAGGGCGAGATCTCCCGCATCGACGGCAAGCTCTCCAACGAGAAGTTCGTCGCCAACGCCAATCCCGAAGTGGTCGAGGCCGAGCGTGATCGCCTCGAGGAACTGAAGGGTCAGATCGCAAGCTTGAGGATCGCTCTTTCCAGGGTGAGCGAAGCCGGGTAAGTTTCACCGACCCATTTTGGTAAGTTATTTCAAAGACGCGCCTCTGCCGGCGCGTCTTTTTGTCGTTCTGGCGCATGCGATTCGGCCATGAAAACGGCTGGTTTCAGGCGCGGAGCCTGTGGATTGTGGCTGAATGGGCATCCAGTGGGCGAAAACTGCCACTGTTGTCGGATTGATACAGCTTCTGCAATGTTTGGAATGAAAACCCAAAAGCCCACCTGAAATTCGATAGGCCTGGAATAAAATTTTATTAACCAGGTTTTTTGACGTGTCCGTCAATTTCTTTACGTAAATTGACAGTCGCAATGGTCAGAGGCGCTGCCGTGGGGCGCGTTGCCATTTCCGGCGAACACTTACACTGTGTCGTCACATCAACTGCTGTAGTGGGGGAGACACAATGGCATCGCGTAGGTTTTCCAAGGGCGTGACGTCGCTCGTTCTTTTTTCGTCGCTTGCATCGCCGTCCTTCGCTGGCGGTCTGGAGCGTGGCGGCTATAACATCGATCAGCTGTTCGATACGTCGCCTTTCTCATTTCAATCGGGCGTTACCTATGTCACGCCGCAGCGCAAGCTGAAGGACGTCCGTGACACGGATACGTCGACATCTCCAGGCGGTGGCAATCTGAACAGCCGTCCAAACACCGCTGACGATACCTCAAATTACACCATTCCTTATATTGGCTTTAAGGCTGGTTTTGGCGATGCAATCGACTGCCTGGTCGACTATTCAGAGCCATTCGGCGGGCATACCGACCCCGGTCTGAACTGGGCCGGTGCCAACAATAACATTGAGACAGAGATCAAAACCCGCAACTATGGTGGCACCTGCTCCTATCGTTTTGATGTCGGCCCTGGGCAGCTTCGCTTCATCGGCGGCGCTTTCTATCAGGAAGTCGAAGGCTTCAAGGAACGTCTGGTTTCAACCGTTCCGCTTCTGGTCGGTACCGGCAACGGCGTCGGCCGCCTCGATCTCGAAGATAGTGGCTGGGGCTGGCGCGCCGGTCTCGCCTACGAGATTCCGGAATATGCAATGCGGGCGAGCCTCGTCTACAACAGCCGCGTAAAATACGACAATCTGACCGGTACGGTGGATCTGACGCAGGTGACTGCACCATTTGCACCGCTGAATGGCGCTCCTTATGGAAGGGTCACGGATGTCTTCGGCTCTGCCGAAGCGCCGGATTCGCTTGAGCTTAAGTTGCAAAGCGGTATCGCTCCGGATTGGCTTGCCTTCGGATCGGTAAAGTGGACAAACTGGAGTGTCCTGCAGTCCGTGCCTTTCTGCCCAAAATCGACCAAGGGCTTGGTCGCCTGCACCTCCGGCGGTGCGACGGAGCTGACCTCGCTCGACCTTCTTTACCAGGACGGTTGGACGATCACCGGTGGTGTTGGCCACAAATTCAATGAACAGTGGGCAGGTGCAGTCAGCCTCACCTGGGATCGCGGCACCAGCCAGGGCTATGGTGCGCAAACCGATAGCTGGACGCTGGGGCTCGGTGCAGCCTTCACGCCGACCGAACATATCGAATGGCGCGTTGCCGGTGCCGTGGGCGTTTTGACGAGCGGTTCGTCGGGCGTCGTGACCCAGAATGGTGTCACGTTTGGAGACGATGTTTCGTACTCCTTTGACAACGATCTGGTCGCTGCACTGTCGACGAGCCTAAAGATCAAGTTCTAATTCTCACATTTGAAGAATTGAGGAGCCCGGCACTGCCGGGCTCTTCTTTATTCGCGCCCGTTAATCATGCCATTTCCCGATCCCGTTTTGTGACGATTCAGCAACACATTTTTACGACGTTTGGCGTATGGTGGTGGTGGGACGAATTTGTCCATTTCCCGCCACAAAGAGGGCGCAGCGATATTTGCGGGCGAGGTGATGGCAGGCATACGGTGCGTGTAAATAGTAGTATGGGTCGATTTTTTTCCGGTAACATCAGGTCGTACGGCGCGATTGGCGACAATCGTTTGATTGCGGTCGTTTCGCTTTCCGAACAAGGCTGTTTCGGCCGCCGATCCGGCCTCGCGATGAGGTCGTCGATTAATGCATTATCGTTATTTTCGACCCGCTCGGATGAGCAGCCCTGCTTTGCCGGAAAGGTCGATACCGGTTTCGTCACATTTACTGTTTACGAATGCGGTAGAGGCGGGAAGGCGGATGCCGCACCTGCCGAAAGAGTGCCACGGAGATTGCAGTCGAGCCATGCCGGGAGCCGGGTGGTTCTGAAGGATGGGCTGAGAATATCGCCTTTGAGAAAATGCCAGTGGGCTGGATGCGACGCGGGTAAAGGAGCCATGGAGCTCGCCGCGGGATCGCTCGCCTCGAAGAAATACATCCGCGGGATGCACGGTATGAGCGCCGTTGCCGCCTGCCTGGGATGAACGAAAGAAATCGGTTGAAATGGTGACGTCCGAGTTCAAACTGTTCAAATTCATGCTGATGGGCATGTCGATAGCCGTAGCGCTGGCGCTGTCCGGTCCATGCCGCGCATTCGACATCAAAGGTGGCGTCAGCAAGGAATCCGGACCCTTCGATCTCTTCAAGTTCGGCTTCAAGGCCTATAAGAACGGCCAGAAGGAAGAGGCGGTCGAAGCCTATAAATACGCTGCCGAAAAGGGCCACACCGGCTCGCGCTGGGCGCTCGCCAATATGTATGCTGATGGCGACGGTGTCACGCAGGACGATTTCGAAGCCTTCAAGATCTACAGCGAGATCGCCCAGCAGGGCGTCGAACCCGGCTCGGAAGATACCGGCTTCTTCGTCAACGCGCTGCTTTCGCTCGCCAGTTATTACAAGCACGGCATTGCCGGCAGTCCGGTCAGGATCGACCTCAGCCAGGCGCGCCAGCTTTATTTTCAGGTGGCCTCTACCTTTGGCGTTCCCGAGGCGCAGTTCCAGCTGGCGCAGATGATGCTGGCCGGCGAGGGCGGCAAAGCCAGCCCGCAGCAGGCGAAGAAATGGCTGAACCAGGCCCGCAAGAGCGGCCATCCCGGCGCCATGGCGGTCTTCGGCAATATTCTGTTCGACGAAGGCCAGACGGCTCGCGGTCTGGCGCTGATGACGGCAGCACTCGACCGCTGCAAGCCTAAGGACTGCGGCTGGATGGAAGCACTGCAGGAGCAGGCCTTCTCTGTTGCCAACGAGGTCGACCGCCGCACAGCGGTATCGCTGTCGCACACCATCGCGAGCGGCTCCGACGACTAAGCACCCACGTCTATTCCGAGGCGTGAAGCGGCAGGCGGAAAGCCTCAGCCCGCGAAATCGAAATAGGCGATGACAGGCACGTGGTCGGACGGCTTTTCCCAGGCCCGCACATGTTTTTCGATCGCAGCCGACGTCATCCGGTCGGTTGCTTCCGGCGACAGCAGCAGATGGTCGATGCGTATGCCGTTGTTCTTCGGCCAGGCACCGGCCTGATAATCCCAGAAGGAATAGAACTGTGTCGCATCCGTCGTGGCGCGCACCGCATCCGTCAGGCCGAGATTTTCTAGTCTGCGGAACGCCGCCCGTGTCTGCGGCAGAAACAGTGCATCGTTTTCCCAGACCTTGGGATCGAAGCAGTCGTGCGGTTCCGGGATGACGTTGTAATCGCCGGCAAGGATCAGCATCTCCTCATAGGCCAGCCGTTCGGCGGCGAACCTCTGCAGGCGCTCCATCCAGGCGAGCTTGTAGGGATATTTCTCCGTTTCGACGGGATTGCCGTTGGGCAGGTAGATGCAGCAGACGCGCAGGATTCTCGAGTCGGACAGGGTGAACGCCGCTTCGAGGAAACGCGCCTGTTCGTCCAGCGGATCGCCGGGCAGACCGCGGTTCACTTCGAAAGGTGAACTCTTGGAAAGGATCGCAACGCCATTGAAGCCCTTCTGGCCGTGCGTCTCGACATGATAGCCGAGCGCCTCGATCTCCAGCCGCGGAAAACCTTCGTCGACCGTCTTGATCTCCTGCAGGCAGACGATATCCGGATCGGAATCCTTCAGCCATTGCGTGAGATTGTCGATGCGCGCCTTGACGCCGTTGATGTTCCAGGTCGCGATCTTCATGGCTCTGTCCCGTTCCGTATTATGCATGTCGCCCAGAAGAGTGCAGCGGGTCTGGGAGGCGACGGGCATAAAAACAAAGAGCTAAAGCGCACCGCATGAATCAGTGTCGATCCGGCGCGCTTCAGTGTGCTTCTTTTATCGCGGTCTTTCGCCGCCGGACAAGACGATAAACCGGCCGGAAGGAATTCTTCGGCCGGTTTGATGGGGAGTATGTGCGTTTAGACGTTCAGATCGAGAAACTGGTGCCGCAGCCGCAGCTTGCCACCGCGTTCGGGTTCTTGATCTGGAAGGATTGGCCAAGCAGATTGTCGACGAAATCGATTTCCGAGCCCGCCATATAGACGAGGGAAAGGCTATCGATCAGCACCTTGGCATCGTTCTTTTCGACGATGATGTCGTCGTCGTCAGCGCTGTCGGCAAGATCGAACTTGTAGGAAAAGCCCGAACAGCCGCCGCCTTCGACAGAAACGCGCAAGGCGCTCTTGCCGGCTTCGGCGCCGACGATCGCGGCGATGCGCTTTGCCGCGGCATCTGAAAGGGTTACACTCGTATCCGTCATGTTTCCTCCTGCCGGGGTCAAGATCCGGAGAGAATGGGTTTTGGCACTTGAATGTTCAAATGCCTGATATCAAAGAAACTTACCATGATATCTGCGAAAAGGCGATGATGCGCCGAAGCGGTTAAGAAAGCGCCTCTTTGCCGTTTCATCGGGCTATAGGTATGAAGAGCGTTAGGCGGCGTCAATGGGCAGATGCGGCAACATGCAGGATGACGGTGAAGAATGACGATCGATACGCGTGCTTTGGGTTTCGGCAGCAGTGAGAGGGCGGTTTATGCGGCCGACCCCTGGACGACGCGCGGGCGGCTCTATCAGGAGGACGGAAGCCCGACGCGCTCCGATTTCCAGCGCGACCGCGACCGCATCGTCCACACCACCGCCTTCCGCCGGCTGAAGCACAAGACCCAGGTCTTCATCGCCCAGGACGGCGATCATTACCGCACCCGGCTGACGCACACGATCGAGGTGGCGCAGATCGCCCGCGCGCTTGCCCGCGCCCTGAAGCTCGACGAGGATCTGGCCGAGGGCGTGGCGCTCGTGCACGATTTCGGCCATACGCCGTTCGGTCATACCGGCGAGGACGCTCTGCACGAGGTGCTGCTGCCCTACGGTGGCTTCGATCACAATGCCCAATCGCTGCGCATCGTGACCAAACTGGAGAGGCGTTATGCCGAATTCGACGGCATCAACCTGACCTGGGAAAGCCTCGAAGGTCTCGTCAAGCACAATGGCCCGCTTCTGACGACTGATGGAGTCGGCACCCGCGGTCCCGTTCCGCAGCCGATCCTCGATTATTGCGAGCTGCACGATCTCGAGCTTGCAACCTATGCCAGTCTTGAGGCCCAGGTCGCGGCGATCGCCGACGACATCGCCTATAATACCCACGATATCGACGATGGCCTGCGCTCCGGCTACCTGACTTTCGACATGCTGGAGGAAATCCCGTTTCTTGCCGGGCTGATGGCCGAGGTGAGGGCGCGATATCCGCATCTGGAACCGAGCCGCTTCACCCATGAGATCATGCGCCGCCAGATTACCCGCATGGTCGAAGACGTGATTGGCGTGGCGCAGCAGCGCCTGTCGCTCCTCCGCCCTGAGAATGCGGCCGACATCCGCGCTGCCGACCGGGTTATCGCCACCTTTTCCGAGGGGATGGCCGAGACCGACAGACAGATCAAGGCCATGCTCTTCAAACGCATCTACCGCAATCCCGATATCATGCGCATCCGTGCCGGTGCCGCCCAGATCGTCACCGATCTCTTTGCCGCCTACATGGCCAATCCCAAGGAGATGCAGAGCCATTACTGGGTCGATCATATCGCCGGCCTGTCCGATGCGCCGAAGGCCCGTCATGTCGGCGATTATCTCGCCGGCATGACCGACACATATGCCCTCAGCGCCCACAGGCGGTTGTTTGACCACACTCCGGATTTGCGATAGGCAGCGGTCGCCCACGCCGAGGGCCGATTTGAGCCTTTGGCACAGCCTATGCATGGAAGAGTGCGATGAACCTTTTTACCGACTTCGAAGCCAGGATCAAAACCGCCCTTGAACAGATCGATCTGGTCAGGGAAAAGCGTTCCGAGCTCGATTTCGGCCGCATCACCGTCGAGCCGCCGCGTGACGCGAGCCATGGCGATGTTGCGACTAATGCCGCAATGGTGCTGGCAAAACCGCTCGGAACCAACCCGCGCGCGCTGGCCGACGTCATCATCGCCAAGCTCAAGGAAGATTCCGACGTCGCCGATGTCTCGGTCGCGGGGCCGGGCTTCATCAACATCCGTCTCGCCGTCGGCTACTGGCAGCGGCTGCTCGCCTCGATGATCGGCGCCGGCACCGATTACGGCCGCTCGGCGCTCGGCGCGGGCAAGAAGGTCAATGTCGAATATGTCTCGGCCAATCCGACCGGCCCAATGCATGTCGGCCATTGCCGGGGCGCCGTCGTCGGCGACGCGCTCGCCAACCTTCTCGCTTTTGCCGGTTACGGCGTCGAGAAGGAATATTACATCAACGATGCCGGCTCGCAGATCGACGTGCTCGCCCGTTCCGTCTTCCTGCGCTATCGCGAAGCGCTCGGCGAAAAGATCGGCGAAATCCCCTCGGGTCTCTATCCCGGCGACTATCTCGTGCCGGTCGGCCAGTCGCTTGCCACCGATTACGGCGTGCGGCTGCACAACATGCCGGAAGACCAATGGATGCCGATCGTCAAGGATCGCACCATCGATGCGATGATGGTGATGATCCGTGAGGATCTGGCGGCGCTGAACGTCCATCACGACGTCTTCTTCTCCGAACGCACCCTGCATGCCAATGGTGCGGCCGCGATCCGCACGGCGATCAACGACCTGACCTTCAAGGGCTATGTCTACAAGGGCACGCTGCCGCCGCCGAAGGGCCAGCTTCCCGAGGACTGGGAAGATCGCGAACAGACATTATTCCGTTCGACCGAGGTGGGCGACGATATCGACCGGCCGCTGATCAAGTCGGACGGCTCCTATACCTATTTCGCCGCCGACGTCGCTTACTTCAAGAACAAGTTCGACCGCGGTTTCGACGAGATGATCTATGTGCTCGGCGCCGACCACGGCGGCTACGTCAAGCGCCTGGAAGCGGTTGCACGCGGCGTTTCGGATGGTAAGGCGAAGCTGACGGTACTGCTCTGCCAGCTCGTCAAGCTCTATCGCAACGGCGAGCCGGTGAAGATGTCGAAACGCTCGGGCGATTTCGTCACGCTTCGGGACGTCGTCGAAGAAGTCGGCCGTGATTCGGTCCGGTTTATGATGCTTTACCGCAAGAATTCCGAGCCGCTCGACTTCGATTTCGCCAAAGTGACCGAACAGTCGAAAGATAATCCTGTTTTTTATGTGCAGTATGCGCATGCTCGCTGCATGTCGGTCTTCCGGCAGGCGAGGGAGGCTTTTCCCGACCTCGACGTCTCCCACGAGAAACTGGCGAAAACCGTTGCAGGCATTGGCGATCCGGCCGAATTGCAGCTTGTCGCCAAGCTTGCTGAATTCCCGCGCATTGTCGAGGCGGCGGCCCAGTCGCAGGAGCCGCATCGTATCGCTTTTTACCTCTACGACCTCGCCAGTTCCTTCCACGCGCACTGGAACAAAGGTAAAGATCAGCCGGAATTACGATTTGTTAATGATAAAAACCGAGAATCAAGTATTGCCAGACTTGGGCTGGTGTACGCCGTCGCGTCGGTTTTGAAGTCGGGACTTGCCATTACAGGCACTGCCGCACCGGACGAAATGCGATAACGTCACCATTTCCCCACAATGCGCTGGCATTTGAGCGTTGGCGTTTGCGAGTGGGAATAGGCATGGCTGATAAACAACTTGCGTATGATACGCGCGGAAAAAACGATCTGTTTGCCGACGATGATCCGTTGGCTGAACTGGCCCGGATCGTCGGCTTCGAGCCGCGTGTTGCAGCGAATACGGTGACGGAGACCGCACGCCGCGAGCCTGCCCTCGATCTCGAGGACGAGCTTGGGCGCGAGTTCGATCGCTACGATTCGCCACGTCCGCTTGCAGAGCTCGACCGGCCCGCCGAACCGATCTCTGACGACCTCGCGCCTGAAGATTACGTCGAGCCTGTTCTTGATGCTTCTTCCGCTGTCGAACCTGCGGAGGCCCCCGAGCCGGTTTCGGTTTCCGTCGCCCCCGTTGAGGCTGAAGAAGCTTTGCCCGCCGCAGGGAATGAGGACGCATCTGCCGTCGACTGGGCGGAGCAGCTTTCTCCCGAGTCCGATGCGTCGGTGCAATCAGCCTTCGGCGGTGCGCGCGACCTGATTGAGGAGCTTGAGCTGTCGATCGGCGCAGCACCGGTCTCTTCGCTGGCGCAGCCCACCAAGGCGCCGCAATGGTCGGCTGCCAGCATCAGGCTGCCGCTTGCCAATTTCCATGCGCCGAGGCGCGAGGAACCGGTTGTTTTGCCGGAGCCTGTGGCCGAAGCTGTCGCCGCACCGGTTGCTGAAGCACCATCCGTCGATCTTCCTGTGGTCGAGCCTCAACCTGTCATCGAGCCTTCGCCGCTTGTCGCCGCTGTCGAGCCTTCCGAGGAATTCGAATCTGCTTCTCCGTCACTTGGCTTTCCCGCCGAACTCGATCGCCATGATGAGGTGATCGCGCCGGAAGAGACCGCCGCGACCGAAGAATTCGTCGAAGTCGAGGAAGAGCTGGAGGACTTCGGGTCCGACGCCGGTTTCGATCTCATCGCCGCCGCCGTCGAAGGCGAGATCCAGGCCGATGCCGCGCTGACCGAGGTCGTCCCCGATGTTCCGCACACCGCCGGCACATTCGATCTCGACGATCTGCTCGCCGACGTCTCGCGTTATCCGGTGCCGCAACGTGCCAATCCGGCGCCCGTCTCGCAGCAACCCGCATCGATCGAGGCAGCGCCCGTTCCGGCCGCTCCCGTCGCCGCCGCACCGGTCGAGCCCAAGGTGATCGCGCCCGCATCGCTCGCCGTAGCACCCGTCCGGTCTGCCCCGGTCGAGCCGGCTCCGGTCTATACGGCCGAAGCCGCAAGACCGATCGCGCCGCAGCTTGCTAGTGTCGTTACGCCTCAGCCTGCCGCCGCGGCATATTCGCCGACGCCGCAGCCGGTATCGGAAGCCGACGACCCCTTCGCCGGCCATGATTTCGAGCTGGATCTTGCCGGCATCGAGCTGGAACTCACCGATCTCGATTTCTCTGAGCCTTCCGAGCCCGCACCCCAACCTGAGCCGCCAGCCCCTGTTCCCCAGCAGGCCGCTGCCGTCGCTCCTCGGCCCGCTCCGGTTTTTGCTCCTGAGCCGCCGGCTCCTGCTTTTGAGCAGGCTGCTGCCGCTCCTGCGCGGTCCGCTCCGGCCTTCGTTCCCGAGCCGCAGGCTCAAGCTCCGGCTCCGGCTTTCAACTGGACGCCTGTCTCCGAATCGACCGAAGACCTGCCATTCGATCCGGCGATGATCTCCGATCCGGAGGATCGTCCCGAGGCCGTCGACGACATGCACGTGCCGGCGCTGCCGCCGGTCGAGCAGCCCGCGCCGGTCGCGAAATCTGCGGATTTCGATTTCGATCTCGACGCCGAGATCGCCAGCTTCTTTGAACCGGCCAAACCGCGGCAAACGCCGACGCCGGTCCGGGATACGGCCGCCGCCGCTGCACAGCCGGTCAAGCCCACCATTGCCGATGGCCTCGATGATTTCGAACGGGCGCTGGAGGAAGATTTTCGCCGCAGCGTGCGCGAGCCGGTCGAGCGCCGCGAGACCTCCGAGGTTCGCATCGAATCGGCAAGCCAGGCCGCTGATTTCAGCCGCGCTCGGTCGATGCGCCAGCTTCTTGCCGGGGCCGTCGTGCTCGTGGTCTTTGCCGGCGTCGGTTATGGCGTCTATTCCTCCGTCTGGAACGGCGAGGGGCTCGGCATTGTCGCATCCGGCGAGCCGCGTGTGATCACCGCCGACAAGGAGCCGGTCAAGGTCGTTCCGGAAAATCCTGGCGGCAAGACCGTGCCGAACCAGGATAAGGCCGTCTACGACCGCGTTGCGGGTTCTGCCGAAGAGCCGAAGCAGAAGGCGCTCGTTTCTTCTGATGAGGCGCCCGTCGATGTGGTCCAGCGCACGCTGACACCCGAAGCGCTGCCCGAGGACGACGAGAACGCCAGCGTCGACGATCAGGTCACGCCGACTGCGGTCGGTGAGACGGAGGATCCGCGTCTGCTGCCAACCCAGGACAGCGCCAACAACGCTTCGGCAACCGACACTGACAAGACGCCGTCCGTTTCGCCGCGCAAGGTCCGCACGATGATCGTCAAGCCTGACGGTACGTTGGTCGCCCGCGAGGAACCGGCGCCCGTCGACGAGCCGACACAGTCTGCCCAGGCGACACAGTCTGCCCAGGTGACGCCCGCTGCCCAGCCGATGCCGCCGGCGCAGCCGGCGTTGACGGCTCCGTCGACCTCGTCCGCGCAATCGACCCCGCCTGTACCTCCCGTCGGCGGAACGGCCGCAAGCTTCCCGGCAAGTGCCGAGGTTGCTTCCGCCGATGGGCGTTCTGCAGCCCCCTTCGAAACCGCGCCGGTACAGCCGCCGCTCGCCGGCAGTGCCGACGCGCAGGCCGCAAATCCCGCTCCGGTCGCTCCGCCCGTGCGCCCGGTCAAGACCGCGGCGGTTGCCGATACCGCTCCGATTCCGACCGCCCGTCCGGTCGATCAGCCCGTCAACGTTGTCGGCACCGTGACCGAGAAGGGCAATGTCCGCCCGCCTGCCCAGCAGCCGAAGGCGACGGAGGTCGCGGCCGCAGCACCAGTCGCCGCAAAGCCGCAGCAGGCCGCATCCGCCGGCGGCTACGGCATCCAGATCGCCTCGCTGCCTTCGGAAGACGAGGCGACCAAATCCTATGCCAACCTGTCGAAGAAATTCGCCAGCGTGCTTGGCGGTCGCAGCCATGAGATCCGCAGGGCCGATATCGCCGGCAAGGGCACCTTCTACCGTGTCCGCATTCCGGCCGGTTCCAAGGATGAGGCCGCAGCACTCTGCGAACAGTATCGCGCGGTGGGCGGAAGCTGCCTGATCTCCAGGTAGGATCGCGATTTTCAATATAAGAGCGGCGGGCCGGATCGGTCCGCCGCTCTTTTTTGTGCATCGCGCCCGACCTTGCTCGCATTTGGCCGGGCGCCGTCTATGATTCTTACATGACCGAATCAAAAGCGATGATCCTTGGCTGTAGCGGCCTTGCCCTCACATCCGAAGAGAAAGCCTTTTACCGGGGCGAGCGCCCCTGGGGCTTCATCCTCTTCGGGCGCAATATCTCCGAAGCACGGCAGATCGCCGACCTCGTCGCCGAACTGCGCGATAGCGTCGGCTGGCATGCGCCGGTGCTGATCGACCAGGAGGGCGGCCGCGTCCAGCGCATCCGCCCACCCGTTCTGGCGCGTTATCCTTCCGGTCAGGCGCTCGGCGATCTCTATCGCCGCGATCGCGCACTCGGCCTGCGCACCGCCTGGCTGATGTCGCGGCTGCACGCCTTCGATCTTTCGAGCCTCGGCATCGATGTCGATTGCCTGCCGGTGCTCGATGTGCCGGTCGAGGGCAGCAGTAACGTCATCGGCGACCGCGCCTATGGCGGCGATCCGCAGACCGTCATCGCCATGGGCCAGGCGGCTGCCGAGGGGCTGAAGGCCGGCGGCCTGTTGCCTGTGATGAAGCATATGCCCGGCCACGGTCGCGGCTTTGCCGATTCACATCTGGAACTGCCCGTCGTCACCGTCTCGCGCGATGAGCTGGAGCTCCATGACTTCCCGCCCTTTGCCGCGATGAAGGACGAGTTGATGGCCATGACCTGTCACGTCGTTTTCGCCGCCATCGACCCGGACAATCCGGCGACGACCTCGCGCAAGGTGATCGACGGCATCATCCGCGAGCACATCGGCTTTAACGGTCTTCTACTCTCCGACGACAGCTCGATGAACGCTCTTTCCGGTACGATCGGTGAACGTGCGGCGAATATCATTGCAGGCGGATGCGATATCGTGCTGCATTGCAATGGCAATATGGACGAGATGCGGGAGGTTGTGGCAAATGTTCCGCCGCTCGCCGGCATATCGCTTGCCCGCACAAAAGCGGTGGAAGCGGGCTTCGCGGCGCCGGATACCGCCGATGAAGCGGAATTGAGGGCGGAATTCGAGGCGATGTTTGCGACGGTCTGATCGTAAGGGAGCAGTTAGGTGAACACGGTCAAGGGCACGGAACGTCCGCAGGCGGCAACGCCCATGGACAAGCTGTGGCAGGATAACGGTGCCGAGCGCGCCAGCCACGAGCCGGCGCTGGTGATCGACGTCGCCGGCTTCGAAGGCCCGCTCGACCTGTTGCTCTATCTCGCCCGCAACCAGAAGGTCGATCTGTCGCGCATTTCGGTGCTGGCGCTCGCCGAGCAATATCTACTGTTCATCGAAAGCGCCCGGCGTATCCGCATCGAGCTTGCCGCCGATTACCTCGTCATGGCAGCCTGGCTTGCCTATCTCAAGTCGAAGCTGCTCATTCCCCAGCAGGTCAAGGATGACGGCCCTTCCGGCGAGGAGCTGGCGGCAACGCTCGCCTTCCGCCTGAAACGCCTCGAAGCCATGCGCCAGGCGGCAGACGGCCTCGTCAACCGCAATCGCCTCGGCCGCGATATCTTCGTGCGCGGCGCGCCCGAGCATATTCCCGATCGCCAGCAATCAGCTTATGCGGCGAGCCTTTATGATCTCCTGACCGCCTATGCGGCGCTGCGCCAGCGCCATGCCGTCACCCAGGTGACGATCGAGCGGCGTACCGTCTGGTCGCTGACGGATGCCCGCGAGCTGCTGACCCAGATGATCGGCGAGGTCGCCGACTGGACGGCGATGGAGCATTATCTGCTACGATATCTCGCAGCGCCCGAAGAGCGCATCACGGCAATCGCCAGCGCCTTTGCCGCCTCGCTGGAGTTGGTGCGCGAGGGCAAGCTCGAAATCCGCCAGGACGGCGCCTTTCAGCCGATATACATGCGCCGCGGTCCGAAACATGCCACGCTGCAGGTGGTCGAACAGGAGCGGCCGGCTTGATCGATCTGAAGGGCGAAGAGGATTTCGAAGGCAATTTCGAAGACAGGAGCCGCGACCTGCAGGCCGAGATCGAGGCCGAGCGCATCGCCGAGGCGCTGGTCTTCGCCTCCTCGCAGCCGGTCTCCGAAGGCTTCCTCGCCGAGCGCCTGCCTGAGAAGACCGACGTGCATGCGATCATGCTGCGCCTGAAGGAACAATATGCGCCGCGCGGCGTCAATCTCGTGCAGGTCGAAGGCGCCTGGGCCTTCCGCACCGCCGCCGACCTGTCCTTCGTCATCCGCCGTGATGACAATGAGGTGAAGAAGCTTTCGCGCGCCGCACTGGAAGTACTGGCGATCATCGCCTATCACCAGCCGGTGACGCGTGCCGAAATCGAGGATATCCGCGGCGTCCAGACCTCGCGCGGCACACTCGACGTGCTGATGGAAGCCGGCTGGGTGCGCTTCCGTGGCCGCCGGCGCACACCGGGGCGGCCGGTGACATTGGGCACGACACGCGATTTCCTCGACCATTTCGGCCTCGAAGAGCTGCGTGACCTGCCTGGTCTCGAAGAGTTGAAGGGAGCGGGCTTGCTGTCGGGCCGCATTCCGGCGAATTTCAACATTCCCTCGCCGTTGATGAACGACGAACTGACCGAGGACGAAGACCCGATCACACAGATGGACCTCGAGGAACTGGGGTTGCTGGCGCCGCGCGGCACCTCTGAAGATTGAGGGGCTTGCGTCTTGCTTTTGCCATGCATGGCGAAAACAATGGAGCCAGCACTTTTCGATGGGCCAACGGCTTGTCACAAAGGGCGATACCGTGACATTAAGCTCAATCCAAAGGGCTTGATGTTGGAAACGGTGTTGGAAATCCTTACATCGTGGGAACATAGAAACAGGGAGTTAGCGTAATGGGTTCTTTTAGCATGTGGCACTGGCTGATCGTTCTGGTCATCGTGCTGTTGTTGTTCGGTCGCGGCAAGATTCCGGAACTGATGGGCGACGTTGCCAAGGGCATCAAGAGCTTCAAGAAAGGCATGACGGACGAAGACGCGCCGGACACGGCAAAGACCGTCGATCACAAGGCCGACGAAACGAAGTAACCAAGTCCGGGAAAAAGCGCAGCCCCCGCGCTTCCCGTCCAGGAGCCTTGCATGTTCGATATTGGCTGGACCGAGCTTTTGGTCATCGCGGTCGTACTGATCGTGGTCGTCGGTCCCAAGGATTTGCCGCCGATGCTGCGCGCTTTCGGCAAGATGACGCAGCGCGCCCGCAAGGTTGCGGGTGATTTCCGTGCGCAGTTCGATGAGGCGTTGCGCGAAGCCGAGCTTGACGATGTCCGTCAGACGATCAGCGACGCCCAGAAGCTCAACCCGGTCAACAGTCTGCGCGAGGCGATGAACCCGCTCCGCCAGATGGGCAACGAGATCAAGGCCGACCTGCAGAAGGCGACCACGGTCACGGAAAACAAGACCGAGGTGCCGCCCGATGCTGTCGCAGCCCCGACGCCGTCGATGAGCTTGCCGGAAACGCCGCCATTGGTAGCGACACCTGTGCCGTCGGAACCCGCCGCCGCAGCGATTGTGCAAGCCGATACGGTTGCGGCCAGGCCGAAGGCTGTGCGCAAGCCGCGCGTCAAGCCTGCCGACCGGGTCGATGCTGCGGCCGCCGTTGCCGTGCCTGTGGAAAAGCCGAAACGCACGACGGCGGTCAGGAAGCCTGAAACGCCGAAGAAGCCTGCGCAGACAAAGAAGGACGAGGCATGAGCGGTGATATCGAAGACAAGCCGCAGCCGTTGATCGAGCACCTGATGGAGCTGCGCACGCGGCTGATGTGGTCGATCGGCGCGTTTTTCGTCGCCTTCATCGCATGCTTCTTTTTTGCCAAGAATCTCTTCAATTATCTGGTCATCCCATACAAGACAGCGGTCCAGTGGGCTAATCTCGACGTCGAGAAAGCGCAGCTCATCTACACCGCGCCGCAGGAATTCTTCTTCACCCAGGTCAAGGTGGCGATGTTCGGCGGCCTTGTGGTCGCTTTCCCGATCATCGCCGCCCAGGTCTACAAGTTCGTGGCGCCCGGCCTCTACAAGAACGAGCGTCAGGCTTTCCTGCCATTCCTGATCGCCTCGCCGGTTCTGTTCCTGATGGGCGGCGCGCTCGTCTACTTTTTCTTCACGCCGATGGTCATGTGGTTCTTCCTGTCGATGCAGCAGGCGCCGGGTCATGACGAGGTAGCGATCTCGCTGATGCCGAAGGTCTCGGAATATCTGAGCCTGATCATGACGCTGGTCTTCTCCTTCGGCCTCGTCTTCCAGCTGCCTGTCATCACCACGCTGCTCGCCCGTGTCGGTCTTCTGACGTCGCAGTGGCTCGCCGAAAAGCGCAAGTTTGCCATCGTCCTCGCCTTCGTCGTCGCCGCCGTGCTGACGCCGCCGGATCCGATGTCCCAGATCGGCCTTGCGATACCGACGATCCTTCTCTACGAGATTTCCATCTATGCGGCGCGACTCGTGGAGCGCCAGCGTGCCCGGCAGGCGGTCGAAAAGGAAACCGGATCCGCAGACGTTGCCAAGACGGACAGCGTCTGAGCGGCGATCCCGGAAATCCCTTCATGAACGCCGTCGACTGCGTAATCCTTAAATCGGAATCGGTTTAAGGAATTAGGCAGCAATTCAAAGTGTTGCGGTGTCCTTTGCGCGTCTGAAAAGACCGGGCGGCGCTGTAACATCCGGTCGAGGCCAGATTAGGCTTTGGCCGGGCCACCTCTGTTGCAACGACCTGGAACGACGATGCTCGATATCAAATGGATCCGTGAGAATCCCGAAGCGCTCGATGCCGCCCTAGCCAAGCGCGGCGCGGAGCCTCTTGCCCAAAGCCTTGTCGCTCTCGATGAAAAGCGCCGCTCAGCCGTGCAGAAGGCGCAGGACCTGCTGTCCCGCCGCAACCTCGCCTCCAAGGAGATTGGCGCGGCGATGGCCGAGAAGAATAGCGAACTGGCCGAGAAGCTGAAGGCGGAGGTGTCTGAACTCAAGACCCTGCTGCCGGCGATTGAGGAAGAGGACCGGCAACTGACGGCCGAACTCAACGACGCGCTCTCGCGCATCCCGAACATTCCTTTCGACGACGTCCCGGTCGGCAAGGACGAACATGACAATGTCGTCACCCGCACGGTCGGCGAAAAGCCGCGCTGGAACCACGCACCGAAGGAGCACTTCGAAATCGGCGAAGCGCTCGGCTATATGGATTTCGAGCGCGCCGCCAAGCTCTCCGGCTCGCGCTTCACGGTTCTGACCGGTCCGCTCGCCAGGCTCGAGCGCGCGCTCGGCCAGTTCATGATCGATCTCCACACCAGCGAGCACGGCTATACCGAAGTCAGCTCGCCGCTGATGGTGCGCGACGAGGCCGTTTATGGCACCGCCCAGCTGCCGAAATTCGCTGAGGATCTCTTCAGGACGACTGATGGACGCTGGTTGATTCCGACGGCCGAAGTGACGCTGACCAATCTGGTGCGTGAGGAAATCCTCGATCAGGAAAAGCTGCCGCTCCGCTTCACCGCGCTGACGCCGTCCTTCCGTTCTGAAGCGGGATCCGCCGGCCGCGATACGCGCGGCATGCTGCGCCAGCATCAGTTCTGGAAATGCGAGCTCGTCTCGATCACCGATGCCGAGAGCGCCGTTGCCGAGCATGAGCGCATGACCGCCTGCGCCGAGGAAGTGCTGAAGCGTCTCGGCCTGCATTTCCGCACCATGACGCTTTGCACCGGCGACATGGGCTTCGGCTCGCGCAAGACTTACGATCTCGAAGTCTGGCTGCCGGGACAGAATGCCTTCCGTGAAATCTCTTCCTGCTCGGTCTGCGGCGATTTTCAGGGCCGGCGGATGAATGCGCGCTACCGCGGCAAGGACGACAAGAGCAACAGGTTCGTCCACACGCTGAACGGTTCCGGCACGGCCGTCGGCCGCTGCCTGATCGCCGTCCTTGAAAATTATCTGAACGAGGACGGTTCGGTCACGATTCCGGACGTTTTGCTGCCTTATATGGGCGGATTGACCAAAATCGAACGGGCGGCTTGAGGCGATGCGCATCCTGCTTACGAATGACGACGGCATTCACGCCGAAGGTCTTGCCGCGCTGGAGCGGATCGCGCGCACGCTGTCCGACGATGTCTGGATCGTGGCGCCCGAGACCGACCAGAGCGGCTTGGCCCATTCGCTGAGCCTCTCCGAACCTTTGCGGCTGCGCAAGATTTCCGACAAGCATTTCGCCCTGCGCGGCACGCCGACCGATTGCGTCATCATGGGCATCAGGCAGGTGATGGACATCAAGCCGGATCTCGTCCTGTCAGGCGTCAATTCAGGCTCGAACGTCGCCGACGACGTGACCTATTCCGGCACGATCGCCGGCGCCATCGAGGGCACGATGCAGGGCGTGCGCTCCTTCGCACTGAGCCAGGCCTATCTCTATGAGGACGGTGCACGCATCGTCCCCTGGGAGGTCTGCGAGACGCATGCGCCGGCTCTTCTGGAAAAGCTGATGGTCCTGGACCTGCCGGAGGGCACGTTCCTCAATCTCAATTTTCCGAACTGCCGTCCCGACGAAGTCGACGGCGCCGAGGTGACCATGCAGGGCAAACTCGCCTTCAATCTGCAGGTCGATGCCCGCTCCGACGGCCGGGGCTTTCCCTACTACTGGCTGAAGTTCGGTGAACGCGCCGGCGCCTTCGTCGAAGGCACCGATATTCACGCCCTGAAGCATAACAAGATTTCGGTAACGCCTTTGAAACTGGATCTGACCGATTATTCCGTGACGGACCGCGTGGCGCGGGCCTTGGGATACGGAGCACAAGTTTGACGGCAAGACTGGCGGAGAAGGAGGGCTTTGCGGCGCTCGTCCTCAGATTGCGTGCCGAAGGCATCTCGGACCTTGATCTGCTGACGGCGGTCGAGCAGACGCAGCGTTCGTTGTTCGTGCCGCCGCAATTCGCCGACGACGCCTATTCGAGCCGGACGATCCCGATCGAATGCGGTTCCTTCCTCGAAGGCATCGATTTTGCCGTCCGCATCCTGCATCACCTGAAGCTCAAGCCCGGCCAGCGCGTCCTGGAGATCGGCACTGGAAGCGGCTTTACCGCCGCCGTGATAGGCCGCCTGGCCGAGCGTGTTCTGTCCATCGACCGCTACAAGACGCTGACATCAGCCGCACAGCGGCGCATGGAATCGCTTGGTCTGCGCAGTGTCGTCATCCGCCAGGCCGACGGCAGTGCCGGCATGCAGGGTGAGGGCACCTTCGACCGCATCCTGGTGACGGCCGCCTTCAACGCGATGCCGCGCTTTTATACCGACCAGCTCGTTTCCGGCGGCTCGATGATCGCGCCGCTGATGATTTCCGAGAACGAGTGTCGCATGGTGCGGCTGACGAAAACCGGCAGCCGTTTCGAACGCGAGGAACTGTTCGAAGCGCCCTATTTGCCGATCGTTCCGCGTCTTGCCTCGCTGCTGTAGACGCGGATGATTTCAGGCCGGAATGGCCTGCGATTTGACCATCAGAAAAGAGCGCGCATGATCTCGTCCGAGAGCCGCTAAGACTTTTCGGCATCACGCTCAGCACACTGCGATTTTTCACCCGTAAGCTATGGTTATCAACTTCTCAAAAAAATCGCACTGATTCCAGCATCTTAACTGCGTGGTAATACTAACGCGTTTTAATAGACTCACAAATGGTTGCGTTCTCAGTGGGTCGAGTCATGCGTTTCAGTCTTTCGCCAAAGTTCGGGAAGTCGGCCGGTAATCTTCTGGTTGTTAGCCTGCTGGCAAGTGCCGCAACGGGCTGCAGTTCCGATGTGACACGGTTTGGCGGCTTGTTTTCCTCCTCCGGGCAGGATCAGATCACCACAAGTTCCATTCCGCGCAGGAATATGAACGGTTCTCAGGGCGATCCGGTGCCGCGCGCCGATCTTAGCAGTTCGGCCGTTGCCAGCCAGTCGGGCTACGGCGGCGGCAATGATGCGGTGAACCAGCCTTATCCCTCACGCCAGGGTTACGATCCGACCCGCACGTCGAGCTCGAGCGCACGTCTCGCTTCCGCGCCGGTCTCAGTGCAGCGTTCAGAGTTGGCCGCGCCGACGGCCGTTGCTCCGTCCCGGCAGCGAGATAAGGACGTCGCGCTCGCCCAGCCTTTCCCATCTGCGCCGCAGGCCGAAAAGCCCAGATTGGTAGCGCCGGCGGCACCCAAGGTGACGCCCGATACGCTGACAACAGGCACGACGCCGAAGGTTTCCGGCTGGTCCGCGACCAACGCTCCTTCGGTGACGCTGCGTCCGGGTGAAAGCATTGCCACGCTCTCAAGGCGTTTCGGCGTACCGGAAAAGGAAATTCTGCGCGTCAATGCTCTGAAGACGGCATCTGCTGCTCAGCCCGGCCAGGCGATCCTGATCCCGACCTTCAACGGCGGCAATGCCGCCAAGGCGGCATCGCAGGCGGCTGACCTTTCCAAGCCCGGCAAGATGCCGGCGCCGAAGGCGCCTGAGCAGAACGTCGCCGTCGTTCCGGGCGCCAATTCCGCCCGCGACAAGACGCTGGCGAGTGGCGATGTCACCGGCAAACTTCCCGCCGGCGCCGGCAAGGATCCGAAGGCGCCTGCCGGCACCTATGTCGTCAAGCAAGGCGATTCCCTGGCAAAGATTGCCAAGGCGACTGGTAGCAATGTCGACGACCTCAAGGCCGCCAACAATCTTTCGGCCAGCTCGCTCCGCATCGGTCAGGCTCTGAAAATCCCGAACGGCACCTCCGACAATATCAAGACCGCCTCGATCCCGGCTGAGAAGGTCGATCCGAAGCCGACTCAGCCGGCGGCTGCCCAGCAGACGGCTTCCGTTCAGCCCGCACCCTATAAGGCGCCGGCCGCCACTCAGACCGTCGACGATGTCGAGAAAAAGTCGGACGTCAGCTCCGCCGCGCCGGAATCGACCGGTATCGGCAAATATCGCTGGCCGGTGCGCGGCCAGGTCATTGCTTCGTACGGCGCCAACGTCAACGGCAACCGCAATGACGGCATCGACATTTCGGTACCGCAGGGCACGCCGATCAAGGCTGCCGAAAACGGCGTCGTCATCTATGCCGGCAACGGCCTGAAGGAACTCGGCAACACAGTTCTCGTCCGTCACGACGACGGTACCGTCACCGTCTACGGCAACGCCGATACGCTGAGCGTCGCCCGCGGCCAGAAGATCCAGCGCGGCCAGACTGTCGCCGTCTCCGGCATGAGCGGCGACGTCAAGCAGCCACAGGTCCATTTCGAGGTGCGCAAGGATGCGTCCCCGGTCAACCCGATGACTTTCCTGGAATAGGTACAGCGTACCAGGAAACGCAAAAGCCCGGCCGCCAGCCGGGCTTTTGTCATTTAATGGATGCCGCCCAAAAATGTGCAGCGCTTTTGGGAGGACGACGTGCACAGAGCAAAGACCGAAAATGCGTTGCATGTATCAAGTTCGATGCGACGTGCTTTAGATGTTTAGTCCCGGTCGATGTGAACCCGCATTCGTCCGGCCAGGTCTTGAATATACTGCCAGGCGACGCGGCCGGAGCGTGCGCCGCGCGTCGTTGCCCATTCCAGCGCTTCGGCATGCATCTTGTCGCGTTCGAGCCCGAGCTTGAAGTGATCGGCATAGCCGTCGATCATGCCGAGATAATCCTCCTGGCTGCATTTGTGGAAGCCGAGCCAGAGGCCGAAGCGGTCGGAAAGCGAAACCTTCTCCTCGACCGCTTCCGACGGATTGATCGCCGTCGACTGCTCGTTTTCCATCATGTGGCGCGGCAGGAGATGGCGCCGGTTGGAGGTGGCGTAGAAGAGCACATTGTCCGGCCGCCCTTCGATGCCGCCGTCGAGTGCCGCCTTTAGCGACTTGTAGGCGGTATCGTCGTGATCGAAGGAGAGATCGTCGCAGAAGACGATCACGCGGTACGGCGTGTCCTTCAGGAGGTCGAGCAGATTGGGAAGGCTGGCGATATCCTCACGATGGACTTCGACCAGTTTCAGCGAGGCGCTGCTTTCGCGCCTGACATCCTCGTGCACGGCCTTGACCAGAGAGGATTTGCCCATGCCGCGCGCGCCCCAGAGCAGCACATTGTTGGCGGCATAACCCTCGGCGAAACGCACCGTATTCTCGTGCAGGATGTCGCGCACGTGATCGACGCCGCGGATGAGCGTCAACGCCACCCGGTTCGGCCTCCTGACCGGCTGCAGATGCTGGCGCAATGGCGCCCAGACGAAACAGTCGGCAGCATCCCAGTCGTTGAGGGCGGGTGCCGGTCCGGCAAGACGCTCGACGGCGTCTGCGAGCCGCTTCAGCTCGGCAAGCAGGGCTGTGTTGATTTCCTCGGTCATCGGTGGCCTCCTGATGTCTCACTGCGGCAATCCGCTTTGATCTTTCGATGCCGCTAATGCATGTCGCCCGGAAGTGTGGAGCGGTTCCGGGATAACGACATGCTTGAAAACAAAAGAGCTAAGGCGTGTCGCATCGATCAAGTTCGATGCGACGCGCTTTAGCATGGCGTTTTGACGGCGAAAAGGTTATGAGGCAGCGGAATCGGTACTGTTTCCGGCTGTTTCTGTTGCATTCATCGAAGCCGTAACTATAGTCCGGCAACCTGAAAAGAGAGGCGGAGTTCCGCCGCCCAAGCCTGAGGAGTTTAGCATGTTCATCACCCCGGCATTCGCCCAGAGCGCGACCGATACCGCAACGGGATTCGGCGGCTCCGGTTTCGAAATGATCATCCTGTTCGTGCCGCTGATGGTCGTCTGGTACTTCCTGCTGATCCGTCCGCAGCGCGCACAGGCGAAAAAGCGTGAGGAAACCCTGAAGGCGATCCGTCGCGGCGACCAGGTCGTCACCGGTGGCGGCCTCGTCGGCAAGGTCACCAAGGTGATCGACGAAAAGGAAGTCGAAGTCGAGATCGCCGACGGCGTGCGCGTGCGCATCGTCCGCAGCGGCATCTCCGAAATTCGCGTCAAGGGTGAACCGGTCAAGGCCGACGCAGCGTAACAAGCGATAACGGCAGGACTGCCGGATCGGAAGATCGTCGAGAGAATGTTGCATTTTTCCCGCTGGAAAACACTTCTGATTTGGCTGGCCGCGTTTGCGGCCATCGTCATCGCTGCGCCCAATCTGCTGACAGAGGCGCAGCGATCCTCCCTGCCGGACTGGTTGCGGCACGACCGCGTAGTGCTTGGTCTCGACCTGCAGGGCGGCTCGCATATCGTTCTGAAGGTCGAGCGCTCCGATATCGTCAGGGACCGCCTGGAAGAGGTGGTCGCCAATGTACGCAACGCGCTGCGCGGCGCCGGCATCCGCTATACCGGGCTGACCGGCAATGACCAGACCGTCACCGTCCGCATCACCGATGCGGCCCAGACACAGGCGGCGGTCGATCTCCTGAAGCCTTTGACGACGGCTGGTGGACATTCGGGACCTGAGGTCGCCCTGCAGCAGGGTGACCAGGGGCAGCTCTCGCTGCAGATTTCCGACGCCGGCATTACTGCTGACGTCGCTTCCGCCCGGAACCGCTCGCTCGATATCGTTGGCCGCCGCATCGCCGGATTGGGCAATGATAATTTCCTCGTTCGCCCCGATGGCGCCGACCGCATCGTCGTGCAGGTGCTGGGATCGGTCGATGCGGAGCGGCTGAAGAACATCCTCAACCAGCCGGCCAAGCTTTCCTTTCATCTGATCGACGAAAGCATGTCGGGGCAGGAGGCGCTGAACGGCCGCTGGCCGGCGACATCGCAGGTGCTCTATTCGCTTGACGATCCGCCGGTGCCTTATCTCGTCGACCGCACGGCTTTCATCACCGGCAGCAACATGGTCGATATCGAGCCTGTCGTCGATCAACAGACGCAGGATACCTCGATTGCCTATCGTCTCGATGCGGAAGGCACGCAGCGGCTGGCGCAGGCGACGGGGCAGAATATCGGCAAGCACCTTGCCATCGTCTTCGACGACCAGGTGATGTCATCACCGGTCATCGATGCGGCGATCACCGGCGGCGAGGGCCGGATTTCGGCAAACTTTTCCGAGGATGGCGTCCGCGACCTTGCGATCATGCTGCGCGCCGGCGCCTTGCCGGCGACGCTGACCAGCGTTGAGGAACGCAGCGTCAGCCCGAGATTCGGCGCCGATTCCATCTTCAACGGTCTTGTTGCCGGCCTCGTCGCCGTCGTATTGGTCGCGGCGCTGATGATCGCGCTCTATCGCATCCTCGGCCTCATCGCCGTCGCATCGCTCTTCCTCAACCTGATCCTCATCGTCGCAGTGCTCAGCCTTGCCGGCGCGACCCTCACCCTGCCGGGGATTGCCGGCATCGTGCTGATCGTCGGCATGGCGGTCGACTCGAACGTTCTGATCTATGAGCGAATCCGCGAAGAGGAAAAAACCACCCATTCCTTTGCGGAGGCGGTCGGCCGCGGTTTCTCGCGCGCATTCGCCACGATCGTCGACGCCAAT
Organism: Rhizobium acaciae; assembly: GCF_025941625.1. Classification (NCBI taxonomy): domain Bacteria; kingdom Pseudomonadati; phylum Pseudomonadota; class Alphaproteobacteria; order Hyphomicrobiales; family Rhizobiaceae; genus Rhizobium; species Rhizobium acaciae. The sequence goes on from NZ_JAPCZO010000007.1 coordinate 120,330, forward strand.
GTGACGATCTTGATCGCGGCCATCATCCTCTTCTTCCTCGGCAGCGAATCCATCCGCGGTTTCGCGGTGACGCTGGCGGTCGGCATCCTGACGACCGTTTTCACGGCCTTCACGCTGACGCGCTCGATCGTTGCCATCTGGTTGAGAAGGCGCCATCCCCGGCATCTGCCGAAGAGCGTGCTGACGCATCTTTTCGAACACGCCAATATCCGTTTCATGGGGATCCGCCGTTATGTCTTTACGGCGTCGGCGGTCATCTCGCTGATCGCCATGGCCGCCTTTGCTACCGTCGGCCTGCATCTCGGCATTGATTTCACCGGCGGCTCGCTCGTCGAGGTGACGGCGAAGCAGGGCAATGCCGACATCGCCGATCTCAACGCGCGCCTCAATGATCTCAATCTCGGTGAGATCAGTGTCGAGCGCACGGGCGGGCCGGCGAACGCGCGGATCCGCATCGCTTCCCAGGGCGGCGGCGAAAATGCCGAGCAGTCGGCGGCGACGCTGGTGCGCGGCGAACTCCAGGAAGATTATGATTTTCGCCGCGTCGAGGTCGTCGGCCCCGCCATCTCGGGCGAATTGACGATGATGGCGACGCTCGGCGTGCTTGCAGCACTTGCGGCGATCCTGATCTACATCTGGATCCGCTTCGAATGGCAATTCGCGGTCGGCGCCATCGTCGCAACGCTGCACGACGTCATCATCATGCTCGGTCTCTTCGTCCTCACCGGCATCGAGTTCAACCTGACGAGCGTCGCCGCCGTGCTGACCATCGTCGGTTATTCCCTGAACGATACGGTCGTGGTCTACGACCGAATGCGCGAGAATCTGAAGCGATACAAGAAGATGCCGCTGCCGATCCTGATCGATGCTTCGATCAATCAGACGCTGTCGCGCACCGTTCTGACCGCGGCGACGACGCTGATCGCCTTGCTGGCGCTCTTTCTCTTCGGCGGTGAAGTCATCCGTTCCTTCACCTTTGCGATGCTCTTCGGCGTCGCTCTCGGCACCTTCTCTTCGATCTATATCGCCGCTCCTGTCTTGATCGTCTTCCGGCTGCGGCCGGAGGCTCCCGACGGGGAAGAGAGCAACAAGACGGATGCTGGTGTAAAATCCGGCACGGTGGTTTGAAAACATGGCAAAAGGCATAGAAATCCGCGCCGCGCATTTCCCCGGGCGCGCTCCGATCGATGCATACGGCAATGGCGGCTTTCGTTTTGCCGACATGTCGCATCGCGGCTCGATCCTTTGCCTGCCCTCCGGCATTCATGGCTGGGACATGGACATGTCGAAACCGCTGTCGCCTGAAGATTTTCGCCGGGTGCTGGATGAGGCCGCCGATATCGAGGTTCTGCTCGTCGGCACCGGAACCGAGCTTCGCCGTCTGCCCGAGGAATTGAGGCTGGCGCTGAAGTCGCGCGGCATCTCCTCCGATCCGATGAGCACCGGGGCTGCAGTGCGCACCTTCAACATCATGCTCGCCGAGCAACGTGCCGTCGCCGCGGCGTTGATTGCGGTCTGAGACGATGAATGAAGCGCATATTGCGACCAACCAGGGCATCTGCCTGGCGATGCTACGTGACAGCGATCGCGACCGCTATCTCGCCTGTCTGCTGTCGCCGGAGGAAAAGCGCGGCGCGCTCGCAGCTCTTTACGCCTTCAATGCCGAGCTTGCCCGCATCCGCGATCTCGTCCACGAGCCATTGCCCGGTGAGGTGCGGCTGCAATATTGGCACGATCTTCTGGAAGGCAGCGCACACGGCTCGACGGCGGCCAATCCCGTCGCCGCAGCCCTTCTGATCGCCATCGAAACGCACCGCCTGCCGCGCAAGACGCTGATCGACATGATCGAGGCCCGTACCTTCGATCTCTATGACGATCCGATGGAGACACGTCTTTCGCTTGAAGGCTATGCCGGCGAAACGGCATCGGCGCTGATTCAGCTCGCAAGCCTGGTGCTTTCGCCGGAGGAGGCTGCACGCTCGGCCGACGCTGCCGGCCATGCCGGCGTCGCCCAGGCGGTCGCCGGGCTGTTGTTGCTGATGCCGCTGCATCGCCGCCGCGGCCAGATCTATATTCCGCTGCAGATCCTTTCGGCCACCGGTCTCGACCGCGATGCCTTCCTCGCCGGCGAAGACAGGCCGCGCATCTCTGCCGCCATCGAGGCCTTCGCCGGCCTCGGTCGCGAACATCTGGCAAAGGCGAGGGCGGCGGGGCCGATTGCGCCGGCCGTCTTTCCAGCCTTCCTGCCGGCGACGCTTGCCGAACCGGTGCTCGTCAAGGCGCAGAAACGCGGCGCCTTGCTGTTCGACCGGCCGCTGCAGCCGCCGCAGTGGCGCCGCCAGCTGCGGATGGGGCTGGCTGCAGCACGCCGAAAAATCTGATATCGGTCAAATTCGCGCAAGTCTCGCGCGTTACAAGGCTTCCACCGCTACCCTTTGAACGGAGACTCGGCGTGGGCATTATCGTCTGGTGCGTCCTTTTCGCCATCGTCATTTTCTTTGCTTTCGTGGCAACGCGCATGGCCGCGCAGAACAAGGAAGACGGCCTGCATGACACAGGCCTCGCCATCATCGAGTTCGGCCGTGCCTTTCCGAACGAGGCGATCCGTCAGCTGCAGGCGACAGAAAGCGGCCAGGCCGTCTTTGTGCGCCTGCACGACAACAAGGCCGGCTTCATGCGCAACATGTCGCGCCATTTCTCCTGCCACCTGATCGAGCCGGGCCGGGTGCGCGTCGTGGGCTCGGAAACGGGCAGGGGACTGGTGATCGACTTCCTCGATGCACCCCATCACAACGGCGATTTCGAATTCGCTTCCGCCAAGGAGGCTTCGGAGGTTTCGCTCTGGCTGCTCGGCAATTATATCGCCGAGCCGGATAAGGACCTGCCGGCCGGCAATATTTCGGCGGCGAACAAGCAATAATACACGTCGCCCAAAAGTGTGCATGGGTTTTGGGATGGTGACATGCATAAAAGCAAAGTCTTCAAGCGCGACGTGAAAGCGCCGATCAGGCGCTTTCGGCAAGCGTCGATTCTTGACCGAGCCAGGCCGCGCAGTCGGCAAGCGCGCGGCGTGCGATCAGCTGCCGCTTCATGATCGTCTTGTCCTTGCCACGAAAGCGCTTGACGCCTTCGGGCTTGACGATCGAACCCGGCTGGAGCTCCGGAAACAGCCCGAAATTGATGTTCATCGGCTGGAACGATCGTTTGCCCGGCTCCTCGTCGGTGACGAGGTGCCCACCGGTGATATGGCCGAGCAGCGAGCCGAGCGCCGTTGTCGCCGGCGGTAGCGAAATCGCCTCGCCCTTGCGTTCGGCGGCGGCGAAACGCCCGGCCATCAGCCCGACGCTGGCGCTTTCCACATAACCCTCACAGCCGGTGATCTGGCCGGCAAAACGCAGGCCGGGCCGCGATTTCAGCGTCAGCGACGGGTCGAGCAGGGTGGGGGAGTTGATATAGGTGTTGCGGTGCAGACCGCCGAGACGGGCAAACTCCGCATTTTCCAGACCCGGGATCATCCGGAAGATGTCCGCCTGCGCGCCGTATTTCAGCTTCGTCTGGAAGCCGACCATATTGTAGAGCGTGCCGAGCGCATTGTCCTGACGCAGCTGCACGACGGCATAGGCCTTGACCGTCGGATTATGCGCGTTCGTCAGTCCCATCGGCTTCATCGGTCCGTGGCGCAGCGTCTCGCGGCCGCGTTCGGCCATCACCTCGATCGGCAGGCAACCGTCGAAATAAGGCGTGCCTTCCCATTCCTTGAAACCGACCGTGTCGCCGGATATCAGCGCGTCGACGAAGGCATTGTACTGCGCCTCGTCCATCGGGCAGTTGATGTAATCCTTGCCGGTGCCGCCGGGGCCGACCTTGTCGTAGCGCGACTGATACCAGCAGATATCCATGTTGATGCTGTCGCGATAGACGATCGGCGCGATGGCGTCGAAGAAGGCAAGCGAATCCTCGCCGGTCTCCGTCTGGATGGCGCTCGCGAGCGACGGCGCCGTCAACGGTCCGGTGGCGACGATGGCAAGATCCCAATCCTTTGGCGGCAGGCCGGTGACCTCTTCACGCACGACGGTGATGAGCGGGTGGTCATGGACCGCTTTGGTCACCGCCTCGGAGAAGCCATCGCGATCGACGGCGAGCGCACCACCGGCCGGTACCTGGCACCGGTCGGCAGCGGCCATGATCAGCGAGCCCGCCATGCGCATCTCGGCATGGATGACGCCGACGGCATTGCTGGTCGCATCATCGGACCGGAAGGAATTGGAGCAGACGAGTTCGGCAAGACCGTCGGTCTTGTGCGCATCCGTGCCGCGCACCCCGCGCATTTCATGCAGGATGACCGGAACGCCGGACCTGGCGATCTGCCAGGCGGCTTCCGAACCGGCAAGCCCGCCGCCGACGACGTGGATAGGGGAATAGGAGGAGATCGTGTTCATTCCGGGCTGATATCATGTCGGCAGGTGCGATCCAACACCCTGGAATCAAAAACGGCGCCCTTGGGCGCCGTCTTGGAAGCATCGTACTCGCTATTAGCGGAACGAGCGGGATGCGATATTCCGGATGTCGTAGCGGCTAACGCCGATATCGGACAGGGTCTGGTTCGAAAGGCCGCCGAGTTCGTTGAGCGTACGACGGTAGCTGAGCCAGCTTCTTGCAATGCGGATCGGGTTCATTGTCTTCTTCCTATGTCCGCGGGACGGCGGGATCGCCTGTCTCTCTGCGGTTGATGTTTATATAGGCGAGAACCGTCCGATTGTGCAGTGCAAATAAAAGGCGTCTGCCATGCAATTGTGCACTATGATGCTCTTCAATTAAGCAGAGGATATTTTTTGAGCGGGCTAACGAGTGGGAAAAACCTGCAACCGCAGCGGCCACCACGTGCAGACAAAAGAAAACGCCCGCTGTGGGTACAGCGGGCGTTTCGATCGAGAACAATCGTGCTTGGGAGGAGCAGCGATCGCCTGGAATTAGCGGTGAGAAGCCTCACGGGCAACGCGATGGATGTCCGAACGGTCGATGCCGAGATCGTGCAATTCGCGGTTGGTCATGCGGCCGAGTTCCGTGACGGTCTGACGATACTTGCGCCAGTTATTGAAAGAGCGAGAGAAGTTCATGTTAAGCCCCTTTCCGAGGGTTTGATCTGCCAGCAGCCACCAATCGGCGCTGACCTCTATTTGATGACTGGAATATATGTTGCGGCGCGAAAGACTAAAACAGACAAGTTTTCAGATCACCTATGCGAGCTATGCAATGCTCAAAGGGTATTTGACGCAGACTTACCATTTTTTTGGTCAACGAATAGGCAGAATGACTTTTGAGAAAGCAGTTCGATTGGGAGAGGCGAATGGGGTGCCATAACAGAAAACGCTGCTTCCTCCGGTGATTCCGCCCGTGCTTCCGCTGCAAAGAGGCGTTCCGTTTCGCATTGGAAGTCGCCCACCCCTTCGCGGGGTTGGTGGGGCGGCGTGACGACAATGTGGCATGACGGCGCCATGCGCCGAAAATCCTCTCACTGCCAAGGCTTTAATGAAGCCTTGGCTAAACAAAAACGCCCGCCGGGGGAGGATCCGGCGGGCGTGTTATGGTGACTGACAACTGGGAGGAGGAGTGTTGTCAGTCTATCGCAGCGCGCTGGGAGGAGGAGTGCGCAGCTGCGAATCTCGTCACGGACAAGGCATCCGCGGGCGTCCGGCTAATGCCGGGCCGGGGCGCCATCCCCGTGCTTCGATGTGTTGATCAATAGTATGACTAATGAGTATTGTGCAGTGCAATAATTTCATGGGGGATATGCAGAGATCGCATACCTCTCCGTCCATAGGCTTATATTAGTGCTTCTGACGTTAGCGGCCGGTTAACACTCGATACTATTTAGACCAATGAGGAACTTGTATATTTGTCGCAAGAGCGTTTGCGAACACCCGTGCTGCGGCTATAACGGCGTGAGCTGCAGCGCCGCAGTCGACGTTGCGGAAATCGAGGGGTTGAGCATGTATCGCGGCAGATTGGAGCGGGATCTCTCGCTCTGGGTGGGCAAGGGCCTGCTCGGGCAGGAAACGGCAGGTGCGCTTCTCGCCGAATATGACAGCCGCCCGGCAAGCTTCAGCCTCGGCAGGGTGCTGATGGCGCTGGCAGCGGTGCTGCTTGCAGCTGCCATCCTGCTGGTCGTCGCCTCCAACTGGGAGGCCATCCCGCGCCTGGTGCGCGTGGGGGGCATCCTTGCCCTGATCTGGGTGGTGCATATCGCCGCCGCCCGGATGCTTGCCCGCGGTGCGACAGCGGCCGCAGGCGGCTTGCTGGTCATCGGCGCAATGAGTTTCGGCGGCGCCATCTCGCTGGTCGGGCAGATGTATCACCTCTCCGGAGATGAGCAGACGGTGATGTATCTGTGGTTCGCGATCGCGACGATCTCGGCGATCCTGTTCCGTTCGGGCGCCGTGACCGTCGTCGCCGGCTTCCTCTCCTGGGCATCCTTCGCCGTCTATCTTGAGAATAACGACACGCATTGGATAGGGTTCGATCCCTGGATGGCGCCTGTCATGGCAGTGATCGTCATCGGGCTGGTGCGGTATACCGGCGCCGAGCGGGCCCGCCATCTGGCCTATCTGCTGCTGATCGGCTGGCTCGCCTGGCTCTATACTCTTTATGAGGATATCGCCGTGGCGCTTGCCTTTGCAATCGGCGGCATGGCGGCCTTCGTCCTGACGGCGTTGCCGCTCCGGCCTATTGCCTCCTTGGTCAGAACCGCCGGTGCGGCTCCTGCCTTCTACAGCTTCCTCGTCGCCGTAATCGGCTTCTTGCTGCTGCATATCGAGATCGAGGATGGCTGGGGGCTGGTGGTGCTCGGAGTGGCGACGCTTGCCGCTTCCGTGTTGGCGATCGTCCTGCGTGGCAGGGATAATGGCGCGGTGCGATATCTCGCCTACGCGACCTTTGCCGCGGAGATGCTCTATCTCGCCTCTGTCACCGTCGGCTCGATCCTCGGCACGTCGAGCCTCTTCCTCTTCTCCGGTCTCGTGGTCGCGCTGGTCGCCTGGATGGTCATCCGTCTTGAACGGCGGTTTTCGGCGAATGCACAGGGGGAGCGGGCATGAACTCGTTCATTGCAAAGCTGCAATCCGGCAAGGGCTATCTGCTTTCGGCCATCATCGTCGCCGGTCTGCAGACCCTTATCCTCGGCACGATCATCCAGAGCCGGGCGTCGATCCTCAGCGATGGCGCCGAGGTGCTGCTGAAGACGGCGCCCGTTGATCCGCGCGATTTCCTGCGCGGCGACTATGTCGTCTTGAACTACGACATTTCCTCGGTGCCGGTGCAGACGGTTTCCGGCGGTATTCCGGCCGAGGCAGGCGAACGGGTGTTATGGGTCCGGTTGAAGAAGCAGGAGGACGGTTTCTGGACGGTGATCGAATCGTCCTTTCACGAACTGCCTCCGCAGCCGGAGACCGTGATCCTGCGCAGCCAGCCATTTTATAGTGGCGGACTTGCCGCCGGCGACAGCATGCGTGTCGAATACGGCATCGAGCGCTACTATGTTCCCGAAGGCGAGGGCAAGCCGATAGAGGAGGCCCGCAATGACGGCAACGTCGCCATCGCAGTGCGTGTCTCGCCTGATGGAAGCGCACAGATCCGCAGCCTGCTCGTTGACGACAAGCCGGTTTACGACGAGCCGCTTTACTGATCGCGTCACACTTCGGGGCAGGGCGGCTCCAGGGCCGCAAATCCCCTGTCATTGACCGTTCATTTTTCCTTTGCCTCGACCAAATCGGGTGATATAGAGACGCCGCGCTCCGGAAGGCCTCATGCGCAGGCATAGGCATGCGGTTTTGTGAACGCGGGTATGGTGAAATTGGTAGACACGCCAGATTTAGGTTCTGGTGCCGCAAGGCGTGGGAGTTCAAGTCTCTCTACCCGCACCAAGCTGTTTGCAGGCGGGAGACTAAGAATCGGTTGTTCCAGAACAATTGAGAGTTGTCCCGAATAGCCCGCGAGTGCCATTCCGCTTTGGGCGGAATGATATGGAATTGGGAAAAGCCACGCGCGGCAGGATCGCCGGCGTCGTGCTCATCGAAACGAACGGCGTCTGGGCACGGCCGCCACGAAATGAAGGTAGGAAGACATGCAGGTTATCGAAACGCTCGCTGAAGGGCTGAAGCGCGAAATCAAGGTCGTTATCCCGGCCAAGGACATGCAGGACAAGATGAATGAGCGTCTTGCCGATGTGAAGGACAAGGTTCGCATCAACGGCTTCCGTCCGGGCAAGGTCCCTGCCGCTCACCTGAAGAAGGTCTACGGCAAGTCGATCATGGCTGATCTCGTCAACGAGATCGTCCGCGAGCAGCCGGCCGCCATCCTGTCCAGCCGCGGCGAGAAGTCGGCCACGCAGCCGGAAATCGCCATGACGGAAGACAAGGACGAAGCCGACAAGATCCTCGCCGCCGAGCAGGATTTCGAATTCACGCTCTCCTATGAAGTTCTGCCGCCGATCGAACTGAAGTCGGTCAAGGGCATCAAGGTCACGCGCGAAGTCATCGACATCTCGGACGACGAAGTCAACGAGCAGGTCCTGAAGGTCGCCGAAAGCGCCCGCGCTTACGAGACCAAGACCGGCAAGGCCGCAAATGGCGATCGCATCACCATGGACTATGTCGGCAAGGTCGATGGCGAAGCCTTCGAAGGCGGCACCGACCAGGGCGCCGAACTGGTGCTCGGCTCCGGCCGCTTCATTCCGGGCTTCGAAGACCAGCTCGTCGGCGTCAAGGCCGGCGCCGAGAAGACTATCACCGTGACCTTCCCGGCCGACTACCCGGCCAAGAACCTCGCTGGCAAGGAAGCGACCTTTGACGTCACTGTCAAGGAAGTCGCCGCACCTGCTGATGTCGAGATCAACGACGAACTCGCCTCCAAGCTCGGCATCGAATCCGCCGACCGCCTGAAGGAAATCGTTCGTGGCCAGATCGAATCGCAGTACGGTTCGCTGACCCGCCAGAAGCTGAAGCGTCAGATTCTCGACCAGCTCGACGAGATGTACAAGTTCGAGACCCCGAACTCGCTCGTCGACGCCGAATATAACGGCATCTGGAGCCAGGTGAACAACGACCTCGCCCAGTCCGGCAAGACCTTCGAGGACGAAGACACGACCGAGGAGAAGGCTCGCGAGGAATACAAGACGCTCGCCGAGCGTCGCGTTCGCCTCGGCCTCGTTCTCTCCGAAATCGGCGAAAAGGCCGGCGTCGAAGTCAGCGAAGACGAGATGCAGCGCGCCATCTACGATCAGCTGCGCCAGTATCCGGGCCAGGAAAAGCAGATCCTCGAATTCTTCCGCAGCCAGCCGGGTGCCGCCGCTTCGATCCGCGCACCGATCTTCGAAGAGAAGGTCATCGATCACTTGCTGACCGAAATCGACGTCACCGACAAGAAGGTGACAAAGGAAGAGCTGCTCGCCGAGGAAGAAGGCGAAGCGAAGGCCGAAACCAAGAAGGCAGCACCGAAGAAGAAGGCTGCCGCCAAGGCCGAAGCAGCTGACGCCGGTGAAGGCGAAGAAGCCGCGCCGAAGAAGAAGGCTGCTCCGAAGAAGAAGGCGGCTGACGAAAGCGCCGAATAATCGTTTTTCAATTCTGAAGTTTTTTGAAGGGCCTCGCCATCGTGCGGGGCCTTTTTCTATTGTCCAGGTCAGTTCATTCTCGAACGCCTACTCCATTGTGTTTATTCACTCTGAACAACAAAGAGTTGCATCGAAGTATAATTAGATGCAAATTTCGCTGATGGTGGAGGGACCTGAAAATGACCGCAAAGCACGACATGAAGAAGCTAGTAGAGGAAATCTATGCTGTGCGTGACCGTGGCGATGTCGAAGCTACGCTTGCGCTGATCGGCGAGAATTGCACCTTTCGCATGGTCGGCAATACACGGCTGGCGCCGTTTTCGACTGAATCCAGCGGGGATGCTTTTCGCCAAGCGATAACCCAGCTTATCACAGTGTGGGATCTATCGAATATCAGGACAGCCGGCATCTATGTGGACGAGGATGAGCATATGGTCTTTGCCCACCGCGAAGGCGAGGTCAGGCACATCCCATCGGGCGTGAGCTTCCATACAGAATTCGTCGACAAGATCCATTTCCGAGATGGGAAACCGGTCAAGATCGTCGAATTCGTCGACACGCTGCAAGTGGCTGAGACGACCAAGATGATCCAAGTCGCTTAAACGGCCACCAAGGTCGGAGCCTTCAAAGCGCGTTGTCAAACTTGATTTATGCGACGCGCTTTAGCGACAGGCATTGGCTTAGAGCTTGATGCCCATGTTTTCGGGCTCAGCCGCCGTTCAAGAATTACCGCTCAATGCGCTGTCAGTTGCGCGACTTTCCTGACATGGCTCACGGCTGCGGCGCCGCCGGCGGTCTGTGTGAAGAGGTGGAGCGTTTCCTCTTCGTCGTCGGCGACCGGCGTCAGGGCCTGATCCATATAGGTCTTCGACTTCGCGTCCCTTGAAATCAAGAACGCCGAAATCGTCAGGCTAATGATCGTGCCGGCGAGCGAAGCATGTTTGCGGAAGGTTTCCCAGGCAAAGCGCGGCCAGAAGACCAGCGGATTCTCGCGCGGCAGGTCCGGGCGCCGCTCCGACGGCGTCTTCAGGCGCAGCAGGCCGCTTTGCAGCGGATGCACGTTTTCCAGCGGCACGGTGGTCGCGAAGGAGACCAGAACCTTGACGAGCCTTGCGAGCGGTACGCCGGTCGCCACGGCGCGGCGCAGCAGCGTCTTCATATGATCAGGCGAATAATAGAGTGACCAGGCCTCGTGGTAGATGTCTTCCCATTCCTGCTTGCTCATTTTGGGATGCGCGGTGCAGACGTGCTCGACATCGTAGATGTTGAGATCGGCATCCATCTCGACGCCCTTCTTCCACAGGACCTGATGGTCCTCGGAGCCGGGCAGCGGCGTCAGGATGAAGAATTCGATGACGTCGAGCGGCAACTCTTCCTGGATGATCGTGATGTCGCGGCGGATCGATTCCGGCGTATCGGCGGGGAAGCCCAGGATATAACCGGCAAGCGTCATGATCCCCTGCGCCTTCCAGGCGAGCAGCATCTTGCGGTATTCGGTGATCTTGTTCTGGTTCTTCTTGGCGGCGGTCAGATTGTCCGGATTGACGTTTTCAAGGCCGATGAAGACGCGGGTGACGCCGGCGCGCCTGGATTTCTCGATGAAATTGGGGATCTTGTGGCACAGCGTGTCGACCTGGATCATCAGGCCGAGCGGAATGCCGTCCCGTTCCTTGAGTTCGATCAACCGGTCGAAGATCGCTTCCCAATCCTTGTTGCGGGCGAAATTGTCGTCGGTGATGAAGAATTTGTGGATGCCCTGCGCCCAGTTCATCCGCACCAGCTTTTCGACGTCGTCGGCCGAACGGAAGCGTGACTTGCGTCCCTGCACGTTGATGATGGTGCAGAACGAGCACTGATAGGGACAGCCACGTCCGGCATCGAAGCTGGTGCTGAGCCCGAGCGTGCGCTGGATATTGTCCTTCGGCAGGAAGGGAACCGGTGTGCCGCCGATGCCGGGAAGGTCGTTCATGAAATTATAGAGCGGCTTCAGCTCGCCGGCGGCGGCATCGCGCAGCACCATGTCGAGCCGGCCCTCGGCCTCGCCGGCAAACATCGAGATGCCCATGTCGCGGCAGGCGTCGAGCCCGACCGCCTTGCCATCCAGCATCGACAAGCAGCCGGAAACATGGAAGCCGCCGATCGAAACCGGCAGGCCGGCATCGCGGAAGGGACGGGCGATATCGAGGGCGCGCGGATATTGGTTGGTCTGGACGCCGACGAGCGCGATCATGCCGAAATTGTCGTGACTCTTGAACTGCGCCAGCAGTCCGGCGATATCGATCCGTGTATTGGTCTCGTCGATCACGGTGATATCGATCGCCGTATCGTCTCCGAGCACCTTGCGCTCGGCGCATTCGGCGGCAATGCCGTAGAGCGCCGCCAGCGAATTGGAGGGGATCATCGCCCGCCACCAGCGGATGACGTAGCCGTCGTCGTCATAATGCGACGGCTTGATCAGGATCAGCTGAAAACGTCTGCGCGCAGCTTCCAAGACATGGGACAAGAGTATCTATCTTTCTTTAGAAGCTTTGCCCGAAGGCAAAATGGCGTTGAAGACACATACAAGCACGACGTATCAATGCGATTTAGGCGGTCAAACTAAGGCGTAAAAAAACGGCACGGCGCGCAAACGCTTCGCAAAGTGTATCATTCCTCAATATACTACCCGATATCGAGCAGCAATGCGCGATGGTCGGAGACTTCGGGCGCCTCGACCACCTCGAATTTGGCAACCTTCACCCCTGGCGTCACCAGCATGTAGTCGGCAAAGCGGCCCTGCTTCAGATAGTAGGAGGTTCGCGTGTCTACAAGGCCGCTTCCGGTGACCAGGTCGGAAAGCCCGAGTCTGCCGAGAATCGCAAAGGTTGCGCTATCAGGCAGCACGTTGAAATCGCCGCAGACGACGAGATTTTCGTCGCCGGGCCAGACGCACTCGATGAGCTTGACCAGCGCTGCAGCCTGTTCGTCGCGCGCCGGGGTATCGCCCTTGCCTGCGGGATCGCGCAGGCCATGCATGTGGGCGATGGTCACGGTAGAAGCGTGCTCATGGCTGAAGAGACGGATGCAATGGGCGTTTCGCGGCCGAGGATGTTCGCCCCAGCCATCAGCCGAAAAACGGCCATGCACGAAGTCCAGCCCTTGGGCGATGACGGAATGCGTTTTGCGCACGAAGGTCGCCAGCCCGAATTCGGCGACAATGGCGCTATCGCCGTCGAAGAGTTCGCCTCTCGATGTCGGGCAGAAGAAGCCGTCGTGGCCGGGCACGGCGGTGCTGATCTCGGTAAACAGATTGGCGCGTTGCGGCAGCTCCAGCCCCGCGTCCCGATAGATCGACCATCCGCCGCCCGCTCCTGGCGCCCTCAGCACTTCCTGCAGGCACAGCACGTCCGGATCGGCTTGCCTGACATAGCCGATCAAGGCCTCATGCAGCCTACCGCCCCATGCGTTCAGCGAAATGATGCGCAATGTCATTCGGCTCCGTTTTGGCGGCCGGATTTAGACGACAGCTCCGCCGTCTACAAGATGCGTTTTAAAGTTCCGACTTGATGTCGCCCATTCGGTTCCAGGCATCGAGGCCGGCGATCTTGTAAGCTTCGGCGAGCGTCGGATAGTTGAAGGTGTTCTCGACGAAATATTCGACGGTCCCTTTGAGATTGAGCACCGCCTGGCCGATATGCACCAGCTCGGTGGCGCCTTCGCCGACGATATGCACACCGAGCAGGCGGCGGGTCTTCAGCGAGAAGATCAGCTTCAAAAGCCCGGTGTCGAGGCCCATGATATGACCGCGCGACGTCTCGCGGAAGCGGGCGATGCCGCATTCATAGGGAATACCGCGCTCCTTCATCTCTTCTTCGGTCAGGCCGCAGGTCGAAATCTCCGGCACGGCATAGATGCCGTAGGGGAAATATTTCGGCGGCTCCTTGGCGACCGCGCCGACCGCGACGCGGGCGGCGATGCGGCCCTGTTCCATCGAGGTCGAGGCAAGGCTCGGAAAGCCGACGACGTCGCCGGCGGCATAGATGTTGGCAACCGATGTCTGGAAGGTTTCCGGATTGACCTTGAGACGGCCGCGGCTGTCGGCTTCGAGGCCGATGGCCTGAAGGTTCAGCGCATCAGTCGCCCCCATGCGGCCGGCGGCGAAAAGCACCATGTCGGTCGTCAGGCGCCGGCCGCTGTCGAGCGTCAGCTCGACCTTGCCGTTTTCGAGCCTCTCCACCTTGTCGGCCTTCTGGCCGAGCAGCAGCTTCATGTTGCGGTCGCGCAGCTGGTAGGTAAAATCCTCGATGATTTCCTTGTCGATGAAGTCGAGCATTGTCGCCTTCGGGTCGATGACGGTGACGGCGGTGTCGAGCGCGCTGAAGATCGTCGCATATTCGATGCCGATGACGCCGGCGCCGATGACCACCATCGATCGCGGCAGGTCCTGGATGTCGAGCAGTTCGTCGCTGTCGAGAACGGACTTGCCGTCGAAGGGCATGTAATCGGGGCGGAACGGTTTTGTGCCGACGGCGAGCAGCACGCTGGCAGCGGTGACCTGCGTGGTCTCGCCGTCATCCTTGATCACCTGCAGCGTCGAGGCATCGATGAAGCTCGCCTTGCCGCGAATATGCTGCACGCGGTTGCGGGCGAACTGGTGTTCCAGCACCTCGACCTCGTGGTTGAGCGTAATCAGCAGGCGGCGGCGCAGGTCATCTGCACTGATCTCTTCCTTGACGCGGTAAGACCGGCCGTAGAAGCCGCGTTCGCGCCAGCCGGAAAGATTAAGCGCAGTCTCGCGCAGCGTTTTGGAAGGGATGGTGCCTGTATGCACGGACACGCCGCCGACGCGTTTGCCTTGCTCGATGACAAGCACTTTCTTGCCGAGTTTTGCCGCCTGGATCGCGCCGCGGCGCCCTGCGGGACCGCTGCCCACCACAACGAGATCGTACTGAAGCATCATCAAGCCCCGGATTGGAAAGGAATCATATTGCGACGCAAAATGTCGCCCGTCCATCGTTAGCCGGTCAATGTTACAGATTGTTTTACGGCCACCTGATTGGTCCTGACGGGTGTTTTTTCGGGCAAGTGAGCCCTGCGAGAAACAGCTTTACGCCAGGGGTCGTAGCCGACGAAGACCGGCAGGGGCGCTTGCCACGCTCGGCGGCTCGACGGCTTTTCATGCACGGGTGATGTAGTCCGCGGAAATATCGCCGACCTTGGTGACGCCGAGCAACGCCATATTGCTATGCAGTTCCGTCTTCAGGATATCGGCCGCCTTAAGCACGCCCGGCAGGCCCGCGACGGCAGCGGCATAAAGGAACGGCCTGCCCACGAACACGAAACAGGCCCCGAGCGCGAGGGCCTTCATCATGTCCGTTCCACGCCTGAAACCGCCATCGACCATGACGGCAACGCTGTCTCCAACACGGGATGCAATCTCCGGAAGGACCTGAAGGGGAGATGCGGTACCGTCGAGCTGGCGGCCGCCATGGTTGGAGACGATCACGCCATCCGCCCCGGTGTCGACAGCCCGCGCCGCGTCGTCAGGATGCATGATCCCCTTCACCACAAGCTTGCCGGACCATCTGTTGCGTATCCGCTCCAGATGGTTCCAGTTGAGATGGTCGCGCCTGCCGAAATCGCGTGTCACATTCGAGGAAATAATCGGCGCTCCCCTTGTGGCATAGGAATTCTCAAAATGCGGAATGCCGTGCCGGACGATCGTGCGCAGGAATGTGCCGGTGGTCCAGCGCGGGTGCGAGATGCCCTGCCATGCCAGGCGCAGACCGGGACGCAGGGGCGTCGAAAATCCAGCCCTTACATTGTTTTCACGATTTGGCAGCGTGGCCGTGTCCACGGTCAGCAGAAGCGTGCGCAAGCCGGCCGCGCCGACGCGATCGATGAGAGCGTCGATACGGTCGGGTTCGCCGGGGAGGTAGGCCTGAAACCATGCTTGCGGCGAAACCGCAGCGATCTCTTCCAAGGGGATAAGTGATGAACCGCTTATGATCATCGGGATTCCCGATTGATCCGCTCCTTGCGCAAGCACGATGTCACCTCGATAGGCCATCAGCGCGCTGATACCCATCGGCGCGATGCCGAATGGCGCGGCATGGGTCTTGCCGAAGAGGCTCGTCTCGGTGCTGCGTTTCGAGACGTCCCGAAGGACACGAGGCTGGAAGGCATAGGCCTGGAAAGCCTCTGCATTATGCCGCAGCGACGCATTGGTCTCTGTTGCGCCTGCGATGTAACCGAACAGCGGCTTTGGCAGATGTCGCCGCGCCTTTATTTCAAAGTCATCGAGGCAGAGCACGTCGCGGCAGAGCCGGGTCGATCGATCGGTGTTGCCGCTGCGGATCGTCATGGAGCTTCATCTTCTCGGTATTTCGGGCGGGCATTGTCCAGGCTGTGGTGGTGCCGGACTGCATACAATCGCGCACCACCGACTGCTGTCAACTCCGGCATCCCTCAGTCTTCTCGCGGGATGGACCAGGGCATGGTCGACGCGCCGGGGCTCTGCGTCTCGTCGGCGATCAGCCGCAGTGTTGTTCAGATCAGCTTCAGCCCCTTCAGACTGACATGGCCATCCTTGCCGATGATGATGTGGTCATGGACGGTGATATCGAGCGCCTTGGCCGCATCGATGATCACCTTCGTCATGTCGATGTCGGCGCGCGATGGCGTCGGATCGCCCGAGGGGTGGTTGTGCACCAGGACCATCGCCGTTGCCGAAAGCTCGAGCGCGCGTTTGACCACCTCGCGCGGATAGACCGGCGTATGGTCGACCGTGCCGCGGCCCTGCACCTCATCGGCGATCAGCACATTGCGCTTGTCGAGGAAGAGGATGCGGAACTGTTCGCGAGTCTCATGCGCCATGGCGGCATGGCAATACTGGATGACAGAAGACCACGAGGACAGGACCTGTTTGGACCTGAGCTCGCTCTTCAGGGTCCGATGGGCGACAGTCGAGATCAGCTTCAGGTCGAGCGCCACGGCCTCGCCGACGCCCTTGACTTCCATCAGCAGCGCCTGAGGCGCACCGAAAACGCCGGCGAGCGAGCCGAACCGTTCGATCAGCGCCTTGGCGATCGGCTTGGTGTCGCGCCGCGGGATCAGACGGAAAAGCAAGAGCTCGAGGATTTCGTAGTCGGCCAGCGCCGCATCGCCTTGCTCCCGGAAGCGGTCACGCAACCGCTCGCGATGGCCGTGATAATGCTCTTGGCCGGCAAGCGAGGCGGGTAGGGCGGCCTTGGCATTTGGTGCGGACGGCTTCTGCGGCTGTCCGCCAAAAAACGAACGTTCATCGGCGGCAATCGGTTCTTGCGTCTCGAAAGGCAGCTCGTCGTCGGAAGATGTCGAAACGGGGCCCCTCGCCATCGGATCGTCACCCGTTGTGCGACGGCAGACCGGGGCGGTCGAGCCCACCCGGCGACAGTGTGAAGATCTCGCAGCCATCGGAGGTGACGCCGACGGTATGTTCGTACTGCGCCGACAGCGAGCGGTCGCGGGTGACTGCCGTCCAACCGTCGGCCAACACCTTCACATGCGGCCGGCCGAGGTTGATCATCGGCTCGATGGTGAAGATCATGCCTTCGCGCAGTTCCGGCCCCTCATTGGCGCGGCCGTAATGCAGGATATTCGGCGAATCGTGGAACAGCCGGCCGACACCGTGGCCACAGAAATCGCGCACCACCGAACAGCGCTCGGCCTCTGCATAGGTCTGGATCGCCTCGCCGATCGCGCCGGTGCGGGCGCCGGGCCTAACGGCGGAAATGCCGCGCATCAGCGATTCATAGGTGACCTCGAGCAGCCGCTCGGCAGCACGCTTGACGACGCCGACGGGATACATCCGGCTGGAATCGCCATGCCAGCCGTCGAGCACGAAGGTGACGTCGATATTGACGATATCGCCGTCACGCAGCGGCTTGTCGTTCGGAATGCCATGGCAGACGACATGGTTGATCGAGGTGCAGGTCGATTTGGTGTAGCCGCGATAGTTCAGCGTCGCCGGGTAGGCGCCGTGATCCATGCCGAAATCGAAGACGAACCTGTCGATCTCATCGGTCAGCAGGCCGGGCTTGACGATGTCGGCAAGCGCATCGAGGCAGCGCGCGGTCAGCTGGCATGCCCTGCGCATGCCCTCGAATGCTTGCTCGTCATAAAGCCGGATGGCGCCGGTATTCTTCGGGGGCGCAGTAGAGGCTTCGATATAGTTCACCATTGCAGTGCCTTAGCGGAGATTGTTAGATTTGTTCATAATGCAGCTATGCCGGGTTCGTCCATCACGATCAACCGCCAGGACGAGATTTCTGAGCCGATCCGATCCGCCCAACGTGCAGTCTTCCAATTCCGTTCGACGGACAATCCTCGGTCCGGCTGGAATATCCACAATCTTCCCAAAGGGATAGGATTGATTGCGTGAAGTCTCCCCGTTACTCACCGATTGGTGACAGCGGGGAAGGGTCGATCATGCTGAATGAAGCTGTAAATCTTGAAAATTCACCCGGGACCGGCGAGGGGCCGGAACGGCGGGTGCGTGATCGCGGCGCCACCGAGCGCGCCATCCTTGCCGCCGCCAAGGGGCTGCTCGCCGAGGAAGGCTTCCAGAATTTCGGCATCAATGCGGTCGCCCGCCGCGCCGGTTGCGACAAGCAGCTGATCTATCGTTACTATGGCGGTCTCGACGGCCTGGTCGAGGCGATCGGCGCCGATCTCGGCACATGGGTGAAGGACCGCATTCCGGAAGACGCCGGCGGCATGTTCCTGCTCACCTATGGCGACCTGATGGAGCGGCTGTCGCTTCTCCTCCTTGACGCCTTGAGAAACGATCCGCTGATGCGCCGCATCGTCGCCTGGGAGATATCGGAAAACACCGAGCAGGTGAGGCGGTTGTCCGAGGCGCGTTCGAAGGCGCTCGCGCTCTGGCTCGAGCGCATGCGCGGCTCGCTGGCGCCGCCGAAGGGGGTGGATGCCGCAGCCGTCAACGCCATCGTCATCGCCGCGATCCAGCACCTTGTGCTCGCCGCCGCAGCCGGCGGGCAGTGCGCCGGCCTGTCGCTGAAAACGCCCAAGGACTGGGAGAAGGCGGCGACGGCGCTGAAGCGCATCGTGCGCGGCGTCTACGGCTGATACCTGCCCTATCCACAGGGGGCGGGCCTGCGTTAACCTTAACAAATGGTTTACATTGCGTGGGGCTGGTTAACCCGACAGTGTGGCGGTGAGCAGAGATGTATGAGTAGAGCCCGAGTTGACGCCCATGGGAACCAAGATCGCTAAAGCCGCGTTTCTGGTGACGGCGATGATGTTTTTCGCAGTCCTGGCGCTGGATATCGCAATTCCGACGCTAGTGCTTTGCATCATGGCATTGTCGACCTGGTTGGTCTCCCTCGATCTGCCCGTGGCGCGCAAGCATGGAGGAGAGGCCGCATGAAGTGGTTTCTGATCTTCTGGGCCGGTCCCATCGTCTTTCTGGGCGGATGGTACTGGCTTTCCTATTACGACATGAGTTTCGGCATCTTCATGCTGAGCCGGCAGGTCCATGACCTGACGTTCGAACTTTACGGCGAGGCGCTCGGCATTCCGCCGGAGACTATTCCGCCGCTCGTTGCCCGTGCGATCGCAGTCGACAGCCTCGTCGTCTTTGCCATTCTGGCCTTCCGGAAGCGCAAGTCGATCATCGCCTGGTGGAAGGCGCGTCAGGCGCTGAATTCATCTCCATCAGACCTTGCCAGCAAGGAAAGCCTGTCAAGCGCGCCCTGAAGGATGAAGCTTGCCGCGGCCGAATCGATCCGTTCGGCCCGCTTGGCGCGGGAGACGTCCATTTCGAGCAGCGTCCGTTCGGCGGCAACCGTCGAAAGCCGCTCGTCCCAATAGACAAAGGGCAGCGCCGTCTTCTGCTCCATGTTGCGCACAAAGGCGCGCGTCGCCTGCACGCGCGGACCTGCTGATCCATCCATGTTCATGGGTAGGCCGATAACAAAGCCTGCGACCTTTTCCGATTGTGCGAAGTCGAGCAGCGCCTGCGCATCGATGGTGAATTTGACGCGGCGGATCACCGTGCGCGGCGTGGCGAAGCGCCGTCCGAGATCGGACATCGAAAGCCCGATCGTCTTGGTGCCGAGATCGAGGCCGGCAATTGCCTGTCGCGGGGCAAGTGTCTCTGCCATTTCCTCGATTGTCAGCACCGTCATCGCCGTTTCATCCCGTCAAAACAAATTGAAGTCGCCGCCGCTTTTCTTTGCGGCCACGTAAGATATGTCCTTAAAGCATGTCGTGCAAAAGTGTGCCGCGGTTTTGCGATAACGACATGCGTAAAAACAAAGACCTAAAATGCTAGGAGCGAATCTGAAAGATCGCGACGCGTTTTAGGGCATGACGCCGAAAAGTGTGAGCGGTTTTCGGACGACATTATGCTCTCATTCTTTGATGTGGCATCGAAACCGGCTTTGCATCACGTAATAAAGGAGACATTTCATGAAGATCACCTGGCTCGGCCATTCCGCCTTCCGCATCGAGACATCAAAGGCGAAGATCCTGCTTGATCCATTCCTCAGCTATAACGCCTCCTTTTCCGGCCAGGATATCAAGGATGTGTCCGCCGGCATCACCCATATCCTGCTGACGCATGGCCACGGCGATCATGTCGGCGATACCGTGGCACTCGCCAAGGAAACCGGCGCTGTCGTTCTCGCCAATGCCGATCTCGCCGCTTGGCTCGGCTCCAAGGGCGTCGACAAGATCGAGATGGGCAATACCGGCGGCACGATCGGGCTCGGTAGCTTCTCGGCGACCTTCACCAATGCGCTGCACTCCTCCGCCCAGATCACCGAGGACGGTGTCTCGCACGCGCTCGGCAACGCCAACGGCCTGATGCTGCATTTCGACGACGAAGCCTCGATCCTTGCCATGGGCGATACCGACATCTTCTCCGACATGGCGCTGATCAATGAATTGCACCAGCCTGATATTGGTTTCGTGCCGGTCGGCGACCGCTTCACCATGGGCGGCGCGGTGGCCGCACTTGCCTGCCGACGCTATTTCAACTTCAAGACCGCGATCCCCTGCCATTACGGCACCTTCCCGATCATCGACCAGACGGCGGAAAAATTCGTTGCCGGGATGGATGGATCGAAGACGGATGTGAAGGCGATCAGGCCTTCCGAGAGCCTGTCGATCTGACGAAACCCCGTTGCGTCAGGCGGACATGGCCTTTATAGCGGGTAGGAAAAATCCTATCCGGAGAATGCCATGTCCGTCGATCTTGCCACCGTGAAGCGCGTCGCCCGCCTTGCCCGTATTGCCGTCTCCGAGGACGAGGCAAATCGCATGGTCGGCGAGCTGAACGGCATCCTTGGCTTCGTCGAGCAACTCTCCGAAGTGAATGTCGACGGCGTCGAGGCGATGACCTCGGTGACCCCGACGGCGATGAAGAAGCGGACCGATGAGGTGACCGACGGCAGCAAGGCAGCCGATATCGTCGCCAATGCGCCCGTCACCGACCACAATTTTTTCCTGGTGCCGAAAGTCGTCGAATAAGGCTTCGAAGCCTCTTTCCGACCCTGTTGCCATTTCCAGATCTGAAGCGAAAACACGATGAGCGAACTCACCAGCCTGACCATTGCCGAAGCCCGCCAGAAGCTGCGCGCCAAGGAAATCACCGCGATCGAACTGACCGAAGCCTATATCTCGGCGATCGATGCGGCCAATGGCCGGCTTAACGCCTATATCAAGATCACGCCGGATCTCGCCCGCGTCATGGCGAAGAACTCCGACGAGCGCATCGCCGCAGGCAAGGCGGGCGAACTCGAAGGCATTCCGCTCGGCATCAAGGATCTCTTTGCCACCGTCGGTGTTCACACCCAGGCCTGCAGCCACATTCTCGATGGTTTCGAGCCGCGTTATGAATCGACCGTGACGCAGAACCTCTGGGATGACGGCGCCGTCATGCTCGGCAAGCTGAATATGGACGAGTTCGCCATGGGCTCCTCCAACGAGACCTCGCATTACGGTCCGGTGATCAATCCCTGGCGTGCCGCAGGCTCCAACCAGCAGCTCGTGCCCGGCGGCTCGTCGGGCGGTTCGGCCGCAGCCGTCGCTGCGCATCTTTGCGCCGGCGCGACCGCGACCGATACCGGCGGCTCGATCCGCCAGCCGGCTGCCTTCACCGGCACCGTCGGCATCAAGCCGACCTATGGCCGCTGCTCGCGCTGGGGCACCGTCGCCTTTGCCTCCTCGCTTGACCAGGCAGGCCCGATCGCCCGCGACGTACGCGATGCTGCGATCCTTTTGAAGTCGATGGCAAGCGTCGACGCAAAGGACACCACATCGGTCGATCTGCCGGTGCCGGACTACGAAGCAGCTCTCGGCCAATCGCTGAAGGGCATGAAGATCGGCATTCCGAACGAATATCGTGTCGACGGCATGCCGGATGAGATCGAGACCCTCTGGCGCCAGGGCATCGCCTGGCTGAAGGACGCCGGCGCCGAGATCGTCGACATCTCGCTGCCGCACACCAAATACGCCCTTCCGGCCTATTACATCGTCGCTCCGGCCGAGGCATCCTCGAACCTCGCGCGTTACGACGGCGTGCGCTACGGCCTGCGCGTTGACGGCAAGGATATCGTCGACATGTACGAGAAGACGCGTGCCGCGGGCTTCGGCAAGGAAGTCAAGCGCCGCATCATGATCGGCACCTATGTGCTGTCGGCCGGTTATTACGATGCCTATTACATCCGCGCCCAGAAGGTGCGCACGCTGATCAAGCGCGATTTCGAACTCGCCTTCGACGCCGGCGTCGATGCCATCCTGACGCCGGCAACGCCGTCGTCTGCCTTTGGCGTTGCAGATGAGAACCTCGCCGCCGATCCGGTGAAGATGTATCTGAACGACATCTTCACGGTGACGGTCAACATGGCGGGCCTGCCCGGCATCGCCGTGCCGGCCGGTCTCGACCACAAGGGCCTGCCGCTCGGCCTGCAGCTGATCGGCAAGCCCTTCGACGAGGAAACCCTCTTCAAGACTGCTCACGTCATCGAGCAGGCAGCCGGCCGGTTTACGCCGGCCAAGTGGTGGTAACGGACCTAACGATCCGAAAAATAGCGGCTGCCGACCACGAAGCGGTCGGCGCCGTCGGTTTTGCGGCTTGGGCCGCAAGCGATGCCTTCGAGGACAGCTATCTCGATCCCGATGTGATCGCCAGGGTGCGGCACGAGTTCGCCATCTTTCCCGAGGAAACGAAAGGTGAGATCTTCGTTGCCGAATGGGACGAGACGATCGTCGGCTGGGGCGCGCGTGAAAATCAATCGAACTATGTGTCCGACCTCTGGGTGCATCCCGATCACCAGGGGCACGGCGTCGGCCGGGCTCTCTTGCTTCACTTGTGCGAGTTGATGGCTGCAGAGGGGCTGGCGACGGCCAGGCTCGACACGCACGCCGGGAATAAGGGCGCAATCCGCCTCTACGAACGTTGCGACTTCACCATCATCTGGCGTGGCCGCGAATTTTCCAAGAGCATGGGTGTCGAACTTGAAAAGGTCCATCTGGAGAAACGGTTGGCTGGCCAATAGCAGGAACCAAGAGGAGGTCTTATGGCGAACAGTGATCTTGCGCAATTGATCGAGGCAGTTGATCGCCTCGCTGCCAGCGGTTTCACCATGGGCGCGGATTGGCAGGCGGTCCACGACATCTGCCAGCGCCACGAAGGCCAACAGCCGTTCGACTGGGGGCACGCCCTTTGTCATCGCATGGAGCGCGATGACTGGAACGCCGACTACTGGTATCGCCGCGCCGGCAAGGCGCGCGGCACGGGCACGATGGCCGACGAGTGGTCGGCGATGCGGACGGAACTCTCTGCAGAGGCTTGAGGCAATACCCCTGACCGCGCCCGTTCGAGACGCGATCAGGAGTGCCACGATTACCTGTTGTTCAGCTGCGACCTGACCAAGCTCAGCCCTCTTTCGGTGATCCGGTAGGGCTGGCCGCCTGAGGACTTAATTGCCTTCAGCCGCTTCAGCCTGCGGAAGAGATCGAGGTCGACGCCGGGATAGAGCCAGCCGTCGCGAGTGAAGCAACTGACCGCCTCGATCTTCCTGTCGTCGTCGCGGGTAATTTCAATGCGGCCGCCTTGGGCCATGAGATGCAGGATGCGCTGCTCCGTGCGAGAAATGTCCATGTGTTGAGATCCGGTATCGCGCCCGGCAGGGCGCACAAAAACGATCTGGCGCTCATTCGAACGTCAGGGCTTCGTTTTTTCGGGCCCATGCGCGCAAGAAAACTTGCGGGCAGGGCCTTTACCGGGTCTCAGGCAGGCTCAACATAAAACACCTCGATAAGACCTATTATTCAGCCCGGAAAATTCGGTCAAGAGCGTACTTGCCTCTCAAAACCAGTCGAAAACCGCGGTTTCGGTCGATCATCCCGTTGGAGCTACTGGTAAAATCCGCGACTCAATGGTCTAGTTGACGGGTAACGCGGAGGTGTCGTTGATCCACATTCGCAATGCCCGCGACGGTGAAGCGGAGCTATTGAGCGAGATCGGGCTCAGGGCCTGGCAAAAGGCGATGGCGTCGATCGGCGAATCGGACGCGATGATCGACGCAGCGCGCAACGCCTTCCGGAATTTCGTGGAAAACGACTGGCTGACCATCACCGTCGTCGAGCAGAACGGCCAGGTCGCAGGCTGGGCAGCGCGCGAGGGATTGGACGAAACCATCTCGGATTTCTGGATCGATCCCGCCTTCACCCGCCAGGGCCTCGGTTCGGCCCTTCTCGTCCGCATCGAAAAGGAGATCGCCGATCAGGGCTTCGAGAAGGCGGCGATGCAGACCCATTCCGGCAACAGCGAGGCGATCGGCTTCTTCCGGAAGCACGGCTACAGCATCCATTGGCTCTCGGTCGCCTACAATCCGAAGCTCGATCGCGACGTACCCTCCGTTGGGCTGACGAAACAGCTCGTTTCGGACGGCCAAGGTGGATATGGGCAGGAATTCTGACGCTTCAAAAATCCTGAGGGAGCAGAAGGCTCCATTGCGGCACGAAGGCCAGCACAGCAATCAGTGCGCCATGAAGGATCAGGATCGCCGCCAGGATTGACCGGAACGGCTCCTTTCTCGTCTTGTGCCGCAACAGCTGCTGTGCCGCCACCGCACCAAGGCTGCCGCCGATCAGCGCAAGGAAGAGAAGCCTGCGCTCGCTGATGCGCCGCCTGCCGTGGCGCGCCGCCTGCTTGTCGAAGAAATAGATCGAGAACACCAAGAGGTTCAGCGCCAGAAACAGTAAGGCCCATTTGATAATATCGATCATCGTCATAGGGGAACCCTACCGCGGCTGCGTTAATGGACGGCAAAACCGCGATGCGCGCCATGGCGAAAGCCTTGCACCGGCACGCCATTTCCTTTACCTCACCAGTGGAAAAGAACAGCCTGCAAAGAGCATCAGATGACCCTTGTCGACGTCCGCACGCCTGATCCGAAACGCTTCATCCCCGGCGCCACCGGCGACTGGGAAGTCATCGTCGGCATGGAAGTCCATGCCCAGGTGCTGTCCAATTCGAAGCTCTTCTCCGGCGCTTCGACGGAGTTCGGCAAGCCGCAGAATTCGAATGTCTCGATGGTCGACGCTGCCATGCCCGGCATGCTGCCCGTCATCAACGAGGAATGCGTCAGGCAGGCCGTTCGCACCGGCCTCGGCCTGAAAGCCCAGATCAACAAGCGCTCCCTGTTTGATCGCAAGAACTATTTCTATCCCGACCTGCCGCAGGGCTATCAGATCTCGCAGTTCAAGGATCCGATCGTCGGCGAGGGCAAGATCGTCATTTCACTTGGGCCGGACCGCCAGGGCCAGTTCGAGGATATCGAGATCGGCATCGAGCGCCTGCATCTGGAACAGGATGCCGGCAAGTCGATGCATGACCAGCACGCGACCATGTCCTATGTCGATCTCAACCGTTCCGGCGTTGCCCTGATGGAGATCGTCTCCAAGCCCGACATGCGCTCGTCCGACGAGGCCAAGGCCTATATGACCAAGCTGCGCTCGATCGTGCGCTATCTCGGCACCTGCGACGGCAACATGGACGAGGGCTCGATGCGCGCCGACGTCAATGTCTCCGTCCGCCGTCCGGGCGAGGATTTTGGCACGCGTTGCGAGATCAAGAACGTCAACTCCATCCGTTTCATCGGCCAGGCGATCGAATATGAAGCCCGTCGCCAGATCGGCATTCTGGAGGACGGTGGCAAGATCGATCAGGAGACCCGCCTCTTCGACCCGAACAAGGGTGAAACGCGCTCGATGCGCTCCAAGGAGGATGCGCACGACTATCGTTATTTCCCCGATCCGGATCTGCTACCGCTCGAATTCGACGACGCCTTCATCAAGGCACTCGAAGCCGATCTGCCGGAATTGCCTGACGACAAGAAGGAGCGCTTCGTGCGCGAGCTCGGCCTGTCGATCTACGACGCCTCGGTGCTCGTTTCCGAAAAAGCGATCGCCGATTATTTCGAAGCCGTCGCCGCAGGCCGTGACGGCAAGACGGCCGCCAACTGGGTGATCAACGATCTGCTCGGCGCACTGAACCGCACCGGCAAGGACATCGAGCAGACGCCGGTTTCGCCGGCCCAGCTCGGCGCCATCATCGATCTCATCAAGGCCGAAACCATCTCCGGCAAGATCGCCAAGGATCTCTTCGAGATCGTGCTCAACGAGGGCGGCGATCCCGCCGAGATCGTCGAAGCGCGTGGCATGAAGCAGGTGACGGATACCGGCGCGATCGAAAAGGCTGTCGACGAGATCATCGCCGCCAATCCGGACCAGGTCGAAAAGGTCAAGGCGAAGCCGACCATGGCGGCATGGTTCGTCGGCCAGGTGATGAAGGCGACCGGCGGCAAGGCCAATCCGCAGGCTGTCCAGGCCCTCGTCAAGGCGAAGCTCGGCATCGAGGAGTAAGCGGTGTATTTCGTCCGCACCGCCGGCGAGCACGACCTGGAGAAGGTGCGCGCCCTCCTGATCGAGAGCTTTCATGCCACCTATGACAGCCTGCATGGCAGAGCCAAGGTGGCGGATCTGATCGCCCATCTCTTTTCGCCGGCGGCGCTGAAGACGCGGCTGGTACGAAAGGATGCCGAATTCCTCGTTGCCGATGACGGCCGCAATATTGGCGGCGTGGGGTATGCGGCAATATCGCAGCAATTGACGAAGACGGTCATGCTGCATCTCCTCTATGTCAGGCCGGCGCTGCAGCGCCAGGGTATCGGCCGCGATATCTTCGCCGAGCTCGAAACCTGCTTTCCGGATGCGGAGATCATGCGCCTCGAAGTCGAACCGCAGAACGCTGCCGCGATCGCCTTCTATCACACGCATGGCTTCACCGAGGTCGGCCGCAACGAGAATAGCGGAGCCGGACAATCCGGCATTCCGGCGTTGGTGTTGGAGAAGCGCTTGGCGGGTTAAACGCCTGTATCGTTGAGTGCCTTGTGGTGGGTGTGGTAGGTCTGGAGCAGTTGCATCAGTCGCTCTTTGCTGACGGTAAGACCACTCGTTTCGATGCGCAGTTGCCGAAGTTCATTCGTCGCACGTGCGGTATGGAATCGTGAGAACACCGCTTTGCGACCCTGAATGCTGTCTGGTCGGCACCAGACAGCGATTGTATCTCCGGTGCCTTCTGCGTCCGTTCCCGGCGATGCGGACAACAGGTTGCCCAGAACCAGAAAAATTGTTCGCAAAATCCTTTGCGCCAGCGTGGGTGCCGCGGCCTCGATGCGTGCGACTGCCGGCCACGGAATTAATTCTTGCATTAGCCGAAGATCTTTGAAGCCATTTGGGCCTATCGCAATGATCGTCTTATTGGATGAAAAGATCAGGACATAAAGATTGCAAAATAGGTAGTACGCAATTGGCGGCCCAAAGAGGAGAGACAGGAAAAACGAATTCAAAGTCCTATCGAAAACCCAGAAGCCGAAGACAATTATCACCAGTGTTGATAGTGCAATTCTAAGCCGAATATCCCTGGCGGAGTATCCGATCTCACGGATATCGCTCAAGAACATCCGTCTTTTTCCTTCCGCAACAATCATCGTCCGATTATTACATAGGTAGAAAAGTGTGATGCCACAAGATTTGAATATCCGTGAAGCTCGCAAGGACGACCTGCCGGCGCTGGTGGCTATGTTTTCGGCCGATGCACTCGGCGGTCACGGCGATACCACGGAAGCTGAAGCTTTCCCGGATTATCTCAGGGCCTTCGCCGTCATCGAGGCTTCGCCCGACCAGACGCTTTACGTCGCAGAGCGTGGCGGCGAGGTCGTCGGCACGTTCCAGACGATGGTGACGACCTCGCTCACCGGCCGCGGCTCCTCGGCGATGATTATCGAGGCGGTGCAGACCCGTGCCGATATGCGCGGGCAGGGGGTCGGCGGACTGATGATCGAATTCGCCATTGCCGAGGCAAAAGGCCGCGGTATCGGGCGGGTAGCGTTGACCTCGAATGCAGTACGCAAAGATGCCCATCGTTTCTATGAAAGGCTGGGCTTCAAGCCCTCGCATCTCGGCTTCAAGATGGCTTTGAAATGACCCGTAGCTGTGGTGGAATCGCTGGACAATTCGGCTTGGCGACGGCATAAGCGAGGAA
Organism: Rhizobium acaciae; assembly: GCF_025941625.1. NCBI lineage: Bacteria > Pseudomonadati > Pseudomonadota > Alphaproteobacteria > Hyphomicrobiales > Rhizobiaceae > Rhizobium > Rhizobium acaciae. Next base: position 148,532 of record NZ_JAPCZO010000007.1, read on the forward strand.
ACGAATTCTGGTTTGGCTCGCATCTGGCGGGCACAAGGAAAAGACATGTGGAATCTTCTGGTTCAGACCTTTACCTGGTGGAACGGTCAGACGATGGGCACGCGTTTCGCGACCTGGCGTTTTGGCAAGCGCGTCGGCGAGGATGAATTCGGCAACGTCTACTACGAAGGCGGCATGTCCTCCTACGGTCTGCCGAAGCGTTGGGTGATCTACAAGGGCTATGCCGAAGCCTCCGCCATTCCGCCGGGTTGGCATGGCTGGATGCATCATCGCACCGATGTTCCCCCGTCCAAGGAAAACTACGTCGCCAAGGATTGGCAGAAGCCGCACCGGCCCAACCATACCGGTTCGCCGCAGGCCTATCGTCCGCCGGGCTCCATCGCCGTTCCGGGCGAACGCCCGCGCGTCACCGGCGATTACGACGCCTGGACGCCGGGCAACTGAGACGGCTCGACCGGGCGATCCCAAGACCCGGCTTTTGGCCACAATTGACCTTTACCCGCAGGTTGACCGCGCTTGACCGCGGCCGTGAACTGAAAATGTCTGGAGACGGGTACATATGAAGCTCTTCACGCGGAACATGGTCCTGCGTGCCGCCGGATCGCTGCTGGCGCTCTCGGCCCTGCTTCCGCCAGTTGCGGCAAATGCCGCACGCATCGAAAATCCGGTTGCCGTTTTTTCCGGCCTCGACAAGATCACCGGCCGCATCACGACCTTCGACGTTTATGTCAATGAGACGGTACAGTTCGGTGCGCTACAGGTGACACCGAAGGCCTGTTATTCGCGCGACCAGTCGGAAGCACAGAAGATCGACGGTTTCGTCGAGGTCGACGAGATCACCCTCGACCGCAAGATCCGCCGCATCTTCACCGGCTGGATGTTCGCCGCCAGCCCCGGCCTCAACGCCGTCGAGCACCCGATCTACGACGTCTGGCTGAAGGACTGCAAGGCAAACTCGGATGTCCCAGCTCCTGACGGTGCCAAGGCGAAATAGCTGCATCTTCGTTAGGCTGGCATCTCCCTATGCGCCTGATCCTCATGTGCTATCCGCAGGATCATCTCGGAGGATCGTCCCGCTCGATCAAACCTCCGTCGGATAATGATCGTCAGAAAGCCAGGTGCGGCGATTCCATCGCCGCAGCAAGCATCGCGGCGTATTCTGCCTTCGGAACGTCGATCGCTCCGAATGTTTTCAGGTGCTCGGTGGTGAACTGGGTGTCGAGCAGGGTGAAGCCCCTTTCCCGCAGCCGGTCGACCAGATGCACGAGGCAGATCTTCGAGGCATCCGTCCGGCGCGAAAACATGCTTTCGCCGAAGAAGGCCGAGCCGAGCGAGACGCCGTAGAGGCCGCCGACCAGCTCATCGCCCTCCCAGGCTTCGACGGTATGGGCATGGCCCATGTCGAAGAGCGTCGAGTAGAGCGATCGGATCGTCCTGTTGATCCAGGTGCTCGGGCGCCCGGATGTCTCCTCCGCACAGGCAGCGATGACCTGATCGAAAGCGTGATCGAAACGGATCTCGAAGAGTTTCTTGCGCACCGTCTTGGCAAGGCTTTTCGACACATGGAAATGGTCGAACGGCAGCACGCCGCGCAGTTCCGGTTCGACCCAGAAGATCTCCGGGTCGTCGGCGGATTCGGCCATCGGGAAGAGGCCGATGGAATAGGCGCGCAGGAGAATGTCAGGGGTTATGCCTGGTGACTTCCTGCGCGATCCTGCCATTCCTGTCCTATGCCGCCGGTGTGTTGGCGAGGTAGTCTTCCAGCCAGTGGATGTCGTAGTCGCCGTTGGCGATATCCTGGTTGGAGACGAGATCCTGGAACAGCGGCAGCGTCGTATTGATGCCGTCGACGACGAATTCGTCGAGCGCCCGGCGCAGGCGCATCATGCATTCGACGCGGGTACGGCCGTGCACGATCAGCTTGCCGATGAGGCTGTCGTAATAGGGCGGGATCTTGTAGCCCTGATAGGCACCAGAATCGATGCGCACGCCGAGGCCGCCCGGCGCGTGGAAATGCGTGATCGTGCCGGGTGAGGGCACGAAGGTACGCGGGTGCTCGGCATTGATACGGCACTCGATGGCGTGACCGGAAAAATGAACTTCATCCTGCGTTACCGAGAGACCGCCGCCGGAAGCGACGCGGATCTGCTCGTGCACGAGGTCGATGCCGGTGATCGCTTCGGTGATCGGATGCTCCACCTGCAGGCGGGTGTTCATTTCGATGAAATAGAACTCGCCGTTTTCGTAGAGGAATTCGATCGTGCCGGCGCCGCGATATTTCAGTTTTTTCATGGCGTCGGCGCAGACCTGGCCGATCTTCATGCGCTGCTCGACGTTGAGTGCCGGCGAATTCGCCTCTTCCCAGACCTTCTGATGGCGCCGCTGCAGCGAGCAGTCGCGCTCGCCGAGATGGATGGCATTGCCTTCGCCATCGCCGAACACCTGGATTTCGATGTGGCGCGGCTTGCCGAGATATTTTTCCATGTAGACGGCATCGTTGCCGAAGGCGGCTGCCGCTTCCGTGCGCGCCGTCGACCAGGCCTCGATCAGGTCGGCCTCGCTCTTGGCGACCTTCATGCCGCGTCCGCCGCCGCCGGCCGTGGCCTTGATCAGCACGGGATAGCCGATTTCAGCGGCCGTCTTCAGCGCATCCTCTTCGTTTTTCACTTCGCCGTCCGAGCCCGGAACGACGGGAATGCCGAGCTCCAGCGCTGTCGTCTTGGCGGTGATCTTGTCGCCCATGATGCGGATATGATCCGCCGTCGGCCCAATGAAGGTAATGCCGTGAGCTTCGAGGATATCGGCGAACTTGGCATTCTCCGACAGAAAGCCGTAGCCCGGATGCACGGCGTCAGCGCCGGTGATCTCGCAGGCGGCGACGATCTGGTGGATATTGAGATAGCTCTCGCGCGAGGAGGGCGGACCGATGCAGACACTTTCGTCGGCAAGGCGCACATGCATGGCATCGGCGTCGGCGGTGGAATGAACCACGACGCAGGCGATGCCGAGCTCCTTGCAGGCCCGGAGCACGCGAAGGGCGATTTCCCCGCGATTGGCGATGAGGATTTTCGAAATCATGGGCATCGGCCTATTCGATGACGACGAGGGCTTGGCCGTATTCGACGGGATGTCCGTCATCGACGAGGATCTCGGTCACCTTGCCTGACTTCGGTGAGGGGATCTGGTTCATCGTCTTCATCGCTTCGATGATGATCAACGTCTGGCCTTCCTTGACGGTTGCGCCGACTTCGATGAACGGCCGCGCGCCCGGAGCCGGCGCCATGTAGACGGTGCCCACCATCGGTGCATTGACGACATTGGCCGGGTTGCGGCTGGGCGCTGCGGCAGGCGCAGCAACGGCCGCCGCTGCGACTGCTGCGGGCGCGGCATAACCCGGTGCGGCGATCGGCGCCTGGACATATTGCGGCGTGCCGGCGCGCGAAACGCGGATGCGCAGGTCGTCCTGCTCAACCTCGATCTCCGTCAGATCCGTTTCGTTCAGAATATTGGCGAGATCGCGGATCAGTGCCTGGTCGATACCCGATTTCTTTTCAGCCATGGTGTTGCCCTGTCTTCTTCTTATGCCGTGATGTTCTTCAGCGCGTGGAGCGCCAGGATGTAGCTGTGAGGCCCGAAGCCGCAGATCACGCCTTTGCATGCCGGCGCGATCATCGACTTGTGGCGGAATTCTTCCCGTGCATGCACGTTGGATATGTGGAGCTCGACGACGGGAATGGAAATAGCGCGGATCGCATCATGCAGCGCGACCGATGTATGCGTATAGGCGCCTGCATTGATGGCAACGCCGACGGCCTTTTCGTCGGCCTCATGGAACCAGTCGACAAGCGTGCCTTCGTGGTTGCTCTGACGGAAGTCGATATCGAGGCCGAGTTCGCGGCCCGCGGCCTTGCAGTCCGTCTCGATGTCCTTGAGCGTCTTGCCGCCATAAATGCCGGGCTCTCGTTTGCCCAGCATGTTCAGGTTGGGGCCGTTCAGGACAAAAATCGTTTGCGTCATCGAATGTTCCGTAAAATGTACGACGGCAACCTATAGACTCCGCGAAGGCTGAATGAAAGCCCTTACGGATTGGCCAGCGGCAATCGTGCCACATTTGTCCACATGGTTGAAACACTTCGATTTTGGCGATTTGATGGGCTGCCGGCTGGCGACTGGTTTGCTCAGCAGGCGGTCTTGCCGCAGCTGCGCATGTTCTTGACCTTGGCTTCGAGATCGTCGAGCCCGACGGCGCCGGGCACCAGTTCGTTGCCGATCACATAGGAGGGCGTGCCGCTGATGCCGAGACTGGAGGCGAGCTGGTAGGTCGCCTGGACTATACCGTCATTCGGGCTCTTTGCCATCTCGGCGCGGATCTTGTCCTCGCTGACGCCGAGCGAAGCGGCGACGGCGACCGCTGTTTCGTCAGAGGCGCGGCCTTCGGTGCCGAGAAGGGCGACGTGGAAATCGGCATATTTCTCCGGTGCGAGCTTGCGGAAGGCGTCGGCGACCTTGTGGGCGGCAACCGAATCCGGCCCGAGGATCGGGAATTCTTTGAGGACGAAACGGACGTTCTTGTCCTTCTTCAGCATCGCCTGCATGTCGGGAAGCGCATGGCGGCAGTAGCTGCAATTATAATCGAAGAATTCAACGACAGTGACATCGCCCTTGGGATTGCCGAGCGTGACGTCGTTCTCCGATTCGAAGATGTCGGTGCTGTTCTCTTCGATCGCCATATTGGCCTTCACCGACCGCTGGGCCTCCTGCTTCTTCTGCAGCGCATCCTGGACTTCCAGCATGATCTCGGGGTTCTCGATCAGATATTGCTTGATGAATTCGCCGAACTCCTTCTTCTGCTGGTCGTCGAGCGCTGCCGCCGGAAGCGGAAGGGCGATCGCTGCGGCAAGTGCCAGTGCGGTGAGGGTCTTCGGGAAGAATGCCATGATATCCTCGTCATCGGCGATATGGTCGTCTCTTCATCGAAAAGACCGTCGCCGGGTTAATGGACTTGAATGCGTCGCGTCAAGGTACGGTGCGTTCGGTTCTGCTCAAACCAGAATTTTTCGTCCCCGCGCGGCCCTCGCGGGATTGTGATGAGCGGATTAATGCGGCAATTGTCGGGCCGTGATTGCAGAAGCTGAGCGAGAAACGATCTTGTTTTCCATATCGAAACGCAGCGAAGTCGAGCCTTTTCACGCCATGGATGTCCTGGCGGAGGCGACGAAGCGGCGTGCGGCCGGCCATCCGGTGATCTCGATGGCGGTTGGCCAGCCTTCGCATCCGGCGCCTCTAGCGGCCCTCGAAGCGGCGCGCGCAGGCCTTGCCGAAGGCCGGATCGGTTATACCGATGCGCTGGGGACGGCGCGGCTGAAATCGGCGCTCGCCTGGCACTACAAGGATCGCCACGGTCTGGAGATCGATCCCAAGCGCATCGCCATCACCACAGGTTCTTCGGCCGGCTTCAATCTCGCCTTCCTGTCGCTCTTCGATGCTGGCGATGCGGTGGCGATCGCAAGACCCGGTTATCCCGCCTATCGCAATATCCTCGGCGCGCTGGGTCTGAAGGTTCTCGAAGTGCCGGTAACGGCCGAGACCCACTTCACCCTGACGCCGCAAAGCCTCGCAGCGGCGCAGAAGGAAAGCGGCATCACGCTGAAAGGCGTGCTGCTCGCAAGCCCCGCCAACCCGACTGGCACGGTGACCGGCCGCGAGGGGCTGAAGGCGCTTTCGGATTACTGCGCGGCCCATTCCATCGCCTTCATCTCCGATGAAATCTACCACGGGCTGACCTTCGCCGGCGAAGAGGCGAGCGCGCTGGAGCTGACCGACGAGGCGATCGTCATCAACTCCTTCTCCAAATATTATTGCATGACCGGCTGGCGAATCGGCTGGATGGTGCTTCCCGAGCGCCTGGTTCGGCCGATCGAGCGGGTGGCGCAGAGCCTCTATATATCCCCGCCCGAACTTTCCCAGATCGCCGCCACGGCCGCTCTAAGCGCCGGCGCCGAGCTCGATCGTTACAAGGCCAGTTACGCCGCCAACCGCGATTTGCTGATGCGACGACTGCCGCAGATCGGGTTTTCGATCGCCTCGCCGATGGACGGCGCCTTTTACGCCTATCTCGACGTCACACGCTTCACCAATGACAGCATGGGCTTTGCCAAACGTATGCTCGCGGAAATCGACGTCGCCGCCACGCCCGGTCTCGATTTCGATCCGCTGGAGGGAAATCGAACGCTGCGTCTGTCCTATGCGGGCTCGCAAGCCGAGATCGCCGAGGCGGTAGAGCGAATCGCAGCCTGGTTGAAGTAGCGTCCGCTGCCGGGCAAGCGGCGGTGCGCTCTCCAATCCTCAGCTACGCGACGAAAACAGCGAGGCGAGCGTCGAAGACGGTTTGTTGTTCAGCCGCGGCACCACAACAAGCTGCTTGATGTCGCCGCGCTTGTAGGCGGCGAGGAAGCGGCGGTAATCCTTGAACGACACGCAGCCGTTGGAATCGCCGTTCTTGCCGAGCATGTAGGTGTGGGCGAGCAGGCCGACACGGTCATAGATGGCGTCCGAACCCTCGATCGGTGTCAGGCGCAGCGCCTCGACGCCGTGGAAAAGGCTCTCGCGCATGGTAAGAACATAGGTGTGCGGCGGCGTCGGTCCGCGCATCTTCTTGTTGGCGAAACGCGGCTTGTCGCGCATCTTGCCGAGCCCGGAATGGGCCTCGAGCCGCTCGCCGTTCGGCAGATAGACGATGCTGTTTTCGATATCGTAGATCGCCACGCCCGCGCGCAGCTTCGGCGAGAAGACCGGCTTGTCGTAGCGCGGCACTGCATCGTCCTCGTCATCCTCAATCGGCGAGTTCGGCTGGGCGTAGGCAAGCACAGGCTCGGCTGATCGCTCAGAACCCTTGGAGGCCGGTGTCGGTTTGCCGATGAGTCCATCGGGACGCGCCATCGGCAGCGGCACCGAACCTTCGTCCGGCGCCAGCACGAGATCGAAGGGTGGCGCGTCTTCCGCGGCGGCGACGACCACCGGAGCTGCTTCCGATGCGGGAACGGAGGCCGTTTTGAGGGGAGATGCGGTTGGCTCGACCGGAGCCGGCGCGATTTGCCGGGATCCGGCATCGGCAAGAGCAAGCAGGGTCGGGAGTTCGGCTGCGGCGACCGCCTCCTTCGAGGGAACGATGATCCGGTCGCCGTCGTCTTCTTCCGTCTCGGCCGAGGCGAGCTCGACGGGCGCCGCCGCGATCACGTCGTCCTTGCGGAATTTGGCGCTGTCGGAGATCGCCGCCACGACCGGCTGTTCGGCAGCCATGACGAGCCGGTTGTTTTTGGCGAGAACCGCAAGCGCCGTTGCAGCGGCAGCGGTCTTTTCGGCATGGGATTGAATGAGGCTCGCCGTCAACGGGACCTTCGGCTTCGCATCGAAGGCGGCTAGCCGGTCGGCCTTGCCGACATGGATCAGTCTCTCATGGCGCGGTGAAGGCGCCACCTTCGGCGCAGCCGCCACCTGTGCCAGGCGATCCGGCGGAGAATAGGGAGCGGCTATCGAGTGCATCGTCGCGAAGGTCGCGATCAGCCATGTGGAGGTCAGAAATCCGGCGCCGACAACACCGTAAAGGAAACCGCGAGATCTGCGCCAACGGAAAGCAGATCCGCCAAGAGGGGTGACGTCATCGAACGTCCCGACCGCACACGCCATACTACACTCGTCTTTCAAACTCGCTACGCAGGCCGGCGGCACTGACTGACTACACTTCGCCGGGGCCGGTACAGGCGCAAATGGGCCGAATTTAGACCACCCACGACGTCCGACTGTCTCGCAAGGATGACGAATTATGGTTTCTAATTTGTTTACGCGGCGTCGCTCTGTCTCTCGACGTCTCAAAAAGAGATGTGTTGGGCCTTCTCAGGCACGCTCCATCACATAACTTCCCGGCGCTTCCTCGATCGCGTTCAACGCATCGCCGCCGGGTTTGCGGGCCGGCACGCGTCTGCCGTCATGCGTCTCGATCCAGGCCTGCCAATGTGGCCACCATGATCCCGGGGTCTCGGTCGCCTGCTCGAGCCAGGTCTCGTAGTCCCCCTTGGCGGGGCCGCCGGTCCAGAATTGATATTTCTTCCTGTCGGGCGGGTTGACGACGCCGGCGATATGTCCGGAGCCGGTCACGACGAATTCCACCTTGCCGCCGAAGAACCGGCTGCCGAGGAAGACGGACTTGGCCGGTGCGATGTGATCCTCGCGGGTGGCGAGATTATAGATCGGGATCTTCACGTCCTTCAGCGACACGGACTTGCCGTCGAGGATCATCTCGTTCTGCGTCAGCGCATTCTTGAGATAGCAATTGCGCAGGTAGAAGGCATGGTTTGCCGCTGCCATGCGGGTCGAATCGGCGTTCCAGAACAACAGGTCGAAGGGCAGGGGATCCTGGCCCTTGAGGTAGTTATTGACGAAATAAGGCCAGATCAGCTCGGAGGCGCGCAGCATGTTGAACGCCATCGACATCTTCGTGCCGTCCAGATAGCCGGCCGCCTGCATATGCTCTTCGAGCGATTCAAGCTGCTCCTCGTCGACGAAGACCTTGAGGTCGCCGGCATGGGTGAAGTCGACCTGGGTGGTGAAGAGTGTCGCGGTCTTGATGCGCTTGTTCTTCTCCTTGGCATGCAGCGCCAGTGTCGCGGCAAGCAGCGTGCCGCCGACGCAGTAACCGACGGTGTTGACGTCCTTCTCGCCGGTCGCCTTCTCGATCGTATCAAGCGCGAAATCGATACCCTCGCGGGCATAGGCCGCCCAGTCCTTGTCGGCGTGGCGCGCATCCGGGTTGACCCAGGAAATGACGAAGACCGTCTGACCCTGGTCGACGCACCATTTGATGAAGGATTTTTGCGGGTTGAGGTCGAGAATATAGAACTTGTTGATCCAGGGCGGGCAGATCAAAAGCGGCCGCTTCAGCACGGTTTCGGTCGAAGCCTCGTACTGGATGATCTGGCAGATATCGTTCTGGGCGATCACCTTGCCGGGCGTCAGCGCCATGTCGCGGCCGACGGCGAATTTCGTCATGTCGGTCTGGCGAAGGCGAAGATCGCCATGTCCGGCAGCGATATCCTCGGCCAGCATCTTCATCCCGCGCACCAGATTGGCGCCGCTGGTCGCGATCGTCTCGCGGTAGAGCTGCGGATTGGTGGCGATGAAGTTGGTCGGCGAAAGCGCTGCCGTAATCTGCTTCACGTAGAAGCCGGCCTTGTGTTTGGTGTGCTCGTCGAGGCCTTCGGTCTCCGACACCATCTTTTCCACCCAGTCGGTCGTGACGAAATAGACCTGGCGGAGAAAATCGAAGAACGGATTCTTTTGCCAGTCCTCGTCCGAAAAGCGCTTGTCCTTGCGGGTGTCCGGCTCGGGTGGCGTGGGATCACCCTGCATGCCGCGCGTGCCTTGCATGCGCTGCATCGAGCGCATCCAGATGCCGAAGAACGAGGACATCAGCTGCGTCTGTGCCTCAAAGGTGCGGCGCGGATCGGAAATCCAGTATTCGGTGACCTTGGAAAGCGTCTTGACCATGTCGGTCATCGGATCGGCGGCGCTTTCGCTGATCTCGCCGCGTTCGCGCGGCGCAAGCCAGGCAGACGCTGCTTGTCCGAGATTTTCGAGCGCCCGGGCGAAATTCATCGCCATCGCCTCAGGATCCTTCAACAGATAGGGATCGAGATCGGTCGCGTCGAAGCCGGTCTTGCCGCCATTCTCCTGCTTGCTGTCGGTCACCATTTCCTCCGGCGGCAGCACCACTCTTTTTATCCATTCGTTGTACATCGTGATCGAACGAGAAAACAAGTTCCACCCGCGTCGGCTCATGCTATTGCTTTGTGGCTGCGACAAATTTAACAGTCGAAGCAGTCAAAACTGGATTTTTGAGGCATGACGAAGAACGGCATTCGGCGCATCGCAACCTTCAACCGCACCGCACTGATCTGCGCCGCGGCGGCGATGGCCCTTGCCGGATGCAATCTGACGGCGGAACAAAAAGCCGCCGCCGCCGCCAAGCGAGCAGCGCCGACCGCCGTCGTCATGCCGGCCACCAAGGGCGAGGCGGCCGAGGGCGGCCTGGCAAAATACCCGGACGGCTATCCGAATTTCGGCGCGCCGCTGACGGCTGCCAATGTCCAGATGAGCGACGAACAGGCCGCCGACCTGCAGCATCAGCTGACGGCACTTGGCGCCCGGCGCAAGGCCGGCACGATCTCGGAAGCCGAATATCAGGCCAAGGTCGCCGAAATGCGGCGTCTCGCCGCCGAGCACGGCACTGATACCCTGTCTGAAATCTCCAAATAGACCTTGCCTTTCAGGCAATTTGGACGCAAAGCCTTCGGCAAGGATCGGAAGATACAATTTTCCCGATAAAGCGCGTTACGCGGCCTTTCCGTCAAAGATTCGCCGCGTCGCTTGGGTCTGATGAAATACGGCGTTGCGATTCTGAAGTTCGTGTCGCAGCCGCCGGGAGACGGAACGAACTTCGACTGCGGCCCGAAATGCCGCCTTTCCATGGGGAATGAGATGGAAGAGTTTCACAAAGTCCGGCGTTTGCCGCCTTATGTTTTCGAACAGGTCAACCGTTTGAAGGCAAGCGCGCGAGCGGGCGGCGCCGATATCATCGATCTCGGCATGGGAAACCCCGACCTTCCCACTCCCCAGTCGATCGTCGACAAGCTGTGCGAGGTCGTGCAGGATCCGCGCACGCACCGCTATTCCTCTTCAAAGGGCATTCCGGGCCTGCGCCGCGCCCAGGCCGCCTATTATGCCCGCCGTTTCGGCGTCAAGCTCAACCCGGATACCCAGGTGGTCGCCACCTTGGGCTCCAAGGAAGGCTTCGCCAACATGGCGCAGGCAATCACCGCGCCTGGCGACGTGATCCTCTGCCCGAACCCTACCTATCCGATCCACGCCTTCGGCTTCCTGATGGCGGGCGGCGTAATCCGTTCCATGTCGGTGGAGCCGGATGCGAGCTTCTTCGAACCGCTTGAACGTGCCGTCCGGCATTCGATCCCGAAGCCCTTGGCGCTGGTTCTCAATTATCCTTCGAACCCGACGGCCTATGTCGCGACGCTCGATTTCTACAAGGACGTCATCGCCTTTGCCAAGAAGCACGACATCATCGTGCTCTCCGACCTTGCCTATTCGGAAATCTACTTCGACGGCGCCCCGCCGCCGTCGGTTCTCGAAGTGCCGGGCGCGATGGACGTGACCGTCGAGTTCACCTCGATGTCGAAAACCTTCTCCATGCCCGGCTGGCGCATGGGATTTGCCGTCGGCAACGAGCGACTGATCGCGGCGCTCACCCGCGTCAAGTCCTATCTCGACTACGGCGCCTTCACGCCCATCCAGGTGGCGGCGACGCATGCGCTGAACGGCGATGGTTCCGACATTGCGGAAGTTCGCAACGTCTATAAACGTCGCCGCGACGTCATGGTCGAAAGCTTCGGCAAGGCCGGTTTCGATGTGCCGCCGCCGGCTGCGACGATGTTCGCCTGGGCGAAGATCCCGGAAAAGTTCCGTCATCTCGGTTCGCTGGAATTCTCCAAGCTGCTGGTCGAGAAGGCCGACGTCGCCGTTGCCCCGGGCATCGGCTTCGGCGAAATGGGCGACGACTACGTCCGTCTGGCACTTGTCGAGAACGAACATCGCATCCGCCAGGCTGCGCGCAACATCAAGAAGTTCATGTCGACGGCAGACGAGACGATGCACAACGTCATCTCGCTCAACGCCCACCGTTAATTCCAACCTTGAAGACAGCCGCAAATCTGCGGCTGTCTCTCACCAGAGACATTTCAGGATCGATCCATGGCAGATGCCCTCAAAATCGGCATTGCGGGCTTGGGCACCGTTGGCGCCTCGCTTGTCCGCATCATTCAGCAGAAGAGCAACGAGCTTGCCGTCACCTGCGGGCGTCCGATCACCATCACGGCCGTCTCGGCACGTGACAAGGCGAGGGACCGCGGCATCGATCTTTCCACTGTTACCTGGTTCGACCGGCCGGAGGAGCTTGCCGAAAAGGGCGATATCGACGTCTTCGTCGAGCTGATGGGCGGCGCCGAAGGGGCGGCCAACATCTCGGTGCGCGCAGCACTCCAACGTGGTCTCCATGTGGTGACAGCCAACAAGGCGCTGCTTGCCTATCACGGCGTCGAGCTTGCGACGATCGCCGAGGAGAAGGGGTCGCTGCTGAACTTCGAGGCGGCAGTCGCCGGCGGCATCCCGGTCATCAAGGCGCTGCGTGAATCGCTGACGGGCAATTCCGTCTCGCGCATCTATGGCATCATGAACGGCACCTGCAATTACATCCTGACCAAGATGGAGAAGGAGGGGCTTTCCTTCGCCGAATGCCTCAAGGAAGCGCAGCGGCTGGGTTATGCCGAGGCTGATCCGGCCTTCGATATCGAGGGCAACGACACCGCCCATAAGCTTTCTATCCTGACGACTCTCGCCTTCGGCAATCAGATCGCGGCCGACGACATCTATCTCGAAGGCATCACCAACATCTCGATCGAGGATATCCACGCAGCCGCCGAGCTCGGTTATCGCATCAAGCTCTTGGGCGTTGCCCAGCGCACCGATACCGGCATCGAGCAGCGCGTGCACCCGACCATGGTGCCGGTCGATTCGGTTATCGCCCAGGTCGACGGCGTCACCAATGCGGTGGCGATCGAATCCGACGTGCTCGGCGAACTGCTGATGGTCGGCCCGGGTGCCGGCGGCAACGCCACGGCCTCGTCGGTGCTTGGCGATATCGCCGATATCGCCAAGAGTCAGCCAGGCGCCCAGCGCGTGCCGGTGCTCGGCCATCCCGCAGCGACACTGGAGCCCTACCGCAAGGCGCAGATGCAGAGCCACGAGGGCGGCTATTTCATCCGCCTGACCGTGCTCGACCGCACCGGCGTCTTTGCCAGCGTCGCAACCCGCATGGCCGAAAACAACATCTCGCTGGAATCGATCGTCCAGCGCTCCAAGCAGCACCTGGCGCCATCGCACCACCAGACGATCATTCTCGTCACCCATGCGACGACAGAAGAGTCGGTGCGCAAGGCAGTCGTCTCGATCAAGTCGGAAGGTTATCTCTTCGGTGAGCCGCAGGTCATTCGCATCGAACGGCCGAAAGAGGAAGGCTGAGCCTTTTTCTCGTCCCGGAGGACCGTCGCGCCGCCCTGTCCCTGCAGGGCGGTTTTTTGTTATCTATTCAACCTTTCGTTACGGAAGTCTATATTAACAGATACCGAAATATTGATATAACTAAACCTAAGATGGTGAGTCGTCTGGGTGGAGAATTTCATGAGCAAGGACAGCCACGCCGGGAAGGGGTATGGCTACCCGAGCGACGTCCCGCCGAACCATCCTGATTTGCCTGAGGAAATCCTCAAGCCGGCCTACCGTGAAATTCCTGAAGAGGTCTCTGGTGAGGCTGATGACGAGGAAAACACGGAAGGCCGCAACTGGGCCATTCTGCTGACGCTGTTTTCGTTCCTGCTGGTGCAGTTCGCCGGCATCGCTATGATCATCTGGGCGGTGTTTTGGTAAAAACCCGTGTCTGCAAATCCATCGCTATGTTATCTCCGCTGCTCCTGTAGAAAGAGCAGATGAAGTCAGCGGAGTGTGGCATGGCAGATCTCGTCGATCCGGTACAGCGCGCGTTTCTCGGCGTGGAGAAATCCGCGCTCGACAATCGCTGGGTCGCGCGGCTCGACCAGGCAGGGCAGAACCGCGCGCTGGCCATGTCGCAGATCCACGGACTGCCGGATCTGATCGCCCGGGTGCTTGCCGGGCGCGGCGTGACGGTGGACGAGGCGATCGAATTCCTCGATCCGACGATCCGCAGCCTGATGCCCGATCCCCATAGGCTGACCGATTGCGAAAAGGCCGCGATCCGCCTCCTGCGTGCCATCGAGCGCGGCGAGAGCGTCGCGATCTTCGGCGACTACGACGTCGACGGCGCCGCCTCCTCGGCACTGATGTTCCGTTTTCTCAGCCATTTCGGCGTCAGGGCGACCATCTATATTCCCGACCGCGTCTTCGAAGGTTACGGCCCCAATCCGGCGGCGATCAATCAGTTGATCGATAACGGCGCTCAGCTGATCGTCACCGTTGATTGCGGCTCCACCAGCCACGAGGCGCTGGCCGCCGCTGCCGCGCGCAATATCGATGTCGTCGTCATCGATCACCACCAGGTGACACATGAGCTGCCGCCCTGCCATGCCCTCGTCAACCCGAACCGCGAGGACGATCTCTCGGGGCAGGGGCATCTTTGCGCCGCCGGCGTCGTCTTCATGGTGCTGGTCGCGACGCTCCGGCTGCTGCGCGCGGCCGGCAACAAGCGCATCCTGGCGATCGACCTGCTGCAGTGGCTGGATATCGTGGCACTGGCAACGGTCTGCGATGTGGTGCCGCTGAAGGGCCTCAACCGCGCCTATGTCGTGAAGGGCCTGGTCGCTGCCCGCCACCAGAGCAATGCCGGGCTTGCAGCACTGTTCCGCAAGGCGGGGCTCGCCGGCCCGGTGACACCCTATCATTTCGGCTTCCTGATCGGCCCGCGCATCAATGCCGGCGGGCGGATCGGCGACGCGGCACTCGGAAGCCGGCTGCTGACGCTCGACGACGCCGGCGAGGCGGACGTGATCGCGCAGCGCCTGGACGAGCTCAACCGCGAACGCCAGGCGATGGAGGCGATCATGCTGCAGGAGGCGGAAGCCGAGGCGCTTGCCGAATATGGCGACGGCGAGGGCGCCTCCGTCATCGTCACCGCCCATGAGAAATGGCATCCCGGCATCGTCGGGCTGATCGCGGCGCGGCTGAAGGAAAAATTCAAACGGCCCGCTTTCGCGATCGCCTTCGATCCCTCCGGCCGCGGCACCGGCTCGGGCCGCTCGATCAACGGCTTCGATATGGGCAGGATGGTGCGGGCTGCGGTCGACGAGGGGCTGCTCGTCAAGGGCGGCGGTCACGCCATGGCCGCGGGGCTGACGGTCGAGCGCGCCAATCTCGGCAGGCTGAGAACCTTTTTCACGGAGAAAGCCGAGAGGACGGTGGCCGGCCTCGTCGCCAACGAAACGCTGAAGATCGACGGTGCGATCGGCGCAAGCGGCGCCACCCTCGAACTCATCGACCGCCTGGAGGCGGCCGGCCCCTATGGTTCGGGCCATGCACAGCCGCTCTTTGCCGTGCCGGCGCATCGTTTGCGCGACGCCCGCCTGGTCGGTGAGAAACATGTGAAGGTGACGCTGGAGGCCATGGACGGATCGCGACTCGACGGCATCGCCTTCCGCGCCGCCGACACGCCGCTTGGCAATCTTCTCATCAATTCACGCGGCGCCAGCCTGCATGTCGCCGGTTCGCTCGGTGCCGACCACTACCAGGGCGCACGCCGCATCCAACTGCGCGTCTGCGATGCTGCGCCGGCGAAATAGAGCGGTCGCGCAAGAATGCTGACGATGGGAAGTGTCAAGGGAAAGAAAGTGGTACGCCCTAGGGGAGTCGAACCCCTCTTCCCAGAATGAAAATCTGGTGTCCTAACCGATAGACGAAGGGCGCTTCCTTCGTGGTGGCGCCCTTATAGTCAGCGCCTTCGAAGGCCGCAAGCGCCAAGGCGCGAAAAAATCATCGTTTTCGCCGATTTATTTCGGCTGTGGAAAATCACGGTACCGCTTACTGCCGACGCGCAGCACAGGCTGGTCAAAGACGTGTATCGATGCACCGAGAGATATGCCGAAACGGCATTTCTGAAAGGCAATCGACGAAACTAGTGATAGCTGCCCGGAGTGCTATGTTCGAGATGCGACGGGAGTGAGAAATGTCGCTTTGGGAGATTTTCAAGCTCACGAATATGAGAACGGCAGTCGGACGAACGCAGGCTCTCTGTGCCGGCGTCTCGTCGGCTCAGGAGGTTTTATGGTGTCGACACGGAACTGGAAAGTGGCGTTGGCGGGCGAGTGCATGGTGTGTCGCCCATTTGCCATGCACGACGAGCCTCAATTTACCGAGGTTTGGGACGTCCTTAAGGACGCAGACGTCACTTACGGTCATTTGGAAATGAATTTCGCCGATTACGACGAACTGAAGTGGCCGGCTCGAGGCCAAGGCATCGGAAGTTTCATGATGGCAGACCCTGAGATTGCCAAGGATCTCAGGTGGGCCGGCTTCGATATCATGTCTACCGCACACAACCATAGTTTCGATTTCGGAGCCGAAGGTCTGATCGCGACCAAGAAGCACATGAAGGCCGCGGGCATCGTCACAGCCGGCACCGGCGCGGATCTCGAGCTCGCCAGCGAGCCGGGCTACGTCGACAAGAAAAACGGACGTGTCGCACTCGTCTCGACAAGTTCCGGCAATCAGCATTTCATGTGGGCGGGCATGCCGAAGGGTGCGCTACGCGGTCGCCCTGGCGTCAATCCCCAACGCCTCACCTTTGAATTCATGGTGGACGAGCAGACCGCGAGGAATCTCAAGGACTTTGGCGAGAAGTTCAATTTCATGAAGAAGCCGAAGCATGGCCGCGAGGGGTCTTTCGGCGTTCAAATTCCCGGCGCCCAGCAATGGGGCGATCCCGAATCCTTCTTCGTGGGCGACCGCTGCGAAGTCATCAGCCGCTGCCACAAACGCGACCTCGAACGCAACCTTCGTTCCGTCCACGAGGCGCGCTCCATGGCAGACCTGGTGATCGTCGCGCATCATTTCAGTGTCTCGGATGGTCCGCGAGGCGATACGCCGCCTGGCTTCGTCAAGGAGTTCGCTCACGCGGTCATCGACGGCGGCGCCGATATCTACATCGGCCACGGCTGGCATCGGACATTGGGCATCGAGATCTACAATGGCAGACCGATATTCTACGGCATTGGCAACTTCTTTGCTCAATCCGAATTCATTCAGCGCGTGCCCTATGACAGCTACGACGCCTGGGGACATGACGTCGACCGCCTCTCAATGCTGACGCCCGCCGCCCATCCCCTTCATCCCGGCCTCGATACGCCCACCGACACCTGGTGGAGTTCCGCGGTGATCAAGCTCGATATGGAGGGGGAGAGGCTGAAACGCATTCTGCTTCATCCGGTCGAAATGGGGCGCGACACCTCGCCTGATGTCAAACAGACCCGGCGCACCGGCAAGGGCGACCATCACAATACCGAAGGGCGGCCGATGGTTGCCAAGGGAGAGGATGCCGTGCGCATCATCGATCGCTATCGTCGCTTGTCTGAACCGTTCGGAACGAAGATCGAAATCAGAAGTGGCGTCGGCGTTATCGAGCTGTAACGAGAATACGCCTGCTGCGGTGGAGGCCGCGGTAGGCAACACATGCGAATAGAAGAACTGTGCCTGTAAGCGGCCAGACATTCGAAAGGGAGGTGACGAATGCTGCATGTCAACGGCGCTGTCGTTGGTGACGGAGCTGCGTCGACCGCCGTAAGCTCCACGCCCTTGCTTGATGTCCGGGATCTGAAAGTCTCCTTTCCAGGTCCGCAAGGCGCTGTGGAGATCGTGCGAGGTCTGAGCTACAGCATCGCGCGCGGCAAAACCTTGGGAATCGTCGGCGAAAGTGGCTGCGGTAAGACAATGACGTCGCTTGCTCTTCTCGGAGTTGTTGCCGGCGGCGGCAGGGTCGAGGGCATCATCGATTTCAACGGCCGAGATCTGGCAAAGTTTACCCAGCGCCAATGGCAGCAGGTCCGCGGCCGTGAGATCGCGATGATCTTTCAGGAGCCGATGACTGCCATGAATCCGGTGATGCCGGTCGGACGGCAGATCGCCGAGGTTCTCGTCAAGCATGAGAAGCTCCGCAAGGGTGCAGCGCATGGCCGCGCGGTCGATCTGCTTGCGCAGGTCGGCATCCCGTCACCGGCTCGGCGCGCGGAAGACTATCCGCATCAGCTCTCCGGCGGCATGCGGCAGCGTGCGATGATCGCGATGGCGCTAGCCTGTCGCCCGCAGTTGTTGATCGCCGACGAGCCGACGACCGCGCTCGACGTCACGATCCAGGCGCAGATACTCGATCTTATGTTGACGCTGCAGGACGACGCCCAGATGTCGATCCAGTTCATCAGCCACAACCTTGCTGTCATATCGGAGATCGCGGACTCCATCATGGTGATGTATGCCGGCACGGCCGTTGAATATGCGCCTGCCGACGAGCTCTTCGCCAATCCGCTTCATCCCTACACCCAGGGACTGATTCAGACGCTTCCGGATCCCGACAGGCGGGTAGAGCGTCTCTACGTCATTCCTGGGCGCGTCACGTCTGAGATAACGACGGGTTGCCGTTTTGCCAGGCGCTGTCCTTTTGCAGACGACGGCTGCCGACAGATCGAGCCTGATCTTCTCGAAGTCGCTCCCGGCCATAAGGTCGCCTGCCACAAGGTTAAGCCATGACCGAACTCCTGAATCTCGATCATATCAATGTCGACATTCCGATCGGCGGCGGTTTCCTAAAACCAGCGGCCTGGTTGCAGGCGGTCAATGACGTATCGCTGAGCGTCTTGAGGGGTGAAACACTCGCGCTTGTCGGCGAAAGCGGCAGCGGCAAGTCGACGCTTGGATATGTCGTCGCCGGATTGCGCAAGCAGACCGCTGGGACCGTGACGTTCAACAGCGCCAGGCCGGGCGGCGAAGGACACACGCCGGTGCAAGTCATCTTTCAGGACCCGTTTTCCGCGCTCGATCCGCGAATGGTGGTCGGAGAGATCGTTGCAGAGCCACTGAGGCTGAAGGGCGTCCCGGCCGACAAGCGGCAAGCCAGGGCAGTCGAAGTCCTAGGACAGGTCGGCCTGCCGCCGGAAGCGGCGCGCCGCTATCCTCATCAGTTCTCCGGCGGCCAGCGCCAAAGGATTGCGATCGCGCGCGCTCTGATCGCCGAACCGGAAATGATCGTCGCCGACGAGCCGCTTTCCGCCCTTGATGTCTCGATCCAGAGCCAGGTGCTCAACCTGCTCGATGATATCAAGAAGCAGCATGGCATCAGCTATCTGTTCATCAGCCACGATCTCGGCGTCGTGCGGCACCTCGCGGACCGTGTTGCCGTTCTCTATCTCGGGCGGTTGATGGAGGTGGCCGACTCGGAGGATCTCTTCCAGACACCCAGCCATCCCTATACCCAAGCCCTGCTGGCGGCCGTTCCACGCATCGGTCGGGGGCGACGGAAGAAGGAGCAGATCCTTCGGGGCGAGATCCCTTCGCCCTTGGCCCCACCCTCAGGCTGCGCGTTTCATACCCGTTGCCCAAAGGCGCAGGATATCTGCAAGAGCGAAAGACCTGCGCTTCTGCCCGCACCTGGCCGGCCCACGCAACTTTCCGCCTGTCATTTCAAGGATTGAGCCGATGTTGAGATATACGATTTCACGTCTCCTCCAGGCAGTCCTCGTCACTCTTGTGATGTCGCTTCTGCTGTTCGTCCTGATCGGGCTCATGCCTGGCGACCCTGTCGAGACCATGCTGGAGGGCAATCCGTCGCTGACGCCGGAGACGATGGCGCAGATGCGGGCGCTCTACGGAATGGATCAGCCGCTCTTTGCCCGCTATGGTCACTGGCTTTACTCCGCACTTCATGGCGACCTCGGCTATTCCAGCGTCTATTTCAAGCCGGTCCTGGACGTCCTCTGGCCAGCCGTCGTTCAGACGGCAAAGCTTCTCGTCGCGACCGAAATCATCAGTATCCCGCTTGCGATGCTTCTCGGTGCGCTGGCTGCCCGCAAACCGGGCGGATGGACGGACAACGTCATCAGTCTCATCGCCTTCGCCAGCATTTCGCTGCCGGGGTTCTGGACGTCGCTCATTCTGATCATCGTATTTTCGGTCAAGCTCGGCTGGCTTCCGGCGAGCGGCACGCCCTTGATGAGCGACGCTCCGGTCGGCGAACAGATCGTCCATATGATCCTGCCGGTGGTCGTCCTGACATTCTTCCATGTCGGCCCGCTGGTGCGATATGTGAGAGCGTCGATGATCGAGACGCTCAATTCGGACTTCGTCCGGACAGCGCGGGCCAAGGGTCTTTCGGAAACGGCTGTCGTCATGCGTCACGCGCTCCGCAACGCTCTGATCCCGATGGTGACGGTGCTTGCCCTCGGCTTCGGCTCGCTGTTTTCAGGGGCGCTCGTCGTGGAGACGATCTTCGGCATGCTTGGCATGGGCAAAGTCATCTACGACGCGATCAGCAACATCGACTTCAATCTGGCGCTCGTCGGCCTTCTGCTGGCGACCATCGTCACCCTGTTTTCAAGCCTTCTTGCCGACCTCGCCTATGCATGGCTTGACCCGAGGATTACCCTGAAATGAGCATCGCCACCGCAGATACGGCGCCGGCGGGCGCCAACTCGAATTCGGTCTGGAGCAAGCGCTGGCAGCGCTTCCGGGACAACAAGCTCGCGATGATCTCGCTGGTTTTCGTGGTCCTTCTCATGCTTTCCTGTGCCATCGCCGGGCCTATCGCCTATCTGACGGGAATAGACGCCAACGCCACCAATCTCCTGCGCCGGTTCAAGCCGCCGTCAGCGCAGCACTGGCTCGGGACAGACGACCTCGGCCGCGACGTGCTGCTGCGGCTCCTCTATGGCGGCCAAGTATCCATCGCCGTCGGTCTGCTCGCCACCTTCATTACCGGGATCATCGGCATCGGGATCGGCGTCACTGCGGGCTATATCGGCGGCAGGTTCGACAACGTGCTGATGCGGATGACGGATTGCATCATCGCTTTGCCGCTCATCCCCGTGCTGATCGTGCTCGGCGCCGTCGATCTGACGAAACTCGGCCTCAGCCAGGCTGCGGCGACGTCGCCTGCCGCCGTCTTCTTGAGGATCGTCATCATCATCGCTCTCGTCGACTGGACGACGATCGCCAGAATAGCCAGGGCCGGCACCATCACGTTGCGCGATGTCGATTACATCAGGGCAGCAAGTGTCAGCGGCGCCAAGGCTCGATATAACATTTTCGTCCACATTTTGCCGAACATCGCCACACCTCTGATCGTCGCCATGACCTTGTCGGTCGGCCGCATCATCCTGTTCGAATCCACGCTGAGCTTCCTTGGCTTTGGCATCGTTCCGCCGACGCCGACATGGGGGAACATGCTGACCAATGCGCAGCAGCTCATCATCTCGGCCCCGATGCTTGCCGTCTATCCGGGCCTGCTGATCTTCACCACGGTAATGGCGGTCAATTTCGTCGGCGATGGCGTTCGCTTGGCCTTCGATCCTCGCTCGGAGACGAGCAAGGGATCGCACTGAAGAAAACAAAAACAGAGTCTGATGGAGGATAAAATGACATCTGCAGGGAAGAGACTAAAATCGTTCGTCACCGTGGCACTTGCCACGGCTGCGCTGACCTCGCTGTCGAGTGCCGGCGCTGTGGCTCAGGCAAAGGATCAATTGGTCGTCGGACAGTTGCAGTTCCTGACGAATTTCCATCCGCTGGTTCAAGTCAACAATACCAAGCGCCTCGTCATCAACTATTCCCTCCGACCGATAACGGCATTCGACGAGAACGTCGTCAATCACTGCATCCTTTGCGAAACGCTGCCGACGATCGACAACGGTCTTGCCAAGATCGTCGATCTTCCCGATGGCAAGAAGGGAATGAAGGTCACGTTCAAGCTCAGGGAGGGGCTTGCCTGGGGAGACGGTGCCCCGGTTACCTCGAAGGACATCGAGTTCACCTGGAAAATGGCGCGCGATCCCAAGATCGGCTTCTCCAACTACAATTCCTGGACGCGGGCATCCGCGCTGGAGATCGTCGACGAGCGAACCGTCGTGCTGACGATCCCGCAGATCATTTCGAGCTATAATTCCTGGGACCAGGTCATTCCGGAGCATCTGGAAGGTCCGGTCTATGCGGCCAATCCAACGCTCGACGCCTATGTCAAGCAATCGCTCTACAATCTGCAGCCGACCAATCCCGGCCTTTGGAACGGCTCGTTCCTGCTCAGCGACTATCAGATCGGAACACGCATCGTGTTTACGCCCAATCCGAAGTGGCCGGGAGACAAGCCCCATCTGCAGCGGATAATCCTGAGCTATCGCGACAACTCGTCTTCGTTGCTTCAGAATCTGCTCGCCGGATCGGTCGATGCGGTCCCCGTCAGCCCAGGCGGAATCAGCTTCTCGCAGATGCTCGATCTCAAGAACCAGCAGCCTGACAAGTTCACCTACCATCTTGCCTACGGAACGAACGTCGAGCGCATCGCTATCAATTTCGACAATCCGATCCTCAAGGATAAGGCGGTGCGCCAGGCCATCCTCTACGCAATCGACCGCCAGGCGATAAGCGACGAACTGTTCGGAGGGCTGCAGCCCGTCGCCAACGGCATCCTGAGCAGCGAGAATGCCTATTATAACAAGGACATGACGCTCTACTCATATGACGCTGAGAAGTCTAAAGAGCTGCTCGAAAGCGCTGGCTGGAAAGCCGGCAATGACGGCATCTGTGTCAATGACAAAGGCGAGCGCCTTTCGCTGGAGCTTGTCTCCACTGCGGGCAATCAGACCAGAGAGCAGATTGCCCAGGTCATCCAGAGCCAGTTGAAGGATGTCTGCATCGAGATCACCAACAACTTCGTGCCCCTGCAGGAATTCAACGGTGAGATGGCGCGCAAGCGGAAGTTCAAAGCTTTGATGATGTCCTCGATCGACTTTTCTCCATCCGTTTCGCCGCGGATCGCGCTCGGATCCGATGCCATTCCGGGTCCAAAAAACAATGGCGTCGGCAACAATTTCTCGGCCTATGCAAATCCGGAGATGGACAAGGCCATATCCGAGCTCGAGGCGGCGCTCGATCCGGAGACGGCAAAGCAGAAATGGGCGGCGGTCCAGAAAATCTTTGCCGACGATCTGCCGATGTTACCGCTCTATTTCTACCCGCGCGCCTACGTCACCGTCACCGACCTTACGAACTTCCGGCAGGGAACGCTCGACCCGTTGCAGATCTGGTCGGAGGAATGGCAGCGGCAATAAGCAGGGGAGTTCAAGCCAAGCTGTTCGACGATCATTTGCGCGGGGGTCTCTATGAAACCGAACATCGCCATTCTTGACGATTATCTGGGTATTTCTCAGGAGGTCGCCGATTGGGAGGGATTGAAATCCCGCGCCAATGTCGTCGTCTTCGAGCGTCCGTTGGCACTGCCGGACGAGGCCGCGCGCGAGCTCGCCGAATTCGACATAATCTGCACGCTCCGTGAGAGGATGCCGATTTCAGGGGAGTTGATTTGCCGGCTGTCGCGCCTGAAGTACATCGTCGTCACCGGCAAGCGCTACGATACGGTGGACATCGCGACAGCCGCGAGCCGCGGCGTCCTCGTCTCGAATACTCCCGTCAGCGGGGCCGGCGCCGGCGGCGTTGCCGAACTCGTCTGGGGGCTGATCTTGTCGGCAACGCGACATATCGCTTCGGAGGATCGCATCATGCGCAGCGGCGGCTGGCAGACCCGGGCCGGGATGACGGTGGGAGGCAAGGTCCTTGGCATTCTTGGCCTCGGCGGCCTCGGCAGAAGGGTCGCGGAGATCGGCAAGGTGTTCGGCATGGAGCTGCAGGCCTGGAGCCAGAACATGACGGCGGAGCAGGCGGCGGCAGCCGGTGCCCGTCTGGTATCGAAGCAAGAGCTCTTTGCCACCAGCGACGTCGTCACGATCCATCTGGCGTTGAGCGACCGAACGCGGGGCATCGTCGGCGCGACCGAATTGCAGGCGATGAAGAAGACCGCCTACCTCATCAATACCGCCCGCGGCGCCATTGTTGACGAGCCCGCGCTTATTGCCGCGTTGCGTTCGGGTTCGATCGCGGGAGCGGGGCTGGACGTCTACGAAAAAGAGCCGCTGCCAGTCGATCATCCATTCCGCAGCCTGTCGAACGTCGTGATCACCCCGCACCTTGGATATTTCACCAGGGACATGTTGGGCACCTACTACGGAGACGCGGTCCGCCTCATCGAAGCATTTTTGGATGGGCGCCCTGAGCGCGTCGTCAATATGGGCCTGGACACCGGATGCTGACGTTCCGCCGGTCTTGCCGAGAATAGCGCGTCTGCGGTTTTACCCGGAGAGCATTCCAGGGCAGGCCTTCAGGTCGGCTTGCTCCCCAGGAGATCCATGCTGAGGTCGCGCAATATGCGAAAAGCCGCTTCGTGCAGCCTGTTTGACAATCGGCGAGCCGGCTGCACCAGTTGAACCGAGAGGATCAATTCGGGTCCGACGATTTTGCGCAGTTCCAATCCATGCCGCGCGTCCGGACCCTTGGATGCCAGCGTGCGGATCGACGCCACGGTGAAGCCGTAGCCGTCCCTGACAAGATCGAACATCGTATCGAGAGGGTCCAATTCGAAGACGATATTGAGCTTCTGGCCGAGCCGTGCGAGTTCGGAATCGAGCAGGACCCTCGTGCTGTTGGGCCTGCAGGCGATCACCATCGGCACGTCGGCAATTGATTCCAGATGTACCGGCTTGTCATCTTTGAACACGCCCTGGCGGCCAATGAGATAGAGGTTCTCCTCGACGAGGTCGTGGATTTCCAACATCGGCGACGATGGAGCGTCGTACATGATCGCCATGTCGAGACGGCCGGACAGGATCCATTCCTGAAGCTGGTTCGATCGTCCGTGGACGAGCATTACCTGAGCGTCCGACAATTCCTCTCTCAGCTTGCGGATGAGCGCGGTCGCGATTGCTGTCGAGATCGTGGCGGGCAAACCTATTCCGACCTTCCCGGATTTCCCTGTTCGAGAATTCTCGATGTCCTCATAGGTGCGCTCGATCTGCCGAAGAATGCCACGCGCATTGTCGAGCAGACGTTCGCCTGCCTCGGTGAGCTCGACGCCTCGTCCATTGCGAAGCAGGAGCCGTTCCTTCAACTCCGTCTCCAGGTTTCGGACCTGTCGGCTCAGTGCGGGCTGGGCGATGTGCAGGAAAGCCGATGCGCGGCTGAAGCTTCCGAGTTCCGCCACGCGGACGAAATAAGCAAGTTGCCGGATGTCCATGTCATCTTCTCCCTGAGATATGCCGAAATGCTATGACTGATAGTATGGCAGAACATCTGGAGATACCAAGATCCTTGAGGTAGCCTCGCTCAAATTCGAGTTTGTGGGAGGAAAAGCAAATGGTTCCGTCCGCGGAGGTCGCCGACCTGAGCGGCTTCAAGGTGTGGCAGTGCGTCCTGTGCGCGTATGTCTACGACGAGGCGCTTGGAGATCCGGATGGCGGCGTGCCGCCGGGCACCCGCTGGGAAGACGTGCCCGACGATTGGATGTGTCCGGAGTGCGGCGCTCGAAAGAGCGAGTTCGACATGGCGGTCGTCGGATGACGGCGATCGGATCGGTGAACCCCTGATGTCTGATATCTTGATCATTGGTGCGTCCCATTCCGGGGTCGCCGTCGCGGCCGCATTGCGTAGCGCCAAATATGACGGCTCCATCATGTTGGTGACGCAGGAGAACGTCCTTCCCTACCATCGTCCGCCGCTCTCGAAAGAAGCGCTGTCGAAGGACGACTATGCTCTGACGCCGCTCCGCCCGGAGACCTTCTACGCCTCGAACCGGATCGACCTCGTTCGGGCTGTGAAGATCGTCGCGCTGAATGTGGCGGAAAGCTATGCGCTCTCCGAGGATGGAAGGCGCTTTTCCTACGGGCGCCTGATCCTCGCCTGTGGGGCCGAACCCCGTCGTCTGCCCACGTCTGTGGATGCCGACGGCGTCGCCCACACCCTGCGCACGCATGACGATCTGATCGGATTGAAGGCACGCCTTGCCGGCGCCAAGTCGGTCGCGATCATCGGCGGCGGATTGATCGGCATGGAAATCGCCGCAATGGCTTTGGCAAAGGGGCTCGACGTCACGGTCATCGAGGCCGGTTCGAGGCTGATGGAGCGGACGGTCAGCAAGTCGATCGCCAATTACGTGCTCGACCGGCATCTGAACCAGGGGCTTCATGTTCGCTTCGGCGCCACGGTCACGACGATCGCCCGCGACGGTGGCCGGGGTATCGATCTGGTCACCTTAGGCGACGGCGAGCAGATCGAGGCTGATATTGTCGTCGTGGCGATCGGGGCGGCGCCCCACGAAAAATTGGCGCGCGACGCGGGCCTTGAGGTGAACAACGGCATTCTCGTTTCGGAGATCGGGCGTTCATCGCACCCGGCCGTCTATGCGGTTGGCGATTGCTCCGCTTGGTACGATCCGGTGCTTGGACGCCACGTCCGAAACGAAGCGGTCAATCCCGGGCAGGATCAGGCGAAGATCGTTGCTGCGGCAATCACCGGGGCGGCACCGCCGCCCAAACGTCTGCCGCGCTATTGGTCGCATCAGGCCGCCATCCAGATCCAGATGTCGGGCGAGGTGAACGGCGCCGACATGGAAGCTGTGCTGAACGCGCCGGCCAGCGGAGCATTTTCGGTTCTGGGCTTCAAGCGCGATCGTCTCGTTGCCGTCCAGACGATCAACGCCCCGCAGCAGTTCGGCAAGTTGCACGAGATGATCGGGATGGACCAGGGCGCGCTTGCCGCGGCACTCGATGTCGAATTTCCGCCACCCCATCACCATTGAAGCGCATCACCATTAAAGCAAATCGGCGCGACGGCCCAAGGAGGATCAATCGATGCAAACTGCGTCCTACACCGAAAAAGAACCGACCCGTTTTCGCCGCGGCCAATCCTGGAAGATCAACATGTTCGGCAAGAACTCGGACATTGCCGCCCCAGATCCACAGGCCTTCCGGCTCGATTTGAACGCTCATCAAAAGCTCGACTCGCATTTCCACATCGTCGATCAGTTCCAGGTCTTCATCGCCGGAAGCGGCACGATCGGCCGTGACGAAGTGCGTCTCGTTACCGTGCATTATGCCGACCATCACACCGGCTATGGCCCGCTGATCGCCAGCGAACAGGGACTGTCATACCTGACTTTGCGCAGCAAGACCGATGCCGGGCTCGTCTACCTGACGACGCCGAATGTTCGCGAAAAGCTTAAACCCACCAAACGACGTCATCGCACGTCGGGTGCAGTGGCGCTGTCGATCGAGCCGGTTCTGCGCAATCGCACCGAGTTGACCGTCGACACCGTCATCGACGAGCAGCCGGATGATGATGGCATGAACTGCAAAGTGTTCCGGCTGGGACCGACAATGGCGGTGCAGACGCCCGATCCGAGCGGCAGCGGCGGCCAGTACCTGATCGTGCTGAACGGCAGTCTCATTCATGAGGGCCGCACCTATGAGCCCTTCTCGCTGATCTTCGTGCGGTTCGACGATCCTGCGCCGGCCATCACGGCTGGCGAGGATGGGCTGGAGCTGATGATCACGCAGTTCCCGACCCAAGATGAGTGGATGAAATCCATTTAGTCCCGGAAGAGAGGAGAAAACCGTGACCGATTTTGACCTCGAGGCGATCCGCAGCGAGATCGCTCCTTCCGGAACGCTGGTCTGCGCCCTCAATCACGGAAATGTCGTGCTGGTTCGGCGCGGCCCGACGGACGAGACGCCGACGGGCGTGTCGGTGGACCTCGCACGGTCGCTTGCAGAGAAACTCTCGCTCCCGATCCGCTTTCGCCATTATGACAAAGCCGGCGATGTGTCCGCAAGTGTCGGCGCGGGGGAATGGGACGTGTGTTTCCTCGCAATCGATCCGCAGCGAGCCGAGCGCATTGCCTATAGCGACCCTTACGTCCAGATCGAAGGGGCATTTCTGATACGCCGCGCTGCGGGGCCATTGGGCCTGAAGGACGTGGAACGGCTGCGACTGAAAATCGGCGCCGTCAAGGGAAGTGCCTACGAACTCTTTCTTTCGAGGCATGGCGGAGCCGGCGAACTGATCCGTTTCGACAGTTTTCCGGAAGCGGTCGCTGCTTTGACGGCCGGGGATATCGATGGTCTGGCGGGCGTACGGCAGGCCATGTCGATCGTTGCTCGCGACAAGCCCGACGTCGCGGTGATGCAGGAGCCGTTCATGGCCATTCCTCAGGCCGTTGGCATCAGTGCGGATCGCCCTGCCGCAGCCGCGTTCACGCGCGTTTTCGTCCAGGAGCAGAAGGCGAGCGGTTTCGTTCGCCTGTCTCTGGTGCTGAGCGGACACACCGATGTCGTCGTGCCGCCCTGATTGGCACCTGCTGTTCCACGCGGCGATAGAGCAATCAA
This sequence comes from Rhizobium acaciae, assembly GCF_025941625.1. Lineage (NCBI taxonomy): Bacteria > Pseudomonadati > Pseudomonadota > Alphaproteobacteria > Hyphomicrobiales > Rhizobiaceae > Rhizobium > Rhizobium acaciae. Next base: position 176,647 of record NZ_JAPCZO010000007.1, read on the forward strand.
CCTAGGAGGAAGGCATGCGAATGAGTGGGAAGTTCAAGGCTGTCGTCGGCAAAGGCAGAACGGGTGCTGTCGTCCTGATGGCAAGCCTGTTGCTGAGCGCGGCAAACAATGCGGACGCGACCGACGGAGCAGCGCCAATCCTGCAGGCGACTGTCACCGGAGGCCGGGTCGAGGGCGTGCCGAGCGACACACCCGGCGTTACCCAATTCCTCGGCATTCCATTCGCCGGCAATGTCGGTGGGGAAAACCGCTGGAAGCCGGCGCCGCCGGTCAAGCCATGGGATGGTGTTCTGACGGCTGACAAGTGGGGCGACCAGATGCTCCAGAACCCGAACAGTCTCGGCCGGGCGCCGATCAGTGACAACGGCTTGAACCTTGCTGTCTGGACCCCGGCCCACAGCACCGGCGATCGGCTCCCCGTCTATATGCTTATACACGGCGGCGCCAACCGCCTGGGTTCAAGCGAGATGAAAGACCTCTACGCGGCGCAACTGGCCGCGCAGGGCGTGGTCGTCGTCTCGGTGCAATATCGCCTTGGAGCGATGGGCTGGCTGTCGCTGCCGGAGATGGACAAGGACAGTGGCAAGGGCCCGAAAGGCAATTTCGGGGTCCTCGATCTCGTCGATGCTCTTCACTGGATCCAAAAGAACGCGGAGGCGTTTGGAGGGGATCCGAAGACCGTGACGATCGGCGGGCAATCTGCGGGTGGCGAAAACACGGTTGCGCTGCTCCGGACGCCGCTGGCAAAGGGTCTCTATAAGCGCGCATTCATTCAATCGAGCTTCACCGGCTTCCTGCCGGGGAAGGTTGTCGACTTCGCCAAGAAGTCTGAGCAAAACCAGGATGCGGTCAACAAGCTCTTCGGCAAGCAGGTGACGCTTGCCGACCTTCGGGCGATCGACAGCAAGACCTGGCTGGAGAATTGGCAGGGCGGAAAGGAAACGCTCTACGGTGCAATGACAGGCGCCGTCGCGACGAACCAGTTCTATACCATCGACGACTATGTGTTCACCAAGGAGTCGGTAAACCTGCTTCAGCCGGGCGATTTCGACGATCTGGATATCATCATCGGTCAGACGGCGGATGAATATACCGGACTGCGGCCGAACGACCTGAAAATGACCGAGGACGAGCAGCATGAGGCGATGCTGGCGGCGATCCGACCGCACCAGGCGGGAAACGTCGACGAGGCCGTCTTTCCGCTCTACGAAACCAACGACCCGGCGGAAGCCTATCGATTGTCGCTACGGATGTTGAACGACTACATGTTCGAATATGTGCGCCTCGGGGCGGAATTCACCAAAGCCCACAGCAACGCCAACGTCTATCTCTACTATTGGGACCACTGGCCGCCGGGCAAGGATCAGGGCTTTCGTCGCGCTTGGCATGCGGGAGACAACTGGTACTTCAACGGCTCGCTGCGCCCCGGCAACAGTGACCAGCTTCCATGGACGGACCCGGATTTCGCGATGCGCGACATGGCCATTACCTATCTCGCAAACTTCATCAAGACCGGCGATCCGAACGGCAACAGCGTTCCGCACTGGGGGCAGGTGACCCCTCAGTCAGACGGCCAGTTCATTCGGTTCCATGAGGGGGAAGCTGCCATGCGGACCTCGACGCTCTACCCAAGCCGTGACGCCTATCTGCGGAAAAAGATTCTGGAGGGTATCGGCATGACGGAGAGGGATATCGCTGAAAAACCCTGATCGCCGGCTGAGCGGCAGTGCCGATCTACAAAACTCGCAGAGCTGATAGAGGGCATCGATCCTGCCAATAAAACGGGTCCAGCCCTGAGAATTGGCGGGTCTTTCCCAGGCTTTCCACCGTGTCATTCCAGCTGTCGCGGCGTTCCACGCGCACGCACGCCGATTCGATGGGCGGTCGTTTGCTTGCCGTCGTGTGACTTTACCAAGAGGAGGATATCATGAAAATTGGGCGTCGGAGATTTATGACTGCTGCTGCCTGCACTGCGGCTTCCGGCTTGCTGCCGGTAAGAGGTGTATCGGCGGCAGGGGCAGAACTCATTCACGCCGTGGCGGCAGAAAGTCCATGGTTCTGCAATCAGGTGGCGCTGACAGCCAAAGGAGACATGTTCTTCGGCCTGCCGCGCTATCCGGATTATGATCAGACGCCCTGTCTCGCAAAGCGGGGTCCGGACGGAAAGCCAGCCGCCTTTCCGGGAAACGCCTGGAACGAATGGAAGCCCGGTGACGACGGTTTTGATAGCTTCGTCTATGTCAACTCGATCCATGTCTTCAAGGACGGGACTGTCTGGGCGGTGGACCAGGGAGCACTGCGCGCAGACTCCTATCCGCCTGCACTTTCCGAGCCTCACAAGGGCGCGCAGAAGCTTGTTCAATTGGATGCGGACTCCGGCGAGGTGCTGCGGGTTCTGCGCTTCGGCGACGACATTCTGCCGAAGGGCGCGAAATTGAACGACCTGCGCGTGTTCGGCGACCATGTCTACGTCACGGACTCCGGGTTGGGCGCCTTGATCTATCATGACCTCAAGACCGGCGTTACGCTTCGCCGGATGTCTGGTTTTCCTGAGATGCAGGCAAAGGTCGAACCGAATATGCAGCAGGGGAGCCACCAGACCCCAAAAATCGACATGATCGAGGTCAGCGACGACGGGGAGTGGCTCTATGCTGCAGCACCGACCGGCCCATTCATCAAGATCAAGACAGCAGCGTTGCGCGACGCGTCGCTTTCGGATGACGACCTCGCCGGACAGGTCGAGGAATACGCGACGATCGCACGCAGCGGCGGCTGCGCCCTTGATGCGAACGGCAACCTCTATCTCTCCGAACTGGACAACAAGCGGGTGACGGTCTTGTCACCGACCGGAGAGACTGCGGTGCTGACGTCGGATGACGAGTTCATCAGTCCGGACGGATCGTTCATCAGTGTCGATCGCAAGCTCTATATTCCGGTCACGCAATCGCGCCGAACGAGGCTGTTCGGCAACAAGCAGGAGATGGTGAAACGGCCTTGGAAGATCTACGTCGTCGATCTGCCCGAAACATTCGGAGGCATCAAGCTCGGCGCCTCTCTGAATGGACCGTCGCTCCCCTGATGCATATCGGAGCAGCCGAGCCCTGTTCTGGTTAAATAGAACGCCGAGAATGGCTTCTTTGACCAGGAGTGGTACGCCCTAGGGGAGTCGAACCCCTCTTTACAGAATGAGAATCTGTCGTCCTAACCGATAGACGAAGGGCGCAGGCAGCCTCGTTAAAATAGGAGCGCGCGCCGGCTTCTGCAAGCGGAAGTGATGGCTTCTATTTGGAGAGAAAGTGGTACGCCCTAGGGGAGTCGAACCCCTCTTCCCAGAATGAAAATCTGGTGTCCTAACCGATAGACGAAGGGCGCTTCCTTCGTGGTGGCGCCCTTATAGTCAGGCGTTTTGAATCCCGCAAGCGGAATTGCGGTTTTCTTTCAAAAAAATGACAGGAAATCCGACTGCGTTCGAGAAGCCGATTATTGAAGCTGAATCAATAGGCTGCCGGTTGTTTCTTTAACGAGACGAGGCGCAGCTGCCGTAACGTAATGCGAAAATCGCGCAGCCGTCAGATCGCTCTTGCCGTCGCTATCGGTGCGCGCTTGCCGCCGCAGCCCCAGTTCCAGTCGCGGGTTTTGCCGGTATCGAGGTGAACCGAATCCGTGTGGCAGTAGGTGCCGACGCCGCCGCGGTCCGGCAACGAGCGGATATAGGCGGCGATATCCCATTTCGTAACACCGTCGATCTGGATGTCGGCGGCCTCGCAGCTCTTGTGCATCGATTCGTCGGCGCCGCCGACGAGGCGGTTATGCTCTTCGTCACGGTAGCCGGAGGTGACGATGACCGGCCGGCCGAAATGACTTTCGACCATCTTGATCACTTTCAGCAGGTCGGGTTTGAAGCAGCCGACCTCGACCTTTTCGTTCTGGAGATGCAGCCCGTTCGGCGCGATACGCGTCATGCCGGGCAGGGCCGCCTTGTGCAGCAGGCCCGAGAGGCTGCCGAGCAGGTTTTGCTTCGGCGCGCTGTAGAGCGCGTTCATCGTCGAGGTCGGAATGCTGGCCGTCGCCAGCGACGCTGTTTGCACGGGCGCAAGCTGCATGCTGCTATTTTGTGAGGATTGCTGCGGCAGCACCGGCTCCGCCGGCTGTGTGGGCACGGGCGGCTGGCTGTAGACGCTGCTTCGGGCAGGTGCTGCACCTTCCACCGGCACATAGGCCTGCGGCTGAATGACGGTGGACGTGCTGTTGTTCTGCGGCGCCGGCTGGTGATCGGAAAAGATGCTCATCGCCTGCGCGTTGATCCTAGTCGACTGCAGGACGAGCCCGCCGATATTGGCGGGCGCCGCCGTCGCCGAGCCGGCGGGCGGGACGGCTGCATTCGGATCTTGTGCCACCACCTGAGGCGCGCCCTGGACGCCGGAGACGTTGACGAGCCGGGGATCGGTATAGACCGAACGTGGGGCAGGGCTTGCAGGCGCTGCCGTGGCCAGCTGCGGCGCTGCGGCCGGCACGGCCGGAACAACCGCCGCCGAATCGAGCGCCTTCTTGTCCGACGCGCAGCCGGACAGCGCCAGCACCGAGGTGGCGATCAGCAAAGCGCCCGTCACGGGCATCCGCATCAGCATCTTACGCAAGCGACAGTCTCCAGTTGATGCGGAAAATCGGCGAAAAACGCTTCTCTTCCGCTTCGAGTCGTCAGGAGATTGCCTGCGGCGTCGGATCGCGGCAAGCGCCGAGGCGCCGGCCGGACCCGAAATCGAAAAAGCCGCAAGCCTCGCAAAAGCCTTGCGGCAAAAACCCTTACCAGGCGCCGGTATTGCCCATCGAGGCCCAGGGCTCAGTGGCCGGAAGCGGGCTGCCCTTCTGCAGGATTTCGATCGAGATGCCGTCGGGCGAGCGCACGAAGGCCATGTTCCCGTCGCGCGGCGGCCGGTTGATGGTGATGCCGTTGTCCATCAGATTTTGGCAGGTGGCGTAAATATCGTCGACCTCATAAGCGAGGTGGCCGAAATTGCGACCTCCGCTATAATCTTCCGTGTCCCAATTGTAGGTCAGCTCGAGGCAGGGGGCTTTTTCGCTGCGCGCACGGTCGAGATCGTCGCGAGCAGCCAGGAAAACCAGGGTGAAGCGGCCCTTCTCGTTTTCGTGGCGGCGAATTTCCTCCAGTCCGAACAGCGTGGTGTAAAAGGCAAGCGAGGCGTCCAGGTCTTTGACACGAACCATTGTATGTAGATAACGCATTCTATTTACTCCTTTATTGGGGCTGGCTTTTTTCGGCGAACCGAGGTCAGCTTCGGGCAAGTCAACTTTATAAAATGTGCACCTGGGAATAACCGAAAACTAGGACTTGCGCTTATCCGTTACCAAGATGTTAATCTTGATTTCAAGAATCAGTTAACCGTAACAGTGTGACGCGTATTCGAGGGGCTGGCGACAATGGCTGACAGGATTTCATCGAACGAATACTCCGACCTCGACGAGCTATCAGGAGAGGCGGTCGATCTTGTTGAAATCACCGGCGTCGTCAAGTGGTTCGATGTCGCCAAGGGTTTCGGCTTCATCGTGCCCGACAACGGCTTGCAGGATGTTCTCCTGCACGTGACCTGCCTGCGCCGCGATGGTTACCAGACGATCCTCGAGGGAACGCGCATCGTTGCCCTCATCCAGCGCCGCGAGCGCGGCTATCAGGCCTTCAAGATCCTCTCGATGGACCAATCGACCGCGGTTCATCCCTCGCAGCTGCCGCCGGTGCGCACCCATGTGCAGGTCACCGCGACGAGCGGCCTCGAGCGTGCGCTGGTCAAGTGGTTCAACCGCACCAAGGGCTTCGGCTTCCTGACGCGCGGCGAGGGCACCGAAGACATCTTCGTGCACATGGAAACGCTGCGCCGCTTTGGCCTGACGGAACTGCGCCCCGGCCAGGTGGTCCTCGTCCGCTTCGGCGACGGCGAAAAGGGCCTGATGGCCGCAGAGATCCATCCTGACGTTCCGAGCCCGGCAAGCCGGTCGCACTGAACATGCGCGGCCTAATCCTATTTGATGCCATCAGAAGCGCCTTATTGGCGCTTTTTTTCATGGTTGCGCTGCCGGCGTTCGCTGACGAGGAGATGCGGTTCGACAAGGAGCCGCTGCTCATCCAGACCGCTGCGGGCAAGGTGCTGCATTTCACCGTCGAGATCGCCGCGACCCCGGATCAGCGCGCTCGCGGACTGATGTTTCGTAAGACGATGGGCGATGATGCCGGCATGATCTTCGATTTCGACCAGCCGCGGCGCGTCACCATGTGGATGGAAAACACCATACTGCCGCTCGACATGCTTTTTGCCGACGACACCGGCACGATCCGCCACATCAAGGAAAAGGCGGTGCCCTATTCGCGCGACATCATCGATTCGATGAGCGCGGTGAAATACGTCGTCGAACTCAACGCCGGCATCGTTGCCAAACTCGGAATCAAGCCGGGCGACAGGATCGTCAGCGCCACGACGACGAAGAAGGCGAAGTAGCGGCGCACGCGACCGCGAGCAGCGGTGCTGCCTGTCAAGGAATTCAACAATATCGGGATATTTGAATGGTCGGAGTGGAGAGATTCGAACTCCCGACCCTCTGGTCGAACGGACAGTCGGCTTAAGCGCGCGGATACGGAAAGGCGCAGGAGCCGAGGAGGGACGCCACCAGAAATATGCAAGTGAAGCGAATCATCATTTCTCTACCATAATGGGAAGATGCTTATTTCTTCGATGATATGTTGGCTCTCGCGTATGGCCGTATGCTGAGCACGGGTTTCTTTGGAGGGTAAGGTGACAAAGCGCGTAAGTATTATCTGTCTAGTAGGTTTCATCCTCTGTTTACTTGGCGTGCTTGCCCTGGGAAATTTAAGTGGGGGCGTGGAGCGTATGCAGGGGTTCGTTAGATATACATACGATATTCTTTGGGTGCTTCTTGCTATACTATTTCTGCCGGGCCTGATGAGTTATTTATTTTCGCGGTCGTGGCGGGAGTTTCGCAAGGATAAAGCCAATAGAGAATTCGTGCGCAAGAACCCCTTGCTGACATTTTTTATTTGGCGCGAAATCAGGGACGAGGGGATAGACGATGGGCAGCATTAGTGTAAGCGGCTTGTAGGAATTTGCGCCCACGGCGGCAGGTGCTTTCACAAAGCCCGTTCCCGGCGTGATCGCGGCGATACCAAATTCAATATTAAATTCAGTGGGAAAAACGGTGGTCGGAGTGGAGAGATTCGAACTCCCGACCCTCTGGTCCCAAACCAGATGCGCTACCAGGCTGCGCTACACTCCGTGCCGTGAATGGCAGGGGAGATACACGGTTCACTTCGCCGTCGCAACCCATAAATCCAGCTCTGGTCGAAGATTCCTCGCCAGACCCGTGGATGCAAGACAGAAAAATCTTGATAGGCCGCCAGCCTGCTTGCCAGGCGCACGAGTTCGGTTTGCCTGGCGCAATTGTACGTCAGCACAAGGCTACCTCAGCCGTGGGCGATCAGGCCGATATATTGGGCGTAGCTGATGACAACGTAGAAGAACGCCGTGATGCCAGCGCCTATCACAATGGCATTGAACTCCGCCGAACGTTTGATCATGAGCTGCAAATCCACTGAAATCGATTGAGCCGTAAACTAGTGCCGAGGGAAGGCAGCGGCAATCAGGTTGTGATCACAAGGTGAGACAAGCGGAAATATTGCGAAATCCGGCCGGCAATCACCGGATTTGAAGGGGAGGCGGTTTCGGCGGTCATGCGAACGGAGTCGACGGCTGCGTCGCACACCGCCTTTTTTCTTGAAAAAGCGGGGATTCGCGGCTAAGCAAAATTCATCTCTTGGCATTATCCTCAGCGATGATGCCAAGGTCCGAGAACGGGCCGGCAACGGGATTGAGACCATGAAAGGCGGGCGCTGCCCGCATAGTCGGAGACGCTGCAGTCATGTCTGCCAAGATCTATCGTCCAGCCAAGACCGCCATGCAGTCCGGCAAGGCCAAGACCCATCTCTGGGTGCTTGAATACGATCAGGAGTCGGCGCGCAAGATCGATCCGATCATGGGCTACACTTCCTCGGGCGATATGCGCCAGCAGGTGAAGCTCACCTTCGAAACGCAGGAACTCGCCGAAGCCTACGCCCAGCGCAATGGCATCGAATACCGCGTCATCGCACCGAAGGATCCGGTCCGCCAGGTCGTCGCCTATCCGGACAATTTCCGCTATACCCGCACGCAGCCCTGGACGCATTGAGATTTCTGGTCCAGATATGCCGCATCCGGTCGCGCTCGTGAGACGCGGCCGCCGGACGGCCCCTTAGCTCAGCTGGATAGAGCACCTGCCTTCTAAGCAGGTTGTCGCAGGTTCGATTCCTGCAGGGGTCGCCACCATCTTACGCAGCGCCAGATGCGTCTGGACAGCCTTCAAGATTACCGGACTCCACGCCCACATACGTCTGGCCTCTCGGTCCGCCGGAAGATCCGGCGTCGCTTCTGGCAGATCGACAGCTTTATCCGCGCGACGGCCTGCGTTACAGCCGCCTGTGTTCACGCGCGCCGTCCGCTGGGAGCACCCGCTGAACATTGTCGATTTTACATCCACAATGAGCACAGGAAAGGTTAGATCTTGCCGAGGCTTTATGGGCAATAACACGGCATTTCGATATGCTCAGTTTGCCGTCCCGAACATTGCTTGCACGAACTTGTCCTTCTCGGCCGATTGCGCGGGTGAATTACCCCTTGCGAACATCAGTGTCCTCCATGCGTCACGGCCGGCAACGACAATGGTCACCTCGACGTTGGCGTCATTGAAGTTTACGGACTTTCCTGTGGCTCGCAGAGCGGGTATCCCCTGAACGGTGACTGGCTTCCATTCAGTGGTGATGCTGATGTCTGAGGCGACCGCCTTCTTGATCGCATCCGCATAGGCGGCGGGCTCGATTCCTTCGGACGGAAACTGCTCGTAACCGAGTATAGCCTCGGCGAGTAGGTCGTTGGAGGCGAAGTAGAAAGCTCGGCCGCTATTGGTGGTCATTTCCTTCGCCTGCCAGGTCTTTCCGATGATTGCTGGTTTCTTCGTCACCGGGTTGACCCATGTCTGGGTGGCGGCGAGGTTTCTGGAGGCCTCTTGATCCTCGACCCGCAGGACGATGTGGCCCGTGAACAGGGCCATGACGACCACGATCGCCGTTCCAAGCCGCATCTTCGACGGATTGGCGACGACCGGAGGATTGCCTTCGTCGTAGCTTGCGGTCTTACCTTCCGCGAGGCGGCGGTATTGGTGGATTTGCGTGAAGAGGGCGACGAAGGGTATGCCGAGACCCAGGCCGGCGACCCACACCTTGAACTCTCTACCGAGGAAGAAGCCGATGCGGCTGCGGTCAACGGGAACAGGTACGCGCACGCCGACGATAGCCTTGCCGGGCGTATAACCCGTTGTGATCATGCACAGGGCGAGGAATAGGGTGACGAGCGGTAGCAGAAGGAGACCGAATAGGCCCGTGTTCATCGTGACAATCTGTAAGTAGACGTCCGGCGCATACAAGACCGCCAGGAGGAAGATACAGAACCCGAGGAGCGGCACAAATATGAGATTGTCGATGAACCTCGCCCAGAAACGAGGCCATGGTCGAGACGTGATGACCACGCCTTCTCCGCCTACACGCGGTTCGAAAGCGGGCGGTGGTCGCTTAGAAAGCTGGACGACAGGCAAAGGTGGCGGCGCAACGAAGGCTGACGCAAACTCTGGATGTTCGGTGGCTCGTTGCCGTGCGTCCATTCCCTCATGCCACAGGTAGGTTTCGCCTGTGATCTGCCCGCTTTCGATGAGTTCTCGAAGTTCGTCTTCGCCAACAGGACCCTTTTGATTCTGTCCGACCGCATAATACCAATCTGCCATGCTCTAGCCCCCATGCCCTTGACGGCAACAATTAGCAAGAGCGTAGAGCATCGTAAAGTTGCAGCAAGACGATAAGGTAAACGCCGATCGCAATGCCGGTACACCAAGATCGGCTCGTTGCTACTTAAACGACTTTGGGCGGACGGCTTGCGAGCCTGACACCGCAAGCCGGCGGCGCATCCTGTTTAGCGACCTTGAAAAATTTTGATCAGCTTCGGAGTGGGCCGGTGGCGTCTGATGTCAACGACGTCGTCATAGGTGGCGCGACCGGAAGCGATCGCTGCGACAAATCGATTGCAGCCAACGCGGGCAGCGTCTTTGTCCGAGGTGTTTGTCAAAAGGCCGAAGTTGCGAGTGGTCTTTCCGTCGAAGCCCCTCACGCATTCTTTGACGGCTTCATTTCTCGCTCTCGAGCTGCCCTGCAGCAATGTGACGAGAGCATCATAGTCCTGACGCGTCGGCGTGCAGGCAGTAAGCAATCCCATGGCAATCAATACTGTTACGATACCAGCGCGCATTATTATATTATTCCCTTAATTACCCATTGATCGGCGTTCGATGTTTATTTCGATTCGTGTGACGCGGGAAAGACCATGTGCGAAATTGCGAAGGTCGATCGGAAGGCAGAAATGCCTTGCTTCAAACGCGCTTGAAATGGCGAAGCCAGGAAGATGCGCGCGGTTCGAATTCGGCAGTCGTTCCGTTATTCGCCAAAGCTCAGGAACGCGGTGCCCATATCTGTTCGAGCGGCGGATTTGCACTGCTCGAGCGTTTACGCAAATTCTTCCCTTGAATCCGCTCGAGCGATCTCAGTGAACGACCGAGAGGTAGCGGATGCCGGCTTCATCAGCCGCTCTCATCAACGCTTCCCGCGCGGCGCCCGGGGGCGTGGTTCCGCGGATGGCGTCGAGGCATGTCCTCACCGCCACGACGTACTCCTCGCCATCATCGCCCGGCCATTCGGAAATGAGCATGGTCGCTGCATCTCCGAGGGTCCTGACGACGCTGTATTTTTCCTGGCCGCTCATGAGGATCCTCAGCGCGGGAAACTGATGCGATGTGTACCGATTCATGACATTTGGTCCTTGCATCATAAACATATTAGTAACTCTGCAAGAAGCGTTCCAACTGACGCCGCAGGATGATTATCTTCTATGAATCGGCAAAAGCAGTCGGCAACGCTTCTCCAGGCAGGAAGCCGGGAACTTGTTTTAAACACATTGCCGTCATATTGATTCATCTATCGAAATTGCTTGTCGAGCTTGGTTTGCGCTCTGGCGTCCCGGCTGATCTTTCCTTTCAAAATCGATTTCTGCGCCGTCCGGCAGCCGCCGGAGGGTGATTGTCATGCCGGTTGAGGGGGAATCGTCATGAATGCAGGCAAGTCTTTGATCGACGCAAGCCTCCAGCAAACGCACATCGTCGCTGCCTGATATGCCTTCGGTCTTTGACCGCGGAAGTCAGTGCCGGCATTCCGGCTGGGTTTTCCAGCCATTGAGGAGAATTTCATGAGCAAGACCAATGCAGAGGCACTGTTGCGCAAAGCGCAGCGCCAGGTTGCCAATACCAGCGGCGGTGGCCATCTCGGCGGCACCAACTTCGGTCAGGGCAATGACGCCAAGACAGCGTCCGGAAGCGGCAACCGCCCGGCGGGCAAGGGCCGGCCACCAGCTGGCGGCAAACGCTGACGACAGCGTCGCGCGTCTTTTGAGACGCGCAAAGGACGCTGCAGCACTTTGAACTGCTGCATAATTTTGTCCGCAAATCGATTCGGTTTTAAGGAGTTATGCGGTAGCGGCAGCATCGCGATTGAAGACAGACCCGCCAAGTTTGGCGGGTTTTTTGTTAGATAGGCCTCTGAAGGGCTCGGCTCTTCTCAGCGGTCCAGGAAATGATCGAAGTAGACCTTGGGGATGGGGTAGGCGTAGACACCTCTGTCAACAAAGCTGCGCCTGTAGAGGCAATTTCTGAGAGCCGCGTTGTAGTGCAGGCTTCGCGGGTCCGGCGAGCCTCGTCGCCATGAGCTTGCCTCCGGCACGCAGTGTTGGAGTGCCTTGTCGTATCGAGCCAGGAGGACCGGGTCGGTATCGACCCGAATGCCGCTGTAGGATTGATAGTTTGACGGAGATTCTGCGGCCGATATAAAGCCCAGGCTAAGTGCAACACCAACGACTGCCATCAATCTCATCGGATTTAATTCTCCCCTGATCGATTACCAAGTATCGAGCCAAACGTTATTGGTTCCAGCGCCTGCGGGCAAGGGGATCCGCATCTGCCGGAGACGTTGCCCGCATCGCTGCCGCCACAGAAATGGCGGCAGCTGTCCGTCGTCGATCAATCCAGGAGGTCGGCCGGTACCTTGCCGCCGTTTTCCGAAAGCCGCTTCATCAATGCCTTGTGCAGCCACATGTTCATTTTTGCGGAATCGTTGGTGTCGCCGGTATAGCCGAGTTCAGCGGCAAGTTCCTTGCGCTCGGCCAGGCTCGCATCCATCCCGACGGCTTTCATCAGGTCTACGATCGAGCGGCGCCAATCGAGTTTCTGACCGCTCTTCTTTACCGCCGCGTCAAGGATCGGGACGATATCGACTGTAGCTGTGCTTGGCGCGGTGGCCGTGGGGACCGGTTTGCTCTGCGGGGCAGGGGCCGCAGGCGCCGGACTGGGGGCTGCCGACGGTGAGGCAGGCGCTTGCGCCGTCTCTGTCTTCGGCGCCCCGGCGGCAACGGGTTCGGCTGCTTTCGCCTCTCCGAAGATTGCATGTTTGATCTTGTCGAAAATGCCCATTCTAAACCTCCAGTTCCATCAGATGAGAACATTCTGAAACATGGACTTCCCGCTTGATATATCCAGGCGGAAAGGGAGTTATTTTTAGCATGTTCAATCGCTGGTGGAAAAGCCAATGCCCGCGACAGCTGTGGTCGATATCAAGGAAAAGCTGTCATCGGATTATTCGCCGCCGGCTGAAGATTGCTGGCGCCATCGGAGCGAATACTTCAGCAGCCCTCCGACTGTCAGCAGACATGCCCGCTTTTGGCACAGTCGGTCGGGCGATTCGCAATTCAATAACCGCGAAACATCATTATACGCCGCCGAACCGACTTGCTGCGCCCTGTCGTGAAACATTCGTCATCCCTTCACGTTGCCTTGCCATGGACGTCCTGTAGTTGCAGGCGTCCGATCGATCGAAGGTGCGCGCGTTCCTCGATTTTCGACTGCCGGGCAGATCGTCCGGAATGGAAACGGAGGAAGACATGACCCAGAACCACAATAGACTCTCCTTTGCAGTGCTCGCATCCACCTGCGCCCTCCTTGCCATGCCGGCAAGCGATGCGCGTGCGATCGATGTCGGTGTGTCGGTGAATGCAGGCAATGCCGTCAGCGCCGATGTCGGGGCTTCGATTGGCGGCGGGCGCGGCATCAGCGCCGATGCCAATGCTTCCGTTGGCGGCTCGAATGGCGTCAATGCCGATACGACCGCCAGTGCCGGCGGCGGCCGCGGTCTCGACGCAGACGTCAACGCCAGGATCGGGCGGGGCGTCAATGCCGATCTCAATGAAGGCACCGGCGGTTCCGATGGAATCGATGCCAACGCCACGGCCTCGGTTGGCGGCGGTAATGGCGTCGATGCCGATCTCGCCATCGGCAGGGTAGATGGGGCAGGCAGCAGCGGCAGACCCGCGGGCGAGCGCAGCCTCAGCGCGTCCCAGATCCGCACCCTGGCGGCCTTCCAGGCGAGGCCTGTCAATGAGCAGCGCAAGATGCTCGTCCGTTGCGCCGATATCTCCGCCTCCGGCGGTGATTCCGGTCTTGCCGGTCTCTGCAGTCTGCTGCAGGCGACAGCCTCCCGCTGAACGTGAAAAGACCCGCCGAACCACAGGGTTCGGCGGGTCTTTTCAAAGGATACTTCCTAAAGCATGTCTCGCAAAAGTGTGCAGCGGTTTTGCGACAAAGACATGCGGAAAAACAAAGGCCTAAAGCGCGGCACGCGAATCTGAAAGATCGCAACCGCGCTTTAGTGCAGGATCTGGCTGAGGAACAGCTTGGTGCGTTCGTGCTGCGGGTTATCGAAGAACTCGGCCGGTTCGTTCTGTTCGACGATTTGGCCCTGGTCCATGAAGATGACCCGGTTGGCCACCTGGCGGGCAAAGCCCATTTCATGCGTGACGCAGAGCATGGTCATGCCTTCCTCGGCGAGACCCACCATGGTGTCGAGCACTTCCTTGATCATTTCGGGATCGAGCGCCGAAGTCGGCTCGTCGAATAGCATGATCTTCGGGTTCATGCACAGCGACCGCGCGATCGCCACGCGCTGTTGCTGGCCGCCGGAGAGTTGGCCCGGATATTTGTTGGCCTGCTCCGGGATCTTGACCCGCTTCAGGAAGTGCATGGCCACTTCTTCGGCCTGTTTCTTCGGCATTTTGCGGACCCAGATCGGCGCCAGCGTGCAGTTTTCGAGGATCGTCAGATGCGGGAAGAGGTTGAAGTGCTGGAACACCATGCCGACTTCGCGCCGTACTTCGTCGATCTTCTTCAGATCGTTGGTGAGTTCGGTGCCGTCGACGATGATGCGGCCCTTCTGATGCTCTTCCAGCCGGTTGATGCAGCGGATCATCGTCGACTTGCCCGAACCCGACGGGCCGGCAATGACGATGCGCTCGCCGCGCATGACCTTCAGGTTGATGTCGCGCAGCACGTGGAAATCGCCGTACCACTTGTTCATGTTGACGATCTCGACCGCCACTTCCGTTGCGGAAACGGTGAGCTTTTTCGCTGGAGCTTCAGCCATGACTATTTTCCCTCATTCTTATCGTTGTAGCGTTCTTATCGTTTGTGGCCGGTATCGAGATGGCGTTCCATGAAACCTGAATAGCGCGACATGCCGAAGCAGAACAGCCAGAAGATGAAGCCCGCGAAGATCAGGCCCGTGATCGGCGTGACGGCGCTTGCCCAATTGGCATCGGAGAAGTTCAGCTTGACGATGCCAAGCAGATCGAACATGCCGATAATGGTGACCAGCGACGTGTCCTTGAACGTTCCGATGAAGGTGTTCACGATGCTCGGGATGACCAGCTTGATGGCCTGCGGCATGATGATCAGCCGGGTCTTTTGCCAATAGCCGAGCCCAAGTGAATCGGCGCCTTCGAACTGTCCCTTCGGGATCGCCTGAAGGCCGCCGCGGATCACTTCCGCCATATAGGCCGAGGTGAAGATCGACACACCGATCAGCGCCCGCAGCAGTTTGTCCACGTTCCAGCCTGTGGGAAGGAAGAGCGGCAGCATGACACTTGCCATGAACAGGACGGTGATCAGCGGAACGCCTCGAATGACCTCGATGAAGGTAACGCAAAGCATCCGGATGACGGGCATCTTCGAGCGGCGTCCCAGCGCAAGCAGAATGCCGCAGGGCAGGGAGACGGCAATACCGACAAAGGAAAGGACGAGCGTCACCATCAACCCGCCCCAGAGCGGAGTCTCCACCACTTCGAGGCCGAAGCCGCCGTGAAGAAGCCAGAAGGCGATGACCGGCAGGACGGCGAACAGAAGAATGGCGTTCAGGCCCTTGCGCGGCGCCGACGGGATCAACATCGGAACCAGCAGCAGAATGAACAGGATCCCGACGATCGCTGGTCTCCAACGCTCACCCAGCGGATAACGGCCGAAGATAAACTGATCGTACTTGGCGCTGATGAAAGCCCAGCATGCGCCACTCCAGCCGTCAGGCTGGATGCCGCCCTGGATCGTTGTCGCGCAGAACGTGCGGTCCGGCCCGGACCATACGGCCTGTATGAACAGCCAGTTGACGAGATGCGGCACGGCCCATGCTATGAGCGCAAGAGCCAGGATCGTCAGGATCACGTCCTTCGGGGTTGCCAGGAGATTGCGACGTATCCAGGCGACGGCTCCCCTCTCGCCGGGGGGCGGCGGTTCGGCGGCAAGGATGGACGTTCTGACAAAGGGTTTATCGGCGACCGACATCTTATCTCTCCACCAGTGCCATCTTGGCATTGAACCAATTCATGAACAGCGACGTGAGAATACTCAAGCTGAGATAGACGATACCCCAGATGCAGACGATCTCGATCGCTTGACCGCTCTGATTGAGGATCGTGCCACCGACGGCAACGAGATCCGAGAAACCGATCGCGATGGCGAGTGAGGAGTTCTTGGTCAGGTTCAGGTACTGGCTCGTCAGCGGCGGGATGATGATGCGCAGCGCCTGCGGCACCACGACAAGTCTCGTCACGCTCGACGGATGCAGCCCCAGCGCGCCGGCTGCCTCGGATTGTCCCTTTGGAACGCCGCGAATGCCGCCGCGAACGATCTCGGCGATGAACGAGGCGGTGTAGAAGGACAGAGCGAGAAACAGCGACATGAATTCTGGGCCGACGACGGAGCCGCCCGTGAGGTTGAATTTTCCGGCAACCGGAACGTCGAAGGTGAGCGGAAAGCCGGAGACAACGAAGGCCAGCAATGGCAAGCCGACGATCAGCGCGATCGACGTCCATACGGTGTGGAACGGCTGGCCGGTTGCGGCTTGGCGTTTATGGGCCCAGCGCGCGATGATGATGCTGGCGACAATCGCAATCACCAGGGCGATGCCGACTGCTATCATGCCCGTGTCGAAGATCGGCTTCGGGAAGGCCAGTCCTCTGTTGTTGAGGTACATGCTGAACGGCAGACCCACCGACTCTCGCGGCTGCGGCAAAACGGAGAGAACGCCGAGATACCAGAAAAAGATGACGAGCAGCGGCGGAATGTTGCGGAAAACCTCGACATAGACCGTGCAGAGCTTGGCAATCAGCCAATTGCGCGACAGCCGGCCGATCCCGATCAGGAAGCCGATGATGGTCGCCGTGAAGATACCAGTCACCGCCACCAGCAAGGTATTCAAAATACCGACGAGAAGTGCGCGCGCATAAGTCGAGTCACTCGAAAAGGTGATCAGCGACTGGCCGATTTCGAAACCGGCGCGGCCGCGAAGAAAGCCGAAACCCGATGCCGTATTGCTGCGGGCAAGGTTCACGGCCGTGTTGTGGGCCACCCACCATACAAAGCCCACGAGAACAACGATTGTTAGAAGCTGGTAAAATATGCTCCGGTATTTCGGGTCGTACATTGCCGACCGGAAACTCCAGCCGGTGTCATGCAAAGGTGTCCTATCCACAGCCCCATGCGTCATGCCGCGCCAATCCCCTTGTGCCCGTTTTCGGGCTTTCTTTTTACTTTTTGGAAGATGGGAGGGCGGCTCCGCCGCCTTCCCGGGATTTCATGCCAAAGCTCGATTAACGAACCGGCGGTGCGTACTGGATGCCGCCCTTGTTCCACAGAGCATTCAAGCCGCGTGCGATCTTAAGCGGGCTGCCCTGGCCGATGTTGCGCTCGAAGATTTCGCCATAATTGCCGACGCCCTTGATGACGTTGGCGGCCCAATCATTGGTCAGGCCGAGATCGGTACCAATCTTGGTGTCGGTCTCGCTGCCGAGGAAGCGCTTGATATCAGGGTTCGGCGAGTTCTTCATCTCGTCGACATTTGCCTGGGTGATGCCGAACTCTTCGGCATTGATCAGCGCATAAGCCGTCCAGGAAACGATATCGAACCACTGATCATCACCCTGACGGACGGCCGGGCCAAGCGGCTCCTTTGAGATGATCTCAGGAAGGATGACGTGTTCGTCGGGATTTTTCAGCGTCAGACGCAACGAATAGAGACCGGACTGGTCGGTCGTGTAAACGTCGCAACGACCGGCGTCGTAGGCCGCGTTGACCTCAGGAAGATTTTCGAAGACGACCGGATTGTACTGCAGATTGTTCGTCTTGAAATAATCGGCGAGGTTCAGTTCGGTGGTCGTGCCCGACTGCACGCAGATTGCGGCGCCGGAAAGTTCGAGAGCCGACTTCACGTTCAGGCCCTTGCGCACCATGAAGCCCTGGCCGTCATAATAGGTGACGGGACGGAAATTGAAGCCGAGCGCGGTGTCACGGTTGATCGTCCAGGTCGTGTTGCGCGAGAGAACGTCGATTTCACCGGACTGCAGAGCGGTGAAACGTTCCTTCGCATTCGTCGGCGTGTACTTGACCTTGGTGGGGTCGCCGAACACGGCCGAAGCGACCGCCTTGCAGAAGTCGACGTCGAAGCCGGCCCAATTGCCGGAAGCGTCAGGTGCCGCAAAGCCAGTAAGGCCGGTATTGACGCCGCACTGAACGAAACCCTTTGCCTTGACGTCTGAGAGAGTGGTGGCGGAGGCGGCCGAGGCGCCAACTGCCAAAACTGCTGCGCCGATGGCGGCGGACAGGAGCTTATTTTTCATTTTCCCAACCTTTTCCGTTGTCTTATCTTTTCTTGTGGGGAGTGCGTGCCGACAATCCGTCGCCTCCCCATTGTCTCGACACCCTCCCGGCGCGAGTGGGTCTATCACAGTCGTAAATGTCACTATGGTCAAGTGTCGCGCTCAATAATTGCGGCAAAATTCAGCATTTTGGTAGATTGCGCTGCATTGGTGAGCATTTGACTATGAAGTGGGCGCCTTGTTGCGGAAAAATAACGCGAAAATCGTGCGTTTCGCCGCTCCCGGACATCGCCGCGGCCTGTCCTCAAGGGGTTGACCGGAAACGGCAGGGCGTCCAAAAGTTTCGTTTCGCGTCCCCTTGCCAAAGGCTATTCCCCACATGAAAGACAAAGACAGCTTGCTGCAGAATGCCGGCATCAACACTCGCCTGACCCATATCGGCAACGACCCCTTCGACTATCACGGCTTCATCAATCCGCCGGTTGTGCATGCCTCGACGGTGTTGTTTCCGAATGCGCGGGCGATGGAGACTCGCGCGCAGAAATACACTTACGGGACGCGCGGCACCCCGACGACGGATGCGCTCTGCGAGGCGATCGACGCGCTCGAAGGCTCGGCCGGCACGATTCTTGTGCCGTCGGGCCTTGCAGCCGTCACCATTCCGTTCCTGGGTTTCGTCGCTGCTGGCGATCATGCGCTGGTGGTCGATTCGGTCTATGGCCCGACGCGCCATTTCTGCGATACGATGCTGAAGCGCCTCGGTGTCGAGGTGGAATATTACGACCCGGAGATCGGCGTCGGCATCGAGGCGCTGTTCCGGCCGAACACGAAGCTCGTCCACACCGAGGCTCCCGGCTCCAACACCTTCGAGATGCAGGATATCCCGGCGATCTCGGCGGTTGCGCACCGCCACGGCGCCGTCGTCATGATGGACAATACCTGGGCGACGCCGGTCTATTTCAAGCCGCTCGATCACGGCGTCGACATCTCGATCCACGCATCGACGAAATATCCGTCCGGCCATTCCGACATCCTGCTCGGAACGGTTTCGGCCAATGCCGAGCACTGGGAGCGGCTGAAGGAAGCAAACGGCGTGCTCGGCATTTGCGGTGCACCCGATGATGCCTATCAGATCCTGCGCGGATTGCGCACCATGGGCCTGCGCCTCGAGCGGCATTATGAAAGCGCGCTTGATATCGCGGAATGGCTGGAGGGCAGGGAGGACGTTGCCCGCGTGCTGCATCCGGCCCTGCCGAGTTTCCCCTCTCACCATCTCTGGAAGCGCGATTTCAAAGGCGCCAGCGGCATCTTTTCCTTCGTGCTTGCCGCTGATGGTCCCGAGAAGTCCAGAGCAAAGGCGCATGCCTTCCTCGACGCGCTCAGGATTTTCGGTCTCGGCTATTCCTGGGGCGGCTTTGAAAGCCTCGCTTTGCATGCCTATCTCAACGATCGCAAGGTCGCCAAGGCGCCGACGGATGGTCCGGTCATCCGCCTGCAGATCGGCATCGAGGACGTGGCCGACCTCAAGGCCGATATCGAACGGGGTTTTGCCGCAGCAAGCGCGGTCTGACCAGACGCGCTTTGTCGTCGCGCCTCACGGCAGATCGACAGCCCGATAGCCATAGATCCAGTCGAGATCGGCCGCCAGGCTCAGCGGCGGCTTGAGGCCGAGCACGAGATCGCGGCCGATCCGGATCGGTCCTTTCGCATGATAGGCGAACCGGTTGAAGGCGCCACGCTGGCGAAGCTTCGCGATGCGCGGCGCCCGATGCTGTTCGAAGAGTGACAGCGCTTCTGCCGCGGGACGGTTCGACAGAAGCGCTGCCAGTTCGTAGGCGTCTTCGATCGCCATCGCCGCTCCTTGGGCGGCAAAAGGCATCATCGCATGCGCTGCGTCGCCGATCAGAACTGTCCTGCGCGCGTCCTGCCATACACCTGATGTGGTTTCGAACAGCGGCCAGAACGTCAGCTTCTTCTGTTTGTCGAGCAGCGAGACGATCGCGGCATTCCAGCCGGAAAGGCGTGCCCGCAGCTGCGCCCGTTGTTCGGCCGTCGGCTCGCTTTGCCAGGCCTGCGGCGCGATATTACCGGCGGTGATCGCCACCATGTTGAAGCTGCCGCTTTCTCTCAGCGGATAGCAGACGAGGTGCGCCGAACCGCCGAGAAACGCCGAAACGCTTGCCCGGTCGAGGAAACCGGGCGCCTCCGTTTCGGCAATGGTGAAGCGGTAGGCAATATTGCCGGAAAAGCGCGGCGAGGGGCTGCCCGGAACGAATTGCCGCAGCTTCGACCAGACGCCGTCGGCGCCGATCACAACATCGGCCGCCCGCTCGAAAGGCGGTAGGGTCGAATCTATCCGCACGCCAAGGTGAAGCCGGCAGCGCGGATCGGCCATAACCGCAGCCAAAAGGGCTTTCTGCAATGTGGTGCGGTGCAGGACGCCATAAGGAGCGCCCCAGCGTTCCCGCGCGAATTTGCCGGCCGGCACCGCCGCGAGCTGGCGGAGCGACCCACCCGATATCAGCCGGATCGCGTCCGGCTCGAGCCAGACCTTTGACAGGCCTTCAAGGATACCGAGTTCGGCAAGGATGCGGGAAGCGTTCGGCGAAACCTGCAATCCGGCGCCGATGTCGGTGAGTTCGCCCGACTGCTCGAAGATCTCCGAACTGATACCCCGGCGCGAAAGCGCAAGGGCAGCGGTCAGCCCTGATATCCCGGCGCCGATGATGGCGGCATGTTCGATCGGCATTGTCCGTCCGGTCCGGATCTGGACTGACTACGCCGCCTTCACATGGAAAACGCAACCGGCCGGATTGGTCTGGCTCGGCTTGAGAGCGGAATTGAAACGATAGAGCGTCGAGCAGTAGGAACAGACCTTCTCATTGTCGTCGCCCATGTCGATGAAGATATGCGGATGATCGAAGGGAGCCGAAGCGCCGGTGCACATGAATTCCTTGACGCCGACTTCGATAACGCGGTGACCGCCGTCGTTCTGGAAGTGGGGAATGTTGTGGCCGGCCATGTCGCTCTCCGAATGCTTTGAAATGTGCGCGAACCTTATAAGCCTTCGCCGCAAATGTGTAGAGCCAAACCGCCGCGCCAGGCACAGTTTTTAGCCACAGTTTTTGGCTTCACGATGAAAGGCCGCTCGATTATGGTCGCGCCAAAAAGGAAGGCCCGATGAACCTGAATACGCCCACATTTTCGAGCTTCACCCATGACGGACTGCAACTCGCCTTCTTCGATGAGGGCGATCCGGCCGGCGTGCCCGTGTTGTTGATCCACGGCTTTGCCTCGACCGCAAACGTCAACTGGGTGCATCCGGGCTGGCTGAAGACGCTGGGTGATGCCGGCTACCGGGTGATCGCCATGGACAATCGCGGCCACGGCGCAAGCGACAAGCCGCATGATGCCGAAGCCTATCGTCCCTGGGTCATGGCCGGCGATGCGATCGCGCTGCTCGACCATCTCGGCATCCCGGAAGCCAACGTCATGGGCTATTCGATGGGCGCGCGCATTTCCGTTTTTGCCGCACTTGCCAATCCCCATCGGGTCCGTTCGCTGGTTCTCGGCGGCCTCGGCATCGGCATGACGGACGGCGTGGGCGACTGGGACCCGATCGCCGATGCGCTGCTGGCTCCCTCGCTCGACGACGTCACGCATGCCCGCGGCCGCATGTTCCGCGCCTTTGCCGAGCAGACGAAGAGCGACCGCGTCGCTCTTGCCGACTGCATCCGCGGCTCGCGCGATCTGGTCGCCCGTTCCGATATGGCCAAGCTCGATATGCCGACGCTGATCGGCGTTGGCACCAAGGATGATATCGCTGGCTCGCCGCAGGAATTGGCGGCTCTGATGCCAAATGCCGAAGCGCTCGATATTCCGGGCCGCGATCATATGCTCGCCGTCGGCGACAGGGTTTTCAAGCAGGCGGTTCTGGCCTACTACGCAAGGGTCGCCCATCGCTGACAACATCGTGATGCTGAAAAACCATGCTAAAAAACCATGGCGACGGCACCCATATATGTTATTGGCGTTTTCCTCTATATATTGGCATTCCGAAAACGGCATTCCTTCCGGCAACGAGGAGAGCGGCGATGGTCGCAAAGACTGACATCCGTGCTTTTGACACAGGCCATCCGCTGAAGGTGATGGATCCCATCTGGGACAGCCTGCGCGAGGAAGCCCGGCTCGCCGCCGAACGGGACCCGGTTCTTGCCGCCTTCCTCTATTCGACCGTGATCAACTACCACTCGCTCGAGGAATGCGTCATCCACCGCATCTGCGAGCGTCTCGATCACCCCGACATGCAGGCGAACCTGCTTCGCCAGACCTTCGAAGAAATGCTCCTCGACTGGCCGGACTGGAGCTCCATCCTGCGCGTCGATATCCAGGCGATCTATGACCGCGATCCCGCCTGCCTGCGCTTCATGGAGGCGGTGCTTTATTTCAAGGGCTTCCACGCGCTGCAGACGCATCGTCTCGCCCATTGGCTGCTGAACCGCGGCCGGCGTGATTTTGCGCTCTATCTGCAGAGCCGCTCCTCCAGCGTCTTCCAGACCGATATCAATCCGGCGGCCCGTATCGGCAAGGGCATCTTCCTCGATCATGCCACCGGCCTCGTCGTCGGCGAGACGGCTGTCATCGGCGACAACGTCTCGATCCTGCACGGCGTCACACTCGGCGGCACCGGCAAGGAGGGCGCCGACCGCCATCCGAAGATCGGCTCCGGCGTCATGATCGGCGCCGGCGCGAAGATCCTCGGCAATATCGAGATCGGCTACTGCTCACGCGTCGCCGCAGGCTCCGTCGTATTGAAGGCGGTGCCGCCCAAGAAGACGGTGGCGGGCGTGCCGGCCAAGGTCGTCGGCGAGGCCGGTTGTTCCGAGCCGTCGCGCAACATGGACCAGGTGATCGGCGCCGATATCTGAGCGCCCATTGGAAACAAGGATAGGAAAAGTCGGCGGGATCCGAACGGGGAGGGCCGTGAGCAAACGGCAACCTTGCCTTTACACCGCTGCATTTCCTGTGCAAGAAGCGGCCAATCAAGACCGCTTACGGAGATGACAGAGTGAAGCCAGAAGAAATCAAGAAGCTCGACGCCTATTTCAAGCGCATGTTCAACCCGCAGATGATCGTCAAGGCGCGTCCGCGCAAGGATGATTCTGCGGAAGTCTATCTCGGCGAAGAATTTCTGGGTGTCGTCTATATCGATGACGAGGACGGCGACCGCTCCTACAACTTCTCGATGGCGATCCTTGACGTCGATCTCTGATCGCTTTTGAAAGCTTCAGACGGACCGAACGGCGTGATCCGTTCGGTCCTTTTATTTTTTCGATTCGGAACGAAAATTTATTCAAAACTTCCGGTTGCGGCATTCTGATATATTTTAGCAAAATCAGTTAAAGACGTACGTGCCCCGGCGCGCGGGCTTTGTTATATTGTTGTAATGCAACCTTTGGATGTTTTGCAGCGCACAAGACTACTTGACTATTTGTGCATTGCAGCTACCCTGCCGCCACCAATAGCCCAACGGAGGATGGCTCATGTTCAACTTTGACGATGCTAACAAGAAGAGCAAGGAAGCCGTCGACACGGCCCTGAAAACCTATTCGGACACGACTAAGGGCTTTCAGGCGATCGCCTCTGAAGCCACTGAATATTCGAAGAAATCCTTTCAGGACGCGGTGACGCATTTCGAAACGCTGGCCGGCGTCAAGAGCTTCGAGGCCGCTTTCGAGTTGCAGACGAACTACGTCAAGGCGTATTTTGAAGGCTTTGTCTCCGAGACGACGAAGCTCAGTGAGATGTATGCCGATCTCGCCAAATCAGCCTACAAGCCCTATGAAGCGCCGATCGCCGCTGCCGTCGGCAAGACCCCCAAGTCGGTCGCTTCGGCGACGCCTGCTGCCGCATGACGTGATTTTGACGGCGCAACCTGCGCTACATATTGAAAAACGAGGACCGGCTACGCATCTGTGGCCGGTCTTTTTGTTTCCGCTTTCGCTGCAGCGCCCGCATGGGATCGACCAGGGACTTTTTTGGTCTTTCCCGTGCATGCCGGCCATTTCTTGATTGCAGTGTCTGACAGGGGGCTTAAAATCAGCCTATTATGAACTAAGTTAGTGTTTCAGATATTCGGCGGGAAAAGCACCCTCCCATGCTCCGCCGGATTGCTTGAGGAATGAATGACAATGATCGCAAAGCCGATCCGGATGCAGAACGACAGCGAAAGGAACGGGGACAACGCAAATCGAACCTCGGTCATCACACGCACCAAGCCGAAGACCAAGAAGCCCAATCTTTATCGTGTGCTGCTTTTGAATGACGACTACACTCCCATGGAATTCGTCATCCATATTCTGGAGCGTTTTTTTCAGAAGGATCGTGAAAGTGCCACCCGCATCATGCTCCATGTCCATAACCACGGCGTCGGCGAATGCGGAATATTCACATACGAGGTAGCGGAAACGAAGGTCAGCCAGGTGATGGACTTCGCCCGGCAACACCAGCATCCGCTGCAATGCGTCATGGAAAAGAAGTGAGGATCTGAACGTGCCAACATTTTCGCCTAGTTTAGAGAAGGCGCTCCATCAGGCACTGACCTTTGCCAACGAGCGGCACCACGAATATGCGACGCTTGAGCATCTGCTGCTCGCCCTTATCGACGATGCCGATGCGGCCGCGGTCATGGGTGCCTGCAATGTCGATCTCGACGCGTTGCGCAAGACGCTCGTCGAATATGTCGACAACGAACTTGCCAACCTGATCACCGGTTATGACGAGGATTCGAAGCCGACCTCCGGCTTCCAGCGCGTCATCCAGCGTGCCGTCATCCACGTGCAATCGTCCGGCCGCGAAGAGGTGACCGGCGCCAACGTGCTCGTCGCCATCTTCGCCGAGCGCGAAAGCCACGCCGCCTATTTCCTGCAGGAGCAGGAGATGACCCGCTACGATGCCGTCAACTATATCTCCCACGGCATCGGCAAGCGGCCGGGCGCTTCGGATGTGCGTCCCCCGCGCGGCGCCGAGGACGAAGCCGAAAGCAGCAAGCCGACGGCGCGCGGCGGCGAGGAAGAAGGCGGCCCGAAGAAGCAGCAGGATGCGCTCAAGGCCTATTGCGTCAATCTCAACGAGAAGGCCAAGGGCGGCAAGATCGATCCGCTGATCGGCCGTCACGCCGAGGTCAGCCGCACGATCCAGATCCTGTGCCGCCGTTCGAAGAACAATCCGCTCTATGTCGGTGATCCCGGCGTCGGCAAGACGGCGATCGCCGAAGGCCTTGCCAAGCGCATCGTCGAAGGCAAGGTTCCCGAAGCCCTCGCCGATGCGACGATCTTCTCGCTCGACATGGGCACGCTCTTGGCCGGCACGCGTTACCGCGGCGACTTCGAGGAGCGGCTGAAGCAGGTCGTCAAGGAACTGGAAGAATATCCGGGCGCGGTGCTCTTCATCGACGAGATCCACACGGTGATCGGTGCCGGCGCCACCTCGGGCGGCGCGATGGATGCATCGAACCTGCTGAAGCCGGCCCTGTCATCGGGCGCGATTCGCTGCATCGGTTCGACCACCTACAAGGAATACCGCCAGTTCTTCGAGAAGGACCGGGCGCTGGTCCGTCGCTTCCAGAAGATCGACGTCAGCGAGCCGTCGATCGATGATGCAATCGAGATCATGAAGGGCCTGAAGCCCTATTTCGAAGAGTATCACCACCTGCGTTATTCGAACGATGCCATCAAGTCGGCCGTCGAATTGTCGGCCCGCTATATCTCCGACCGCAAGCTGCCCGACAAGGCGATCGACGTGATCGATGAAACCGGTGCCGCCCAGATGCTGCTGCCGCCGTCGAAGCGCCGCAAGCTGATCACCGAAAAGGAGATCGAGGCAACGGTTGCCACGATGGCGCGCATTCCGCCGAAGACCGTCTCCAAGGACGACGAAGCGGTGCTCGCCAATCTCGAGCAGGAACTGCGTTCGGTGGTCTACGGCCAGGATATCGCCATCGAAGCCCTTTCGACCTCGATCAAGCTGGCGCGTGCCGGTCTTCGCGAGCCGAACAAGCCGATCGGCGCCTATGTCTTCTCCGGTCCGACCGGCGTCGGCAAGACCGAGGTGGCAAAGCAGCTTGCGTCGTCGCTCGGCGTCGAACTCCTGCGCTTCGACATGTCGGAATATATGGAGCGGCACACGGTTTCGCGTCTGCTCGGCGCACCTCCCGGCTATGTTGGCTTCGACCAGGGCGGTCTTCTGACTGATGGCGTCGACCAGCACCCGCATTGCGTGGTCCTGCTCGACGAAATCGAGAAGGCCCATCCCGACATCTATAATATCCTCTTGCAGGTCATGGACCACGGCACGCTGACCGACCATAACGGCAAGAAGATCGACTTCCGCAACGTCATCCTGATCATGACGACCAATGCGGGTGCGTCGGAAATGGCCAAGGCGGCGATCGGCTTCGGCTCGTCCAAGCGCACCGGCGAAGACGAGGAGGCGCTCACCCGCCTGTTCACGCCGGAATTCCGCAACCGTCTCGACGCGATCATTCCTTTTGCGGCGTTGCCGACGGCCGTCATCCACAAGGTCGTGCAGAAGTTCATCATGCAGCTGGAGGCCCAGCTTTCCGAAAGGAACGTCACCTTCGACCTGCACGAGGATGCGATCGCCTGGCTGGCGGAAAAGGGTTACGACGAGAAG
The DNA here is from genome assembly GCF_025941625.1 of Rhizobium acaciae. Lineage (NCBI taxonomy): Bacteria > Pseudomonadati > Pseudomonadota > Alphaproteobacteria > Hyphomicrobiales > Rhizobiaceae > Rhizobium > Rhizobium acaciae. The sequence continues at coordinate 203,523 of NZ_JAPCZO010000007.1, forward strand.
ATGGGCGCCCGCCCGCTTGCTCGCGTCATTCAGGATACGATCAAGAAGCCGCTCGCCAACGAGATCCTCTTCGGCAAGCTGAAGAAGGGCGGCGTCGTCAATGTCACCGTCGGCCCGAAGGAAGACGGCAAACCCGGCATCGTGCTCGAAGCCATTTCGGAAACGGCGCCGATCAAGCCGAAGCCCGAAGCCGAGGTCGTGCATCCCGAAGGCGATGATGGGGATGACGGGGAGCTGAAGACGAAGGCGGCCCGCAAGACCCGCGCCAAGGCGGTGCCGCAGGCCGAGCCTGAGGTGCGCGACGCCCCGAAGAAGGGAAGCGCGGTTCCGAAGGTTCCACGCAAGAAGTAAGATACCGTCACCGAATTGGAAAAGGCCGCGTCACCCGCGGCCTTTTTCGTTTCCGGATCTGCATGCGCCCTTTCTAGAGCCTGGTGTAGTCGATCTCGAGAAAGTCGGCGACCTCGGGCACCCAGCGGTCGCCCACGAAGGCGACATGCAGGGGATGGAGGTTGTACGTGTCGTAGCCAGCCTGATCGTCGAATTCCATCGAAAAGCCGAAGGCAAAATCATTCTTTGGACTCGTCTGCCGAAGCTGCTCGAAATTCCGCACGCTCGGGATCTTGGCAAGCACCAGCGCGTCGGCGAGGAACGCCGTTTCTTCAGCCGAGCCGGCTTCATGCTTCAGGCGGAATGCGACAGTATGGCGGATCATGATCGTGTTCCAAATGATTGTCTGGATTGAATTCTCTGAAATCGACGGGTGTTGACCCTACGCCAGCGCCGCCCTGATTTTTTCTGCATTAGCGGCGAGCACGGCACCGTCCTCCATCTTGCCGGAATGCGGCTTCAGCGCCGAGCCTTCATGCCGGGGGATGACGTGGAAATGCAGATGGAACACCGTTTGCCCGGCCGCTGGTTCGTTGAACTGGGCGATGAATACACCATCGGCGTCGAAGACATCCTTCACCGCATTGGCGATCTTCTGGACGACTGATATCGCGCGGGTGAGGGTGGCTGGATCGGCGTCGAGAATATTGCGCGATGCCGCCTTCGGAAGGACGAGAACGTGGCCCGGCGCCTGCGGCATCACATCCATGATGGCGATGGTATGCTCGTCCTCGTAAACCCGGTGCGAGGGGATTTCGCCGCGGAGGATCTTGGCGAAGATGTTGTTGTCGTCATAAGCGGCCCGGTTGGTCATCACGAAAATCTCCTCGTTTCCAGATTGATCGGGTAACGCGGCCGGTGCGGCGGCGTCAATCCTCCTGCTGACGCTCGCCCTTGCGGAAAGGGCTGTGCTCGGTCAGCAACTCGCTCATCTGTTCGACATCGGCACGCTCGCGGGCGAGATAGTCGCCGATCGCCCGGCGAAGGCCGGCATGCGCGACATAATGGGCGGAATGCGTCGTCACCGGCAGGTAGCCGCGGGCGAGCTTGTGTTCGCCCTGGGCGCCGGCCTCGACCCGTTTCAGCCCTTTCGAAAGGGCGAAGTCGATCGCCTGATGATAGCAGACCTCGAAATGCAGGAAGGGATGATCCTCGATGCAGCCCCAGTGACGGCCGTAGAGTGTATCGCCGCCGATGAAGTTGATCGCGCCGGCGATATAGCGCCCGTCGCGCTTGGCCATGACGAGCAGGATATCGTCGGCCATGCGTTCGCCGATCAGCGAATAGAACTTACGGGTGAGGTAAGGCCGGCCCCACTTGCGCCCGCCGGTATCCATATAGAACTTGAAGAATTGATCCCAGATCCGTTCCGTCAGGTCGCTGCCGGTCAGCCAGTCGATGCTGATACCGTTTTCGAGTGCGGCACGACGCTCCTTTCGCAACGCCTTGCGTTTGCGCGAGGCAAGCGTTTCGAGGAATTCCTCGTGATTGGCATAGCCGTCATTGATGAAATGGAACTGTTGGTCGGTGCGGTGCAGATAGCCGTCCATCTCGAAGACGCCGATCTCTTCGTCCGGCACGAAGGTGATGTGGGCCGAGGAGATGCCGAGCCGGCTCACCACCTCCTTCAGGCTTTCGGCGATCGCGCTCTGGATCGGCAGCCGCTGCAGCCCCTCGGCGACAAGAAGACGCGGGCCCGTCGCCGGGGTGAACGGGATCGAGCACTGAAGTTTGGGATAATAACGCCCGCCGGCCCGCTCGAAGGCGTCGGCCCAGCCATGGTCGAAGACATATTCGCCCTGGCTGTGGTTCTTGAGATAGCCGGGCACAGCGCCGATCAACTCGCCGCGCTCGGTCTCGAGCAGCAGATGGTGGCCGAGCCATCCGGTCTCTGCGTCGGCCGAGCCGGATTCCTCCAGCGACGATAAAAAGGCGTGCGAAACGAAAGGGTTGTAGGCAATCGCAGCGCAGGTCTTCGATGCCCCGGAAAGCCTGGACCAGCTCTCCGGGGAAATCGCGGTGAAGGAGCGTTCGACGCGAATGGATAATTCATCAGTCATGGGACAAATGCGAAGCCTGTGGGAGGATGGTTTCGGCTCTGCCTTACAGCGCCGCGCATCTTTTCAGACGCGCAAAGGACCCTGTAACACTTTGAGTTGCTGCATAATTTTATCCTCAAATCGATCCGATTTAAGGAGTTATGCAGCAGTCTGCGCATGATCTTGGCCAAAAAGCGAGCATCAAGCAGTCACACGCGGATCGAAGCCTTCGAAGGTCATCTGGTCTGCATTGGCGAATGTGCGTCGGCGCGCCTCTTCGTCACGCACCGTCCAGGTGATGACGGGAATGCCCTTTTCGCGTTCGCCGGTGATGAAGGCATTCGGTAGGTCGTCATAGTAATAGGAGATGAAATCGAGACCGATCTCCATCGCCTTCGCATGCGCCTTGAATTCCTCCGGCGTGTTGCCGTTTGCGGTCAGCCCCAGCGGGAAGGGTGAGCCAAGCGCCTTCAGGTCGCGCAGCAGCCAGTGGTCGAAGCTCATCAGCGCCACCTTGCCCTCATAGCCTTCGAGGACCTCGAGCACAGCTTCGGCGAAACCTTCGTCATCGGCCTCGCGCCCCTTGAGCTCCAGCACCAGCGGCACCTTGCCCTTGACGAGATCGAGAAGCTGGCGCAGCGTCGGCACCTTGTCGCTCGTGCCGCCAACGGCGATCAGTCCGAGTTCCCGGGAGGTGCGCTCGCGGATGTCGCCGTTGAGGTTGCACAGGCGCTGCAGGTCCTCGTCGTGAAAGATGACCGGCACGCCGTCGGAGGCGTAATGCAGGTCGCATTCGATCGCAAAGCCCGCTTCGACGGCGCGCGAGAAAGCCGAAAGCGTGTTTTCCCAGACCTGCGTGTTGAGGTCGTGATAGCCGCGATGGGCGACCGGCAGGTCCCTGATCCAGGCAACATTGGTCATTCTGCGATTTCCATGATAGCGTCTATCTCGACGGCGGCATTCAGCGGCAGGGCCGCCATGCCGACGGCGGCACGCGCATGTTTGCCGGCTTCGCCAAGCACGCCGGCAATCAGGTTCGAAGCGCCGTTGATGACGAGATGCTGCTCGACGAAGTCGGGCGCCGAGGCGACGAAGCCGTTCAGCTTGATGACGCGCCGGATGCGGCCAAGATCGCCGCCAAGTGCCGCCTTCGCCTGGGCAAGGATGTTGATGGCGCACAGTTCGGCGCCGCGCTGGCCCGTTGCAACGTCGACGGTCTTGCCGAGATGGCCCGAAACAGTGACCTTGCCGCCATCGAGCGGCAGCTGGCCGGAGATGTAGAGAAGATTGCCGCTAATGACATAGGGAACGTAATTTGCAGCAGGTGCCGCGGCTTCGGGCAGGGTTATCCCCATCTCAATCAGGCGCGCTGCAATTTCATCGGACATTTTCGTCTCCGCTTTTGTTGTCAATTCTTCAAAAATTATGCATCAAGACTAGAATCTTTAATATGACAGTTTCGAGCCTCGATTTGGCCGAAAGCGTTCTTATAACATCGCGACCGAGTCCAACAGGAGTTAATGAATGTTCCGATCGAGTCTTGTCGCTCTGCTTCTCGCCAGCGTTTCCGCCAATGCATGGGCGGCTGCGCCCGCGGTGAGCGCTGCGATCGCGACCGGCCTCGTCGCCCATCGCGCGGTCTACGATCTGGAACTGAAGGACGCCTCGGACCGCTCCGGCATCGCCGGCATGTACGGTCGCATGGTCTATGAGTTCGACGGCAGCTATTGCCAGGGCTTCACCACCAATTTCCGCTTCGTGACACAGATCGACACCGGCGACAGCGTGCGTGTCAGCGACCAGCAGACCAAGACCTTCGAGAACCTCAAGGACGGCAAGTTCACCTTCGACACCAAATCCTTCACCGACGAGCAGCTCGATAAAGAGGTCAACGGTGCGGCGCAGGACCAGCCTGATGGCGTGAAGGTCGATCTGAAGCAGCCGGCGAGCCGCGAGCTGCAGCTTTTAGAAAGCCGTTTTCCCACGGAACATATGCTCGATGTGATCCAGCACGCCAAGGACGGCAAGCGCTTCTTCGAGGCGCGCGTCTTCGACGGTTCGGACGACGGCGACAAGTCGCTGGCGACGACGACGATCGTCGGCAAGCAGGAGACGCCGATCGCCGAGGAAGCCGATGCCGGCAACGCCGGCGCCTTCTCCAAGACTGCCTTCTGGCCGGTGACAATCGCCTATTTCAACGAGAGTGCGAAATCGGATGCTGTGCCGGTCTACCGCATGTCCTTCAAGCTCTATGAGAACGGCATCACCCGCGACCTGACGATGGATTACGGCGATTTCGTCCTGACCGGCAAGCTCGCCAAGCTGGAGCTGCTCGACCGCAAGGCCGAGGTTTGCAAGTAGGCCTCGTTGCCTTCCGCAGCCCCTGAGACTGATATTCATACTGTCGATGTTGCTGCTGACGCTGGCAGGCTGAGTGCGGCATTCCAAGGGCAGGCAGTCGCCTTCGTCACTTTTGTCGCGGATCCATGCGCCGTGGCCGGTGCGTGAGCCAGGTTTTTTCGGCATAAGCCTTGCTTTTGCGCCAAATCGAATGTATGGGCACCGGCATTCCACACGTAAGGCATGGGATCGTCCGGGAGAAATCCGGGCTGTTCCGCCCGGTGGCATTCTCGAAGAGGATGCTGTTCGCCTTGCGGAGGTTCAACCGGAAAAGGAGTAACAAGGCATGGCATTGCCTGATTTTTCTATGCGTCAGCTTCTTGAAGCGGGCGTCCACTTCGGCCACCAGACGCATCGCTGGAACCCGAAGATGAAGCCGTACATCTTCGGCGATCGCAACAACATTCACATCATCGACCTGGCCCAGACCGTTCCGATGCTGTCGCGCGCCCTTCAGGTCGTCAGCGACACCGTTGCCCGCGGCGGCCGCGTTCTCTTCGTCGGCACCAAGCGCCAGGCGTCTGAGATCATTGCCGACAGCGCCAAGCGCTCGGCCCAGTACTACGTCAACTCGCGCTGGCTCGGCGGCATGATGACGAACTGGAAGACGATCTCCAACTCGATCCAGCGTCTGCGCAAGCTTGACGAGATCCTGAACGGCGAAGCCCAGGGCTTCACCAAGAAGGAACGCCTGAACCTCGAGCGCGAACGCGAAAAGCTGGACAAGGCTCTTGGCGGTATCCGCGATATGGGCGGCACGCCCGACCTGATGTTCATCATCGACACCAACAAGGAAAAGATCGCGATCGACGAAGCCAAGCGCCTCGGCATCCCGGTTGTCGCCATCATCGACTCGAACTGCGATCCGGACCTGATCGACTATCCGATCCCGGGTAACGACGACGCATCGCGTGCGATCGCTCTTTACTGCGAGCTGATCTCCCGCGCCGCCATCGACGGCATCGCACGCCAGCAGGGCTCTTCCGGCCGCGATCTCGGCGCATCCTCCGAAGTTCCGGTCGAGCCGGCTCTCGAGGAAGCAGCCGAAGGCTGATGAAGGCGGGCGGATCGAAAAGGTCCGCCAATGCTTGCAGAGACTGGGAAAGGCCGCTCGCGACTCATCGAAGTTCGGCGGCCTTGCCTGTTTCAAGGGGAGGGCGTCAGGCTCTCCATCCGATAAGTTTCGTTATGACGCGTCTTCATCACGCTGTCATACATACAGGTACATTTCGTGCCTCAATCCGGTGCCGAGCCGCGCTTTACGGCCCACCGTATGAACCGACAAGAGGAAGCTAATGAGCGAGATTACGGCTGCAATGGTGAAGGAACTGCGCGAAAAGACCGGCGCAGGCATGATGGACTGCAAGAAGGCTCTTGCTGAAACCGGTGGCGATATGGAAGCGGCGATCGACTGGCTGCGCGCCAAGGGCATCGCCAAGGCCGACAAGAAGTCCGGCCGCACCGCTGCCGAAGGCCTCATCGGCGTTTCGAGCCAAGGCACCAAGGCCGTCGTCGTCGAAGTCAATTCCGAAACCGACTTCGTCGCACGTAACGATGCCTTCCAGGAGCTCGTCCGCGGCATCGCCAAGGTCGCCGTATCCACCGACGGCACTGTCGACGCCGTTGCCGCAGCGACCTACCCGGCATCCGGCAAGTCCGTGTCCGACACGATCAAGGATGCGATCGCAACGATCGGCGAGAACATGAACCTGCGCCGCTCGGTCGCTCTCTCGGTCGAGGACGGCGTCGTCGCCACCTATATCCACAATGCTGTTTCCGACGGCCTCGGCAAGCTCGGCGTTCTCGTTGCGCTGAAGTCGACCGGCGACAAGGAAGCCCTGAACGCTATCGGCCGCCAGGTCGCCATGCACATCGCCGCCACCGCGCCGCTGGCGATCCGCCCGGAAGAAGTCGATGCCGCCGTCGCCGAGCGCGAGCGCAATGTCTTCATCGAGCAGTCGCGCGCTTCCGGCAAGCCGGACAACATCATCGAAAAGATGGTCGAAGGCCGCATGCGCAAGTTCTTCGAGGAAGTTGCCCTTCTCTCGCAGGCTTTCGTCATCAATCCGGATCTGACGGTCGCAGCCGCCATCAAGGAAGCTGAAAAGGCCGTCGGCGCGCCGATCGAAGTCGCCGGCATGGCCCGTCTGCTGCTTGGCGAAGGCGTCGAGAAGGAAGAAACTGACTTCGCGGCCGAAGTTGCTGCTGCCGCCAAGGGTTGATCTTCCAGCCATAATTGGGAAAACACGAAGGGCATCGCGTGACAACGCGGTGCCCTTCGTGTATCGGGCATTCACGGCAATTTACGAGGAGCCAAGATGTCTTTAGAGCCTGTCTATAAACGTGTTCTACTCAAGGCTTCCGGCGAAGCGCTCATGGGTGGCCAGGGGTTCGGGATCGATGTGACGGTGGCGGACCGCATTGCATCCGACATCGCCGAGGCACGGCATATGGGCGTGGAAGTCGGCGTCGTCGTCGGTGGCGGCAATATCTTCCGCGGTGTCGCGGTAGCGTCCAAGGGCGGCGACCGGGTGACCGGAGACCATATGGGCATGCTCGGCACCATCATCAATGCACTGGCGCTGGCGACCTCGCTGCGCAAGCTGAACATCGATACGGTGGTGCTTTCGGCCATCTCCATGCCCGAGATCTGCGAGAGCTTTTCGCAGCGCGCAACCCTTTATCATCTATCGATGGGACGCGTGGTGATTTTTGCCGGCGGCACCGGCAACCCCTTCTTCACCACCGATTCCGCCGCAGCCCTTCGCGCCGCCGAAATGGGTGCGGAAGCGATCTTCAAGGGCACGCAGGTCGACGGCATCTACACCGCCGACCCGAAGAAATATCCCGATGCGACCCGCCTCGACCGGCTGACGCACCAGGAAGTGCTGGACAGGGGGCTGGCGGTGATGGACGTTGCCGCCGTGGCGCTGGCCAGAGAAAATTCCATTCCGATCATCGTCTTCTCGATCCACGAGAAAGGTGGTTTTGCTGAAATCTTGACGGGCGGTGGCCTCAAGACCATCGTCTCCGACAACTGATAAAGCTGCGCCGCGGTTTCGGCGCAGCCCTCGCTAGAACATGATGATTTTAGGCCCGTTTGGCCTGAAAGCTGAATCATGTTCTACATTAAATAGTAAGAGCATGATGTCGCCCGAAAACCGCTGACACTTTTCGGCATCATGCTCTGGACGGGAGCATCGACATGAGTGAAGGTATCGACATCAAGGAACTGAAGCGCCGCATGGACGGCGCGATTTCCGCATTCAAGGGCGACATCGCATCGCTGCGCACCGGCCGTGCTTCGGCCAACATTCTCGACCCGGTCACGGTCGAGGCCTATGGTTCGCGCATGCCGCTGAACCAGGTCGCCAACATCACCGTGCCCGAGCCGCGCATGCTGTCAGTTTCCGTCTGGGACAAGTCGATGGTCAGCGCCGTCGAGCGCGGCATCCGCGAATCCAATCTCGGCCTCAACCCGATCATCGACGGCCAGAACCTGCGCATTCCGCTGCCGGAGCTGAACGAGGAGCGCCGCAAGTCGCTCGTCAAGGTGGCCCACGACTATGCCGAAAAGAGCAAGGTGGCGATTCGCCATGTCCGCCGGGACGGCATGGACGGCCTTAAGAAAGCCGAAAAAGACGGCGTCATCGGCCAGGACGAGAGCCGGGCGCAGTCGGAACGTGTACAGAAGATGACGGACGAGACGATTTCCGAAATCGACCGCTTGCTTGGCGAGAAGGAAAAGGAAATCATGCAGGTCTAGTGGATCTGTGCCTTTGCCTGGAAAGACCGGACGGGAAATGTCGGAATCTGTATTTGTGACTGTGCCAGAGCATGTTGCCATCATCATGGATGGCAATGGCCGTTGGGCCAAGCAGCGTGGCCTGCCGCGCACGATGGGCCATCGCAAGGGCGTCGAGGCGGTGCGCGAGACAGTCCGCGCCGCCGGTGCGGCCGGTATAAAATATCTGACCCTCTTTGCCTTCTCCTCGGAAAACTGGCGCCGGCCCGAAGCCGAGGTCTCCGATCTGCTCGGACTGCTCAAGGCTTTCATCCGGCGCGACCTCGCCGAGCTCCATCGCCAGAACGTGCGGATCAAGGTGATCGGCGACCGCCACAGCCTGCGCAGCGACATTCTGGGCCTGTTGCTGGAGGCGGAGGAGACGACCAAGGACAACACGTCACTGACGCTGGTCATCGCCTTCAACTACGGTTCGCGCGACGAGATCGCCCGCGCCGTCGTCAGTCTCGCCTGCGACGTCGAGGCCGGCCGCCTGAGAGCACAGGATATTACACCGGCGCTGATCAACGCCCGTCTCGACACAGCCGGCATTCCCGATCCGGATCTCATTATCCGCACCAGCGGCGAAGAGCGGCTTTCCAACTTCCTTCTCTGGCAGGCCGCCTATTCGGAATTCATCTTCCTTCCGGAATATTGGCCGGATTTCAGCCCCGAGATCTTCCGCTCGGCGCTCGAGACATTCGCCTCTCGTGACCGGCGCTTCGGCGGCCTGTCGTCGCAGGCGGCCGCGGTCGGCACCTGATGCAAAGGGAATTGAAGCTCCGCATCGTTTCAGGACTGATTCTTGCGGCCATCGTTCTTGCCGCCACCTGGTATGGCGGCCTTGCCTTCCGTATCTTGGCGGTCGTGATCGGCCTGCTGATCTATTATGAATGGTCGAAAATGACAGGTATCGCGCGGGATTGGGTCGCCAATGCCGTCGGCTGGATCGGCGAGGCGGCGATTGCCTTCCTCGTGCTTGTCGGCAATTTCGAATTCGCCGCCGGCATGCTGGCCGGCGTCACCGCCGTCGGCATCGCCCTGATCATCCTGCAGGGCACGAGCCGCTGGTTGCCAGTGGGCCTGTTTTATGCCGGCGCCACCGGCCTGGCGCTTGCCGCGATCAGAAGCGATGACCGGGCTGGCCTTTACGCCATGCTCTTCGTCTTTGCGGTCGTCTGGGCAACCGATATCCTTGCCTATTTCGTCGGCAGGGCGCTTGGCGGGCCGAAGCTTGCCCCTTCGATCTCGCCCGGAAAGACCTGGTCGGGTGCAATCGGCGGCGCCGTTTCGGCGGTCGTAGCCGGCGTCGTTCTCGTCCATTTTCTCCTTCCGGGCGCTGAAATTATCGCCGCCGGCGTGGCGTTCGTTCTCTCGGTTTGCAGCCAGTCGGGCGATCTTTTCGAATCGTTCATCAAGCGAAAATTCGGCGTCAAGGATTCGAGCCGTCTCATTCCGGGCCATGGCGGCGTCATGGACCGTGTCGACGGACTGATTTTCGCCTGTTTTTCGGCGTTCTTGCTTGCTGGGCTTTTTTCCCTGATAAAGGGGACCGGAATGACGTCGCTCGGCGCGGCATTGTTCGGACTCTGACAACGCTGCAGTCTGACGGAAGGGACTCATGGAAACGATGAGCGGCATATACGCATTTCTGATGGGGAACATCGTTACCTTCATCCTCGTGCTGTCACTGCTCGTCTTCGTGCATGAGATGGGCCATTACCTCGTCGGGCGCTGGAGCGGCATTCGCATCCTGGCCTTTTCCGTCGGCTTCGGTCCGGAGATCTTCGGCTTCACCGACCGCCACGGAACGCGCTGGAAGATTTCGGTAATCCCGCTTGGCGGCTACGTCCGGTTCTTCGGCGACGAGGATGCCTCAAGCAAACCCGACACCGACAAGATCGCCGCCATGTCCGAGGAGGACAGAGCGCGCTCCTTTGCCGGCGCCAAGCTGTGGAAACGCGCTGCAACCGTCGCGGCTGGCCCGATCGCGAATTTTCTGCTGGCGATCGCCATCTTCACCATTCTTTTCTCGGTCTATGGCCGCACGATCGCCGATCCCGTCGTTGCCGAGGTCAAGCCAGACGGCGCAGCCGCTGCCGCGGGCATCCTTCCCGGCGATCTGCTGGTCGCCATTGACGGCGGCAAGGTCGAGACCTTCGACGACGTGCGCCGCTATGTCGGCATCCGCCCGAGCCAGAAGATCGTCGTGACGATCGAGCGCGCCGGCCAGAAACTCGATGTGCCGATGGTGCCGCAGCGCGTAGACCAGACCGACCAGTTCGGCAACAAGGTTGAACTCGGCCAGATCGGCATCGTCACCAGCCGGGAGGCCGGCAACTTCCGGCTGAAGACCTATACGCCGCTGCAGTCGCTGCGCGAGGCTGTGATCGAGACCCGCGACATTGTCACCGGCACCTTCAAATATATCGGCAACATCTTCAGCGGAACGATGCGCGCCGATCAATTGGGCGGGCCGATCCGCGTGGCACAAGCTTCGGGCCAGATGGCGTCGCTTGGAATAGGCGCAGTGTTGCAGCTTGCGGCGGTGCTTTCTGTTTCGATAGGATTGCTTAACCTGATGCCGGTCCCGGTACTTGATGGCGGCCACCTGATGTTCTATGCGGTGGAAGCGGTGAGGGGGAAGCCGCTGGGCTCTTCGGCCCAGGAAATTGCATTTCGCATCGGCCTGGCGATGATACTGACATTGATGGTTTTCACGACCTGGAACGACATTGGCTCGTTGAGAGGGTAAACGAGCAAGGCGAGGGTAATTACTATTTATTTACGATGTTTCAAGGCTGTAGTGGCGAATGGGTCACGCTTGCAAATGAAGTAAACAGAAATTAACGACCTGCCTTGCTTGTATGTCAAAAGCGGGTAAAACGACACACGTGACCGGAATCGGGCTTTCCTGGAGCCGGGGACGAGGGAAACAAAAGGTAATGGGTGAAATGAAGGCTGGTTCAAAGTTTTTGAACGCAGTATCGGCGGTTGCGCTGTCTGCTAGTGTTGTTGCTTCGGGCGCAGGTGCTTTGACGTTCGTTTCCGCTACGGCCGCTGAGGCCGCGGTTATCCAGCGCATCGATGTGCGCGGCGCAAGCCGTGTCGGCGCGGAAGCCGTTCGGTCGAACCTCACCATCGCTCCCGGAAAGAGTTTTTCGAACAGCGATATCGATGCCTCGGTCAAGCAGCTCTACGGGACCGGTTACTTCTCCGACGTCAAGATCTCGGTTTCCGGAAGCACGCTCGTCGTCAACGTTCAGGAAGCTCAGCTCGTCAATCAGGTCGTCTTCAACGGCAACCGGAAGATCAAGGACGACAAGCTCGCGACGATCGTCCAGACCCACGCTGCCGGTCCCTACAGCGACACCCAGATTCAGGCTGACATCCAGTCGATCAAGGAAGCTTACGCTGCCACCGGCCGCAGCGAGGTCGAAGTCACGACGCAGGTGGTGCCGCTCGGCGAAGGCCGTGTCAACCTCGCCTTCGTCATCAACGAGGGTGACCGCACCAAGATCGATTCGATCAACTTCGTCGGCAATAATGCCTACAGCGCCGGCCGCCTGGCTGCCGTCATCGCCACCAAGCGTTCGAACTTCCTGTCGTTCCTGACCCGCAAGGACGTCTACAACGAAGACAAGCTCCACGCCGACGAAGAAGCGCTACGCCAGTTCTATTACAATCGCGGCTATGCCGACATGCGCATCGTCTCTTCCGATGCCACCTTCGACGACGCGACCAACAAGTACACGCTCACCTTCAACATCGAGGAAGGCCAGCGTTACGACTTCGGACCGGTGACCGTCCAGTCGACCGTCGAAGGCGTCGGCTCAGAGCAGCTGCAGCCGCTGGTGCGCACCCGCGAAGGCCAAGTCTACAACGCCAAGGAAGTGCAGAAGTCGATCGAGGCGATCTCCGATCAGGTGGCGTCTGCCGGTTATCCCTTTGCGCGCGTCACGCCGCGCGGTAACCGCGACCTCAACAACAACACGATCGGTGTCGAATATCTGGTCGACCAGGGCGAGCGCGCCTATGTCGAGCGCATCGAGATCCGCGGCAACAGCCGCACGCGCGACTACGTCATTCGTCGCGAATTCGACATGAGCGAAGGCGATGCCTTCAACCAGCAGATGATCACTAAGGCCAAGCGTCGCCTCGAAGCGCTCGGTTACTTCTCCTCGGTCAACATCTCCACCCAGCCGGGCAGTTCGCCGGACCGCGTCGTGGTGGTCGTCGACGTGCAGGATCAGTCGACCGGTTCGTTCGGTGTCGGCGCGGGTTATGCCGCCGGCGGCGACGGTCTGCTGCTCGAAGCGTCGATCGAGGAAAAGAACTTCCTCGGCCGTGGTCAGTACATCCGCATCTCGGCCGGTGGCGGCCAGGAAGGCTCGCGCGCCTACGGCGTCAGCTTCACCGAACCCTATTTCCTCGGCTACCGTCTGGCGGCAGGCTTCGACGTCAACCGCAGCGAAACGTCGAGCAACGACGACTACGACTACGAGGAAACCAGCGTCGTTCTGCGTGTGACTGCGCCGATCACCGAAGATCTGGCGACGACCTTCCGCTATAACTACAAGCAGATGAAGTATGACGGCGATACCTCTGATCTTTCGGCGACCTACGCCAATCTGGTCGACGAGAGCCCGTGGACACGCTCGTCCGTCTCGCAGACGCTGACCTACAACACGCTTGACGACACTGTCCTGCCGCGTGAAGGCATCTATGCGACGGCGACGCATGAACTTGCCGGCCTCGGCGGCGACTCGCAGTTCTACAAGATCTACGGCAAGGCCCGTTATTACCACTTGCTCGCTGACGATGCCGATATCATCGGCTCGGTTTCCGCTTCGGCTGGTTATGTCGTCCCCTTGGGTGATCATCTGAACGTCTTCGACCAGTTCACGCTGACCAACGGCGATATTCGCGGCTTCGAGAACAAGGGTATCGGCCCGCGCATCCGCGGGGACAACGATGACCCGCTCGGTGGCACGACCTATTTCACGGCGTCTGCGGAAGCGACCTTCCCGATGCCGGGCTTCCCGCGTGACTTCAACCTGCGCGGAGCAGTCTTTGCCGATGCCGGTACGCTGTTCGGCAATGACGTCGAGCTTCTTGGGTCAGATCAGGCCGACGGTACCAGCGCTTCGCTGCGCGCCTCCGTCGGTGTCGGCGTCGTCTGGCAGTCTCCCTTCGGTGCATTGCGTCTGGATTACGCGATCCCGGTCCTCAAGGAAGACTTCGACAAGACGCAGAACTTCAAGTTTGGCATCAACAACCAATTCTGATATCGGCAGTCCGGAACTGTAAGACTCAATTCCGTTCTGGAGCATTGCCGATGGAGCAAAACGTTTTTTTTCTGCCCCATGAAGGTCTGAAGCTCGCTGAGCTGGCAGAGTTTCTTGGGGCGGAACTCGCCAATTCCGACTATGCCGATGTTATCGTCAGGTCCGTTGCTCCCATCAGCCGGGCCCGGGCAGGCGATGTCTGTTATATCCTGTCGCGTCGTAACCGCGATGAACTGGCGACATGCGAAGCCTCGGCAGTGATCTGCGACAAGGCGCTCGCCGATCTCGTACCCCCCAATATCCCGGTCATCCTGTCGTCCAATCCGCATGCGGCTTTCGCGATGGCGGGCGGCCTGTTTTATCCCGCGGCATTGCGCCCCGTCGTCTTCTCCGGTGAAAGCGAGATCGCGCCAAGCGCGGTGATCGATCCGAGCGCCAAGCTTGAAAAGGGCGTGATCGTCGAGCCGCTGGCCGTCATCGGAGCGCATGCCGAGATCGGCGAAGGGACGCGCATCGGCGCCCACAGCGTCATCGGTCCGAATGTCAAGATTGGCCGGGATTGTTCGATTGCGGCCGGCGCGAGTATTCTCTGCGCGCTGCTCGGCAATGGCGTCATCATCCACAACGGCGCCCGCATCGGCCAGGATGGTTTCGGTTATGCGCCAGGCCCGCGCGGCATGATCAAGATCGTCCAGATCGGCCGAGTGATTATCCAGGATAATGTCGAGATCGGCGCCAACACCTCGATCGACCGTGGCACCATGGACGATACGGTAATCGGCGAAGGCACCAAGATCGACAACCAGGTACAGATCGGCCACAACGTTCAGATCGGCCGCCATTGCGCCATCGTTGCGCAGGTCGGCATCGCCGGCAGCGCGAAGATCGGCAATGGCGTTCAGATCGGCGGCCAGGTCGGTATCAAGGGGCATGTGACGATCGGCGACGGCGTGCAGATCGCCGCCCAAAGCGGTATCATGACCGATCTTGCCGCCGGCGGACAGTATGGTGGTACACCTGGGCGTCCGCTGAATGACTATCTGAGAGATGTCGCGCAACAGATGTCAAAGACGAAGCTGCGCGGGAAGAAACCTGGAGGCGAGCAAAATGACTGAGGAAGCCACGACAACGCTTTCTTCGGCTGACATCATCGAGATCATGAAACTGCTGCCGCATCGCTACCCGTTTCTCATGGTCGACAAGATCATCGAGATTGACGGCGACAACACGGCGATCGGCATCAAGAACGTCACGGTGAACGAACCGCATTTCACCGGTCATTTTCCGGAATCTCCGATTATGCCCGGCGTTCTGTTGATCGAGGGCATGGCTCAGACCGCGGGTGCGATCTGTGCCAAGAAGGATGGCCAGCCAGGCAACCTCGTCTATTTCATGACCATCGAGAATGCGCGCTTCCGCAAGCCCGTCGTACCCGGCGATCGTGTTGAATTCCATGTCAGGAAGCACAAGCAGCGCGGCAATATCTGGAAATTCCATTGTGACGCCAAGGTCGACGGCGCGCTTGTCGCCGAAGCCGATATCGGCGCGATGATCGTTCGTAAGGATCAGGCATGAGCACTATCGCCGAAAGCGCCCGCATTCATCCGATGGCTGTCGTCGAAGACGGCGCGACCATCGGTGAGGGCGTCAAGATCGGTCCCTTCTGCCATGTCGGGCCGCACGTCGTCCTGCATGCGAATGTCGAGCTTTTGTCGCATGTGGTCGTCACCGGACGCACCGTGATCGGCAAGGGCACGCGAATCTTCCCGATGGCGGTCGTCGGCGGTGATCCGCAGAGCGTGCATCACGGCGGCGAGGAGACGACGCTGACGGTTGGCGCCAACTGCACGATCCGCGAAGGCGTGACCATGAACACCGGCACGGCCGATTTCGGCGGCCAGACGATCGTCGGCGACAACAATCTCTTCCTTGCCAATTCCCATGTCGCGCATGACTGCAGGGTCGGCAATCACGTGATCATGTCGAACAACGTCATGCTTGCCGGCCATGTCGTCATCGAGGATCGCGTCATCCTAGGCGGCGGCTCGGCCGTTCACCAGTTCACCCGCGTTGGTCGTCAGGCCTTCGTCGGCGGGCTCTCGGCGGTGAGCTACGACGTCATTCCCTACGGCATGCTGAACGGCAATCCCGGGCTGCTGAGCGGTCTCAACGTCGTCGGCATGACACGCGCCGGCGTCGACCGGGCCGTCATTCACAGGGTGCGCCGCGCCTACAAATCGATCTTCGAAGGAACAGGCTCCATCCGCGAAAACGCCGCCGCCATCCGCGAAGAATATGCCGATTGCGAGCAGGCGCTCCACATCCTCGATTTCATCGCCGCCGACAGCGACCGCGCCTTGTCCTCGCCAACCCGGGGGCAGAAGGGCTAGTCCGTGACTTTTTCCGGCGACACCGCTGCGGGCCGGCTGGCGATCATCGCCGGCGGCGGCTTTCTGCCTTCCTATGTCGCCGAAGCTGCGCGCGCGGCGGGCGAAAATCCCGTCATCGTCGCGCTGAAGGACGAAAGCGACCGGCGCTGGGAGGGCTATGACCATGCCGTCATCGGCATCGGCGATTTTGCAGCTCTCGAGGGCCTCTTGAACCGCTACGGCATCGGCCGTGTCGTCATGTCCGGCAGCGTGCGGCGCCGGCCGGAATGGCGCGAGGTGCGCCCGACGCTGCGCACTCTGATGAAGATGCCGGCCGCGATCCGCACCTTGCTGTCCGGCGGCGACGATACGGTGCTGCAGATGGTGATCCGGCTGATCGAGGGAAACGGCCGGCGTGTCGTCGGTGCCCATGAGATCGCCCCCGACCTTCTTGCCGCCGTCGGCCCGATCGGCACGGCGATACCGGGCGAAGAAGACCGGCGCGATATCAGGCGCGCAGCCGATGCCGCTGAGATGCTGGGCCGGCTCGATGTCGGCCAGGGCGCTGTCAGCATCGGCGGGCGTATCGTCGCGCTGGAGGGTCTTGAGGGCACGGACGAGATGCTGGAGCGTGTCGCGGGTCTCAGAGCCGCCGGGCGCATCTCGCCGCGCCGCCGCGGCGCGCTTGTCAAGCTCTGCAAGCCGCAGCAGGATATCCGTGCCGACCTGCCGGCGATCGGCGTTTCCACGGTCTTGAACGCGAGGAAAGCCGGCCTTGCCGGCGTCGCCGTCGAGGCCGGCCGCTCGCTGGTGCTCGATCGCGCTGCCGTTATCAAAGCCGCCGATGAGGCCGGGCTTTTCGTCTGCGGCATCGATCGCGGCCTGCCGGCATGGGGGCTCGAATGAACGGGGCGCCGTTGAAGATCGCCGTCATTGCCGGTGAGGTGTCGGGGGATCTGCTCGGTGCCGATCTCATCGCCGCCCTGAAGCGGATTCATAGTGGACCGGTGGAACTCGTCGGCGTCGGCGGCGAAGGGCTGCAGGCCGAAGGCTTGCGATCCCTGTTCGATTTCTCCGAGCTGTCGATCATGGGCATCACGCAGGTGCTGAGCCGGCTGCCAAAGCTCTATACCCTGATCCGCCAGACGACGGCTGCCATCATCGCCGCAAGGCCGGATATTCTTCTTATCATCGACAGCCCGGATTTTACCCATCGCGTCGCCAAGCGTGTTCGCGCCGCGCTGCCCGATCTGCCGGTCGTCAATTATGTCTGTCCGAGCGTCTGGGCCTGGAAGGAATATCGCGCCACGCGCATGCTCGCCTATGTCGATCATGTGCTCGCCGTCCTGCCCTTCGAGCCGGCAACAATGCGTGCGCTCGGCGGGCCTGAGACCACCTATGTCGGCCATCGCCTGACCGCCGATCCGGCGCTGCTAGAGGCGCGGCGGCTGCGCACCGGGCACGCACCCGTCGAGGGAGCGGGCAAGGCGATCCTGATGCTTCCTGGATCAAGATCATCTGAAATCGCCAAACTGCTGCCGTTCTTCGAGGATGCGGCCAAGGAACTCGTCGCCCGCAACGGCCCGATGCGCTTCCTGCTGCCGACCGTGCCGCACAACGAAGCGCTGGTGAAGGGGCTCGTCGCCGGCTGGGCCACGCCGCCGGAGGTGGCGGTCGGGCCGGCGCAGAAATGGAAGGCCTTTGCCGAGGCGGATGCGGCGATGGCGGCTTCCGGCACGGTGATCCTCGAACTCGCCCTTGCCGGCGTGCCGACGGTGTCCGTCTACAAGACGGATTGGATTATCCGCCTGCTCGCCCGGCGCATCAAGGTGTGGACGGGCGCATTGCCCAATATCATCGCCGATTATGCCGTCGTGCCGGAATATCTGAACGAGATCGTCCGCGGCGCCAGTCTGGCGCGCTGGATGGAGCGGCTGTCGGCCGATACGTTCCAACTGAAGGCGATGAACGAGGGCTACGATCTCGTCTGGCAACGCATGCAGACCGAAAAGCCGCCCGGCGAGCACGCCGCCGAGATCCTTCTCGACCTGCTGAAAAAGAAAAAACCCGGTCGTTTCTGACCGGGTTTTCTTTTGGGTTCTTTGGAAGCGATCAGCGCTTCGAAACCGGGATGTAATCGCGCTTCGGTTCGCCGACATAAAGCTGGCGCGGACGGCCGATGCGCTGTTCCGGATCCTCGATCATCTCGTTCCACTGCGCGATCCAGCCGACGGTGCGGGCAAGCGCGAAGAGCACGGTGAACATGGTCGTGGGGAAGCCCAGCGCCTTCAACGTGATGCCGGAATAGAAGTCGATGTTCGGATAGAGCTTCTTCTCGATGAAATATTCGTCGGTGAGCGCGATACGCTCCAGCTCCATCGCCACTTCGAGCAACGGATCGTCCTTGATCCCGAGTTCGCCGAGCACTTCATGCGTCGTCTTCTGCATGATCTTGGCGCGCGGATCGTAGTTCTTGTAGACGCGGTGACCGAAGCCCATCAGGCGGAACGGATCGTTCTTGTCCTTGGCGCGGGCGACATATTCCGGAATGCGGTCGACCGTGCCGATTTCGTTGAGCATGTTGAGCGCTGCTTCATTGGCGCCGCCGTGAGCGGGGCCCCAGAGGCAGGCAATGCCGGCGGCGATGCAGGCGAACGGGTTGGCGCCTGACGAACCGGCGAGACGGACGGTCGAGGTCGAGGCGTTCTGCTCATGATCGGCATGCAGGATGAAGATGCGGTCCATGGCGCGGGCAAGCACCGGATTGACCACATATTCCTCGCAAGGCACGGCAAAACACATGCGCAGGAAGTTCGAGGCGTAGTCGAGATCGTTCTTCGGATAAACGAAGGGCTGGCCGATATGGTACTTGTAGGCCATGGCGGCAAGCGTCGGCATCTTGGCGATCATGCGCAGGCTGGCGACCATGCGCTGGTGCGGATCGGTGATGTCGGTGGAGTCGTGATAGAAGGCCGACAGCGCGCCGACGCAGCCGCACATGACGGCCATCGGATGCGCATCGCGGCGGAAGCCGGTGAAAAAGCGGCTCATCTGCTCGTGCACCATGGTGTGGTGCGTGACGCGGTAATCGAAATCCTTCTTCTGCACGGTGGTCGGCAGTTCGCCGTAAAGCAGGAGGTAGCAGACCTCGAGGAAGTCGCCGTGCTCGGCGAGCTGCTCGATCGGATAGCCGCGATGCAGCAGGACACCTTCGTCGCCGTCGATGTAGGTGATTTTCGATT
Source organism: Rhizobium acaciae (assembly GCF_025941625.1). NCBI lineage: Bacteria > Pseudomonadati > Pseudomonadota > Alphaproteobacteria > Hyphomicrobiales > Rhizobiaceae > Rhizobium > Rhizobium acaciae. The sequence continues at coordinate 223,035 of NZ_JAPCZO010000007.1, forward strand.
CACAGGATGCGGTCGAGGTAAAACCCGGATCGTAAGTGAAGGAAGCCGTGTTCTTGTAGAGGGCACCGATATCGATGACGCTCGGGCCGATCGTGCCGCTTTTGACAGCAAGGTCGACAGACTTGTCACCGATTTTTATTGTAGCGCTTTGATCCGTCATGCTGATCCTCCGAAATGGCGGTGGCGCCATAAAAGCGCCATAGGGGTTAAGCGTCCTCACCGATAGCTATATGATCGCGAAGCTAATGCCAAGTTACCGTGATGGCATTTTGTGCATTGCGGTATCACCTTTTAGGCACTGCAGCGATGAGCCGCACGCATATCGGAAGCCGATGATTCGACTGGTCTTTTGGCGCTCGCGATTTTCCCTCATATTTCAATCGATTATTCTTGCTGGATTTGATTGGAGGTTGCATTCTGGCCGCATTCGCAGCCGGGCTTGGGCGGTTCATGCAGGAGTTGACGACAGTCGAATTGCGGCCGGAAGCAGGCGAAGGCCTTGCCGACACCTCCAGTTTTTCACCACCTGCCGTGGTGACGCGACCGACACGGACGCAGTCGGCTACACCATTGCGCCACCGGGTGCCGGCCGCAGCGTCGCAATTGCTGCGTGCCGGCATGCGCATGCTGGGCGAGGAGGCGGACCATGGCCGCCTGTTGCTCTTCTCGCCGGTCTTCCTCGGCGCCGGGTCAGCCGTCTGGTTTCTCGCGGCATCGGATTTTTCTCTCGTTGCATCACTGCTCTGCCTGTTGGCGCTGACCGTGGCGGTTCTCATCGCCAGCCGCAGCCGGGCGGCAGTGCGGGCAACGCTGCTGGCGCTCTCGCTCGTGGTCTGCGGCATGGTCACGGCGCAGTTCGAGAGCCGGCGGGCTTCGACCGTGATCCTCGATTCATCAGTGACGACAACGGTGACCGGCCGTGTCGAGCGGCGCGAAGGCGATGGTCGCGGGCGGTGGCGCTACATTCTTGCGGTCACCGGCACTAAGGCACCGGAACTGAAGCGGCGGCCGGAACGCATAACCGCCATCGCCCGCGGCGCGGACGCGGCCTTCGAGATCGGCGATATCATCACCGGCAGGGCGCGCCTGACGCCGCCGGCAGGTCCGGCACTTCCCGAACTCAACGACTTTTCCTTCGGTGCCTATTTCGATGGCATCGGCGCCAACGGCTTCTTCTACGGTGCACCGACGAAGGTCGATGCGCAAGCTGGTCCCCAGGCTGCCAGATCGACGGCGGAAACGCTGCTCGAAGGGCTCTACCGGCTGCGCAGCGGTATTGGTGACCGCATAAGGTCGATCCTGCCCGGCGACACCGGCGCTTTCGCCGCTGCTCTGGTGACGGACGAGCGGCGTGCCATCTCGAATGAAACGACGGAGGCGCTGCGCCAGTCCGGCCTGGCTCATATCATTGCCATCTCCGGTCTCAACATGGCGCTGTCGGCCGGCATCTTTTTCGTCGGCTTCCGGATGCTGCTCAGCCTCTTTCCTGGCATCGCTGAGGCCTATCCGACGAAGAAGATCGCTGCCGCCGGCGCGCTCATCGCTGTCACCGCCTATTTCCTGATCTCGGGCTTTGCGGTCTCTGCAGAACGCGCTTTCATCATGATGGCCATCATGTTGATTGCCGTCTTCTTCGACCGGCCGTCGATCAGCCTGCGCAATGTCGCTCTCTCGGCGCTCGTCATCATCGTCATTTCGCCGTCCGAGGTCTTGGGTCCGAGCTTCCAGATGTCTTTTGCCGCGACATTGGCGCTGGTCTCGGGCTATCAGCTGTGGAAGGACCGGCGCGTCCGCGAAAACGCCTTCCTGAAGCTGCCGATCGTCAGGCCCTTGGTTACGGTTGCGGGCTTCTTCGGCGGCGTCTTCCTGACCTCGCTGATCGGCGGTTTTTCCACCGCGCTGTTTTCGATCGAGCATTTTCATCGCCTGACCGCCTACGGCCTGCCGGCGAACCTCGCGACGATGCCGATCATCTCCTTCATCGTCATGCCGGCCGGCTTGCTGGCGATGCTGCTCATGCCTTTCGGTCTGGATGTTTGGGCCTGGAAGGTCGTCGGATTCGGCCTCGATCTGGTGATCGCGGTCGCAAAGACGGTGTCCGGCTGGGATGGCAATATCGACGTCGGCCGCTTGCCCGCCTGGTATTTCGCGGTCGCCGTCGCAGGCTTTCTGCTGCTGACGCTGCTCCGCACCCGGCTGCGCCATGTCGGCACATCGATCATCGCGGTCGCAACGCTCATCCTGTTGCTTCTGCCGGTTCCCCGTCCGCCAGATTTGGTGATTTCGGAGGATGGTAGTCTCGTCGCGGTCGTCGAGGCGGCGGCAATGGCTTCCAACCGTGAAAGACCGCCGGATTTCATCTTCGACCAGTGGCAGAGAGCCCTGGTCCTGCCGAGGCACGATCCGCCGAAGATGCTGGATGGTCCTGCTATCCCGCCTGAGGGAGAAGACCGCCGCGTCAGGCTTTCCCGCGATCAGCAGAACGAAGCAAGGACCGCGATGCGAGCGGCCACAGCGGGCGGTGACGCAAACCGCTTTTCCTGCGTCAAGAAGGCCTGGTGCACATCAAGGCTTGGCAATGGTCAGGTGGTAACCGTCATCGACAATGCCGCCTATCTCGGCCCGGCATGTGACGCGGCCGATATCGTCGTGACGTCGGTCCGCCTTCGCTTCAACAATTGCCGCTCGGGTGCGACGCTCTTCACTGGTGAGACGCTGCGCAGGACCGGTTCCATCGAGTTGCGCTTCACGGGCACCGGCCTGGAGGTCGCAACCGCATTCGATGCATTGTCGCGGCCATGGATGCGCCATCGCGCCTATGACTGGCGCAGCAATAGTTTTACCGAATCGGGCCTGGCCAATGTCAGTGATAGCGGCGAATGAGACCGACGAGTTTGCCCTGAACCTTGACACGGTCCGGACCGAAAATCCGGGTCTCGTAAGCCGGGTTGGCCGCTTCCAGCGCGATCGAGGCGCCCTTGCGGCGGAAGCGCTTGAGTGTCGCTTCTTCGTCGTCGACGAGAGCAACGACGATGTCGCCAGGACTTGCGGTGCTGCCGTTGCGGATGATCACGGTGTCGCCGTCGAAGATGCCGGCGTCGATCATCGAATCGCCCTTGACCTCCAGCGCATAATGTTCACCGGAGCCGAGCATGTCCGCCGGAACGACGATGTCGTGGGTATTGTTCTGGATCGCCGAGATCGGCACACCGGCAGCGATTCGGCCCATGACCGGCACGGAGACCGAGTTGCCGTTGTCGGCGACGGGTTTTGCGGGAGCAGGAGTGGCGACCGGCTGCGGTTTGCCGAGGCTGCCCTCGATGACGCTCGGCGAAAAGCCGCGCCGCGGCTGGATGCTGGGGCTGTAGGCCTCCGGAAGCTTGATGACCTCGAGCGCGCGGGCGCGGTTCGGTAGGCGGCGAATGAAGCCTCGCTCCTCGAGCGCTGTAATCAAGCGATGAATTCCGGACTTGGAGGCGAGGTCCAGAGCATCCTTCATTTCGTCGAAAGATGGCGGAACGCCGGATTCCTTCATGCGCTCGTGAATGAAAAGGAGAAGCTCCTGTTGTTTGCGCGTGAGCATCGACGTTGTGACCTCGTGATTGAAACAAATCCAGAACAGACACTATATGTTCCATATGTGTTCCGCAAGTAGCTAAATTTCCGTAAAACTTGGCGCCAACTCGTTGAGATTTTTATTTTCATTCGCCGGATTGGCACAGAAGTCTTGCATTGAGGGTAGCGCTGTCGCACATCTCTTGCCGTTTCCAGGAGGGATATCATGGACGAGCACTCCGCCAAACCGCACCCGCTGGATCATGTCGTGCTGCCGGTCGTCCATATCGATCTGGCGCGCGAGAGGCTTGGCAAGCTCGGCTTCACCGTTGCCGCCGATGCGCGCCATCCCTTCGGAACGGAGAATGCCTGCGTCTTCTTTGCCGACAAGACCTATTTGGAGCCGCTCGGGATTGCGAGCGTCGAGGAGAGCGAAGCATCGGCGCGCCAAGGCAATGTCTTCACCGCCCGCAACCAGGCCTTCCGTTTCCGCTGTGGCGAGGAGGGGCTTTCGGGGCTGGCTTTCGGCAGCAAGGATGCCGGCATCGATCATCAGAATTTCGTTGGCAACGGATCGAGCGCCGGCGAGATGCTGCAATTCACCCGACCGATGACGATGCCGGACGGTTCCGAGGCGATTGCCGGCTTCAAGCTGGCCTTTGCCGGGGACCTGTGCGCGCCTGATCTCCTGCTTTTCACCGTCGAGCGCGTCAATCCGCTGCCGGCCGACCGCGCCGCGCTGGAGACGCACGCCAATGGTGTCACCGGCATAGTCGAGATCGCGCTTTGCACCCCGGAACCGGCAGCCTTCGCCGCCTTCGTCAGCCTTGCCGTGGCGCAATCGGCAGTCGAGAAAACCGGTTTCGGCGTCTCTATCGCGGCGTCGAATGCAAAAATCAGCCTGATGACGCCGGAAGGGCTGGAGGCCTATTTCGATATCGCCGGCTCATCCGCAGATCGCGGCCTGCGCGGCCGGGCAATCCTCTTCGCTGTCGCCGATCTTGCCGTGACAGAAGCGTATTTGGCTGCTAACGGGGTGACATACACGCGCAAGAACAATCGCATTCTGGTGAAGCCCGCGCCCGGGCAGGGCACGCTCTTCGCCTTCGAGGAAACACGATGAGCACTGATACGAATTCCGAAGTCAGGATCGGCGAAGGCCAAGGCCAGGTCACTTTTTCCAATACCGGCCGCCTGTCGCTGATTGCCGGTCCCTGCCAGATGGAGAGCCGCGACCACGCCTTCATGGTTGCCGGCACGCTGAAAGAGCTTTGCGGAAAGCTCGGCATCGGCCTCGTCTACAAGAGCTCCTTCGACAAGGCGAACCGCACCTCGCTGTCGGCCGAACGCGGTATCGGGATCGAAAAGGGCATGGAGGTCTTTGCCGACCTCAAGAAGGAATTCGGCTTTCCCGTCCTGACCGACGTTCATACCGCCGAGCAATGCGGGGAGGTGGCAAGGGTCGTCGATGTCTTGCAGATCCCGGCCTTCCTCTGCCGCCAGACCGACCTTCTCATCGCCGCCGCCAAGACCGGCCGCGTCGTCAATGTCAAGAAGGGCCAGTTCCTCGCCCCTTGGGATATGAAGAACGTTCTGAAGAAGCTCAATGCCAGCGGCAATCCGAACGTGCTGCTGTGCGAGCGCGGCGCCTCATTCGGCTACAATACGCTGGTCTCCGACATGCGTTCTCTGCCGATCATGGCGGCGATGGGCGCGCCCGTTATCTTCGATGCAACCCATTCCGTGGCGCAGCCGGGCGGGCAGGGCGAATCCTCCGGTGGTCAGCGGGAATTCGTGGAAACGCTGGCGCGCGCAGCGGTCGCTACCGGTATTGCCGGCGTCTTCGTCGAAACCCACCAGGACCCCGACAATGCCCCTTCGGACGGCCCGAACATGGTCTATCTCAAGGATATGCCGCGGCTTCTCGAAAAGCTGCTCGCCTTCGATGCGGTCGCCAAGGCTTGACGTTCAACAGTCTGACATGATCGTGCTATAGGCCACATCCGAACGCTGGTCCGAAGGCTATTGCAGCATTGTAATTTGCACGCCTTCGACTAAGACAGGTTTCTAACCATTTATCACCCACCGAGCAGGAAGAACCCATGACTGCAATCACCGATATCATCGCCCGCGAGATTCTCGATAGCCGTGGCAACCCCACCGTCGAAGTCGATGTCTATCTCGAAGATGGCAGCATGGGCCGCGCGGCCGTTCCCTCCGGCGCCTCGACGGGCGCGCATGAGGCGGTCGAACTGCGTGACGGCGGCAAGCGTTATCTGGGCAAGGGCGTCGAAAAGGCGGTCGAAGCCGCCAACACCGAGATCTTCGACGCGATCGGCGGCATCGACGCCGAAAACCAGATCCAGATCGACAACATCATGATCGAGCTTGACGGCACGCCGAACAAGTCTCGTCTCGGCGCCAACGCCATCCTCGGCGTATCGCTCGCCGTTGCCAAGGCTGCCGCTCAGGCGTCCGGCCTGCCGCTCTATCGTTATGTCGGCGGCGCTTCCGCCAGCCTGCTGCCGGTGCCGATGATGAACATTATCAACGGCGGCGCCCATGCCGACAACCCGATCGATTTCCAGGAGTTCATGATCCTGCCGGTCGGCGCCGATTCGATCGCCGAAGCCGTGCGCATGGGTTCGGAAGTCTTCCACACGCTGCGCAAGGAGCTTGCCGCACAGGGCCACAACACCAATGTCGGCGACGAAGGCGGTTTTGCACCGGGCCTGAAGAGCGCGCCTGAGGCCCTCGACTTCATCATGAAGTCGATCGAGAAAGCCGGCTACAAGCCGGGCGACGACATGTGCCTCGGCCTCGACTGCGCCTCGACGGAATTCTTCAAGGACGGCAAATACGTTCTCGAAGGTGAAGGCCGCACGCTGGAATCGGGCGCCATGGCAGAATATCTGGCCGAGCTCGCCGCCAACTATCCGATCATCTCGATCGAGGACGGAATGGCCGAAGACGACTGGGATGGCTGGAAGACGCTGACCGACCTGGCCGGCAAGAAGACCCAGCTCGTCGGCGACGATCTCTTCGTCACCAACTCCGCCCGTCTTCGCGACGGCATCCGCATGGGCGTCGCCAACTCGATCCTCGTCAAGGTCAACCAGATCGGCACGCTGACGGAAACACTCGATGCCGTCAACACGGCACACAAGGCTGCCTATACCGCCGTCATGTCCCACCGCTCCGGCGAGACCGAAGATTCGACCATCGCCGATCTCGCGGTCGCCACCAACTGCGGTCAGATCAAGACCGGCTCGCTGTCGCGTTCCGACCGTCTTGCCAAATACAACCAGCTGATCCGCATCGAAGAAGGCCTCGGCCCCCAGGCCCAGTATGCCGGCCGCTCGATCATTCGCAGCTGATCGGACCTGATTTCCAATAGCTTGGCCCGCGCCTTCCCGGCGCGGGTTTTTTGTTGCCCGTTTTTTAGAGTCAACGAACGGTTAATCTCTGCGCGCTAGATTGAACGAATTGGTAATGCGTTCAAGAGCATGCGTGTATGTGGACAAAGCATCATAAGAAGAGAAAGATCGGTCGCTTCGTCATTCCGGCCATGACGGTCGCCTTCCTCTCCTATTTCGGTTATCATTGCATCCATGGCGATTACGGCCTGCGCGCGACGGAGACGTTCGAGCGTCAGCGTGTTGCCCGTGAAAAAGAGCTTGCGGTCTTGAAGGCGAAGCGCGAACATCTGGAAAATCAGGTCGCGCTCTTGAGTGACGGCTCGCTCGACAAGGATATGTTGGACGAAAAAGCGCGTTATCAGCTCAACATGTCGCGCGCCGACGAGATCGTCGTATTCAATCATTATTCCAATTAACCGAAAGCAGGTTAATTGGAATTTTTGCTGATTTTCCAATAATTTAGCGCCGAATACGAGCCATGCAATTATGGCATTGCTGTGGTCATATTTCTTCCCTATGGTACGCGCCACCAAGAAACGACAAACCCATAGGGAGGGTTGAATGGCGCCGCGAAAGACCGCGACCGTTTCCAGCCGCAAAACTGCAGCAAAACCGGCAGCCAAAGCATCGAATGGAGGCCCGGTAGCCGACTTCGATCGCGATGAAGAGCTCAAGGCTTATCGCGAGATGCTGTTGATCCGCCGCTTCGAGGAGAAGGCCGGCCAGCTTTACGGCATGGGCTTCATCGGCGGATTTTGTCACCTCTACATCGGTCAGGAAGCTGTCGTCGTCGGCATGCAGATGGCGCAGAAGGATGGCGACCAGGTCATCACCGCCTATCGCGACCACGGCCATATGCTGGCAACCGGCATGGAGGCCCGCGGCGTCATGGCGGAACTGACCGGGCGTCGCAGCGGCTATTCCCACGGCAAGGGCGGCTCGATGCACATGTTCTCGAAAGAGAAGCATTTTTACGGCGGTCACGGTATCGTCGGCGCCCAGGTCTCGCTCGGAACAGGTCTTGCCTTTGCAAACCGCTACCGCGGCAATGACAATGTCTCCATCGCCTATTTCGGCGACGGCGCTGCCAACCAGGGGCAGGTCTACGAGAGCTTCAACATGGCTGCTCTCTGGAAGCTGCCGATCGTCTATATCGTCGAGAACAACCGTTACGCCATGGGCACCTCGACTGCCCGCGCCACCGCGCAGTCGAACTATTCGCTTCGCGGATCCGGCTTCGGCATCCCCGGCATTCAGGTCGATGGCATGGACGTCCGCGCCGTCAAGGCGGCGGCCGACGAGGCGCTCGAACATTGCCGTTCCGGCAAGGGCCCGATCATTCTCGAAATGCTGACCTATCGTTATCGCGGTCACTCCATGTCCGACCCGGCGAAGTATCGCTCCAAGGACGAAGTGCAGAAGATGCGCTCCGAACATGACCCGATCGAACAGGTGAAGGCACGCCTCGTCGAAAAGGGCTGGGCTTCCGAAGACGACCTGAAGGCGATCGACAAGGATGTTCGCGACATCGTCGCCGACAGCGCCGACTTCGCCCAGGCCGATCCGGAGCCGGATGCATCCGAGCTCTACACCGACATTCTGCTGTAATCGGGGAGGGAACCCATGCCTATCGATATCCTCATGCCCGCCCTCTCTCCGACCATGGAAGAGGGCACGCTGTCCAAATGGCTGAAGCAGGAAGGTGACAAGGTCACTTCTGGCGACGTGATCGCCGAAATCGAAACCGACAAGGCGACGATGGAAGTCGAAGCCGTCGATGAAGGGATCATCGGCAAGCTGCTCGTCGATGCCGGCACGGAAGGTGTCAAGGTCAACACCAAGATCGCCGTGCTGCTGCAGGACGGCGAATCGGCTTCGGACATTTCCGCCGCCAAGCCGGCGGCCGCGCCAGCTCCTGAAGTTGCCCAGGAAGAGAAGCCGAGCAACACCGGTTCTGCCTCCGCACCGCTTCCGGCCGAGCCGAAGGCCGTCATTCCGAACGACCCCGAAATCCCGGCCGGCACCGAAATGGTGTCGACGACCGTGCGCGAAGCGCTCCGCGACGCCATGGCCGAGGAAATGCGCGCCGACGAAAACGTCTTCGTCATGGGCGAGGAAGTTGCCGAATATCAGGGTGCCTACAAGGTCACGCAGGGGCTGCTGCAGGAATTCGGCCCCCGCCGCGTCGTCGATACGCCGATCACCGAGCACGGCTTTGCCGGCGTCGGCGTCGGTGCCGCAATGGCCGGCCTTCGCCCGATCGTCGAATTCATGACCTTCAACTTCGCCATGCAGGCGATCGACCAGATCATCAACTCCGCCGCCAAGACGCTCTATATGTCCGGCGGCCAGATGGGTGCTCCGATCGTCTTCCGCGGCCCGAATGGTGCAGCGGCCCGCGTCGGCGCTCAGCACAGCCAGGATTATGCAGCCTGGTACAGCGCCATTCCCGGCCTGAAGGTCGTCATGCCCTACACGGCATCCGACGCCAAGGGCCTGCTGAAGGCTGCGATCCGCGATCCGAACCCGGTTATCTTCCTCGAAAACGAGATTCTCTACGGCCAGCACTTCGATGTGCCGAAGCTCGACAATTTCGTCCTGCCGATCGGCAAGGCGCGCATCCATCGTCCGGGCAAGGACGTCACCGTGGTCTCCTTCGGCATCGGCATGACCTATGCGATCAAGGCTGTCGCCGAACTCGAAAAGCTCGGCATCGATGTCGAACTGATCGACCTTCGCACTATCCGCCCGATGGACCTGCCGGCCGTGATCGAATCGGTGAAGAAGACCGGCCGTCTGGTGACCGTCGAGGAAGGTTATCCGCAATCATCAGTCGGCACCGAAATCGCCACCCGCGTCATGCAGCAGGCCTTCGACTATCTCGATGCGCCGATCCTGACGATCGCAGGCAAGGACGTTCCGATGCCTTACGCCGCCAATCTCGAAAAGCTCGCCCTTCCGAACGTCGGCGAAGTGGTCGATGCGGTGAAGGCTGTTTGCTACAAATAAGGGGAGGGTGTTTCGATGCCGATCAATATCACGATGCCCGCCCTCTCTCCGACCATGGAGGAAGGCAATCTTTCCAAATGGCTGGTCAAGGAAGGCGACAAGGTCAAGTCTGGCGATGTGATCGCCGAGATCGAGACCGACAAGGCGACGATGGAAGTCGAAGCCGTCGATGAAGGCACGGTCGCCAAGCTGGTCGTTGCCGCCGGCACCGAAGGCGTTAAGGTCAATGCGCTGATCGCGGTTCTTGCCGCCGATGGTGAGGATGTCTCCGCTGCCGCAAGCGCTGCGGGTTCCGCCGCCCCGGCGCCGAAGGCAGACGGTGCAGCGGCGCCGAAGGCCGAAGCTGCCCCGGCTCCGGCCCCGTCGACTCCGGCTGCGGCACCGGCACCTGCCGCCGCACCCGCCTCGGTGTCATCGGACGGCAGCCGCACCTTCTCTTCGCCGCTTGCCCGCAGGCTGGCCAAGGAAGCCGGGATCGATCTTTCGGCAGTCGCAGGCTCCGGCCCGCACGGCCGCGTCGTCAAGAGCGACATCGAAGCCGCCGTTGCCGGTGGCGGCGCCAAGGCTGCAGCCCCGGCCGCTGCTGCTTCCGCTCCGCAAGCTTCCGCAGCTCCGGCTCCGGCCGCCGCTGCACCGAAGGGCGCGTCCGAAGAAGCCGTGCTCAAGCTATTCGAACCTGGCTCCTACGAGCTCGTGCCGCATGACGGCATGCGCAAGACGATCGCCCGGCGCCTGGTCGAATCCAAGCAGACGATCCCGCATTTCTACGTCAGCGTCGATTGCGAACTCGATGCGCTTCTGGCGCTGCGTGCGCAGCTGAACGATGCGGCTCCGCGCAAGGACAACGCTCCGGCCTACAAGCTCTCGGTCAACGACATGGTCATCAAGGCCATGGCGCTGTCGCTGCGCGACGTTCCGGATGCCAACGTCTCCTGGACCGACAGCAACATGGTCAAGCACAAGCACGCCGATGTCGGCGTTGCTGTCTCGATCCCCGGCGGCCTGATCACCCCGATCATCCGCAAGGCCGAGGAAAAGACCCTGTCGACGATCTCCAACGAGATGCGCGATCTCGGCAAGCGGGCCAAGGACCGCAAGCTGAAGCCCGAGGAATATCAGGGCGGCACCAGCTCGGTCTCGAACATGGGCATGATGGGCGTGAAGAACTTCGCAGCCGTCGTCAACCCGCCGCATGCGACGATCCTCGCGGTTGGCGCCGGTGAACAGCGGGTCGTCGTCAAGAAGGGCGAAATGGCGATTGCCACCGTGATGTCAGTCACGCTCTCGACCGACCATCGCTGCGTAGACGGCGCACTCGGCGCCGAGCTGCTTCAGGCCTTCAAGGGCTACATCGAGAACCCGATGGGCATGCTTGTCTGATAGCGGCGCGGAGGCGGAAATGACCAAGACCGTTCTTTGCTATGGTGACTCGCTGACCTGGGGTTATGACGCCGAGACGATCGGTCGTCATGACTACAAGAATCGCTGGCCGAGCGTGCTTCAGGCAGCGCTCGGCGGTGACGCGCGTATCATCGCCGAAGGCTTGAACGGTCGCACCACCGCTTTCGACGACCATCTCGCCGATTGCGACCGCAACGGTGCGCGCATCCTGCCGACGATCCTGCAGACGCATGCGCCGCTCGACCTCGTCATCCTTCTGCTCGGCACCAATGACATGAAGCCGGTCGTGGCAGGCTCGGCCTTTGCCGCATGCCAGGGCATCAGCCGGCTCGTGCGGCTGATCCGCAATCACGCCTGGCCCTTCGAATTCGATGGGCCAGAGATTTTGATCGTGGCGCCGCCGGCGATCCGCGCGACGGGCAATGTGCCGTTCGCCGCGTCGTTTCCCGGTGGCATCGAGGAATCTGCAAAACTTGCAACGCTTTATCGTGATCTTGCCGACGAACTCGGTTGTGGCTTCTTCGACGGCAATTCCGTCGCCAAGACCACACCGATCGACGGCATTCACCTCGATGCGGAGAATACGCGTGCGCTCGGCCGCGGGCTGGAATCGATCGTGCGGATGATGCTGGGGATCTGAGCATGACCTCCTTCATCGCCCTCCGGCAGGCCTCACGGCGGGATGCCTCGGAGCTGGCGATTCTGGCGGATATCGCATCGCGCGGGTTTGCTTCCTGGCTCTGGTTTGCCGGTGTGGAAAACGGCGTGAGCGACACGCCGCTGGAGCAGGGCCGGCTGAAGATGGGCGAGGAGGAGGCTGTCGGCGGCTGGCGGGATGCCGTCATTGCCGAGGCCTATGGCGAGGTCGCGGGTGTGGCGATCGGCCATGCGCTGGCTGAGGGGATAGGCGATATCGAGGCGACGATACCGGCGACCGCACCGATGCTTGCCTTGCAGAAGACGGTGGTCGGAAGCTGGTTCATCGGCAGTCTCGGCGTCTATCGCCACCTGCGCGGCATCGGCATCGGACGCAGGCTGCTGGACGATCAGATCGACAGGGCCGATCGGCGGCCCGTCAGCCTGATCACCGCAAGCGACAACGAAGCGGCTTTGTCGCTTTATGGAAGAAACGGATTCCTGGAGGCTGCGCGCGCCGATGCCGTGCCGCTCTTCGAAAACAGCAAGAGACATGCGTGGGTGCTCATGACCCGCAGCGCAGCGTAACAAAGGCAGGAAACACATGGCTGAATCCTACGACGTCATCATCATCGGCTCGGGTCCCGGCGGCTATGTCGCTGCCATCCGCGCCAGCCAGCTCGGCCTCAAGACCGCGATCGTCGAGCGCGAGCATATGGGCGGCATCTGCCTGAACTGGGGCTGCATCCCGACCAAGGCGTTGTTGCGCTCGGCCGAGGTGCTCGACCACGCCAATCACTTCAAGGATTTCGGCCTCGTTCTCGAAGGCACGGTCAAGCCGGATGCCAAGGCCGTTGTCGGCCGCTCGCGCGCCGTCTCCGCCCGTCTGAATGCCGGCGTCGGCTTCCTGATGAAGAAGAACAAGATCGACATCATCTGGGGCGAGGCGAAGATCATCAAGCCCGGCGAGGTCGTCGTCGGCAAGTCGTCGAAGGCCGTCGTCGAGCCGCAGCATCCGCTGCCGAAGAACGTCAAGAGCGGCGAGGGCACCTATACCGCCAAACACATCATCATCGCCACCGGCGCCCGTCCGCGCGCGCTGCCCGGCATCGAGCCGGATGGCAAGTTGATCTGGACCTATTTCGAAGCGCTGAAGCCGGATGTTCTGCCGAAGTCGCTGATCGTTATGGGCTCGGGCGCGATCGGCATCGAATTCGCCAGCTTCTATCGCTCGATGGGCGTTGATGTCACGGTCGTCGAAGTCATGCCGACCATCATGCCGGTCGAGGATGCCGAGATCACGGCGATCGCCCGCAAGCAGCTTGAAAAGCGTGGCCTCAAGATCTTCACCAGCGCCAAGGTTTCGAAGGTCGAGAAGGGTGCCGGCAGCGTTACCGCCCATGTCGAGACGGCCGATGGCAAGGTGCAGCAGATCACCGCCGACCGGCTGATTTCGGCCGTCGGTGTTCAGGGCAATATCGAAAACCTCGGTCTCGAGGCGCTCGGCGTCAAGACGGACCGCGGCTGCGTCGTCATCGACGGTTACGGCAAGACCAATATCGCCGGCATCTATGCGATCGGTGATGTCGCCGGCCCGCCGATGCTGGCGCACAAGGCAGAGCATGAGGGCGTCGTCTGCGTCGAAAAGATCGCCGGCCTTCCCAATGTCCATCCGACCGACAAGGGCAAGGTCCCGGGCTGCACCTATTGCAATCCGCAGGTCGCCTCCGTCGGCATCACCGAAGCGAAGGCCAAGGAACTCGGCCGCGACATCCGCGTCGGCCGCTTCTCCTTCGCAGCGAACGGCAAGGCGATCGCGCTCGGCGAAGACCAGGGCATGGTGAAGGTGATCTTCGACAAGAGGACCGGCGAGCTGCTCGGCGCCCACATGGTCGGCGCCGAAGTCACCGAGCTCATTCAGGGCTTCGTCGTCGCGATGAACCTCGAAACGACCGAGGAAGAACTGATGCACACGATCTTCCCGCATCCGACGGTATCCGAATCGATGAAGGAAGCGGTGCTTGATGCTTACGGCCGCGTCCTGAACGCTTGATAATTTCCCAATCCGCCCTTTATCTCAGGGCGGCAAAGCCGTCCCGCCGGGGTGGCAAAGCCATCCCCCCAGCGGAGTGGAAAGCCACTCCGCTGGGGTGGAAAACAAGAAAGGAAAACATCATGTCTATGGAGACGCAGGCATTGCTGGTGTTTTTGCTGATCGGCCTGGTTGCAGGCTTCCTTGCAAGCCTGGTCGTCGGTGGCGGCGGGTTGATAAGATGCCTGCTGAGCGGCATCATCGGCGCCTTCGTCGGCGGCTATCTGTTCAGCGCGCTCGGCATTTCGCTGGGCATTGAAAACGCGCTGGTCGTGCAGATCATCCACGCCACCGTCGGCGCCATTATCGTGGTTCTGATCGCGAGAGCGGTCGCTTGAGGCGTAACTGAGGGCCAACTTGAGGGTAGGGGCAGGCATGGAAAGCGTCGGCTGGATTTCGGCAATCATCATCGGCGGACTTGCAGGCTGGCTCGCCGGCAAGCTGATGGAGGCGCGATATGGGATTTTCCTGAACATCGTGCTCGGCATCGTCGGCTCGGTCGTCGCAAGCGCCATCCTCGCGCAGTTTCATCTCGAGGTGGTCGGCGGGCGGCTCGGCTATTTCGTGACGGGTTTCCTCGGCGCCTGCTTGTTGATATTCCTTGTGCGGCTGGTGCGGCGCTAGATCCGATTGATTTGCCGCATAGGGGCGGTAGAAAGCTGAAACTGCAATGGTGACGATCCTCGATACGATCAATCCCGACGCCAAGCGCGTGCGGCATCCGGAGAAGGCGCATCGGCCGGACACGGAAGTCATGCGCAAGCCGGATTGGATTCGCGTCAAGGCGCCGACCTCCAAGGGTTATGCCGAGACGCGCGCGATCGTGAAGGAGCATAAGCTCGTTACCGTCTGCGAGGAGGCCGGCTGCCCGAATATCGGCGAGTGCTGGGACAAGAAGCACGCGACCTTCATGATCATGGGCGAGATCTGTACCCGCGCCTGCGCTTTCTGCAATGTCGCCACCGGCAAGCCGAATGCGCTCGACATGGCCGAACCGGAGAATGTCGCCAAGGCGGTCAAGGAGATGGGCCTCAGCCACGTCGTCATCACCTCGGTTGACCGTGACGACCTGGAGGACGGCGGTGCCGAACACTTCGAAAAGGTGATCTGGGCAATCCGTGCTGCCTCGCCGATGACGACGATCGAGATCCTGACCCCCGACTTCCTGAAGAAGCCGGGGGCGCTGGAGCGCGTCGTCGCCGCCAAGCCCGACGTTTTCAACCACAATATGGAAACGGTGCCCGGCAACTATCTGACGGTTCGCCCCGGCGCTCGCTACTTCCATTCCGTCCGCCTGCTGCAGCGGGTGAAGGAACTCGATCCCACCATGTTCACCAAATCGGGCATCATGGTCGGCCTTGGCGAAGAGCGAAACGAAGTCCTGCAGCTGATGGACGATCTTCGCACCGCCGATGTCGACTTCCTGACGATCGGCCAGTATCTGCAGCCGACCCGCAAGCACCATAAGGTCGAAAGCTTCGTCACCCCAGACGAGTTCAAGTCCTACGAGACCGTCGCCTACAGCAAGGGCTTCCTGATGGTCGCCTCCAGCCCGCTGACCCGCTCCTCCCACCATGCCGGCGACGACTTCGCCCGGCTGCGGGCGGCACGCGAGAAGAAGCTGTTGATCGCAGCCGAATAAGACCAGCACTTGCTTTTTGATTGGACCGCGGCGATTTTCGCCGCGGTTTTTCTTTGGGCAGTCGACGATGAACATCACCTCCGGATTGAAATCGCCGCTGATCGAAGCCAGCCGTATTCTGGTGATCGGCTGCCCCGGCAGCGGCAAGAGCACGCTGGCAAAGCGGCTCTCGCAAGCGCTCGACCTTGACTACATTTCCATGGACCGCGATTTCTACTGGCTACCGGGCTGGAGAAAGAGACCGCGCGACGAGATCGACCGACTGATCGCCAAGGCGGTGGCGGAACAACGCTGGATCATGGATGGAACCGGCCTCAACTCCTTCCATCTTCGCCTGCCGCGCGCAGACGCGGTCATTTGGCTTCGGCTGCCCAGATATGCATGCCTGTACGGCGCGGTCTCGCGAACATTCCGTTATCTTGGGCGCAACCGTCCCGAACTGCCTGCCGGCTGCCCGGAACGCCTCTCGCTGGACGCGCTTGCCTATATCTGGAATTTCGAGCGCGATGCCGCACCTCTGATCGAAGCGGCGCTTCGCGATCACGGGCTTGCAAATTCCACCGTCATCATAAGATCGCGCAAAGCAGCTAACCGGTTCGCCGCTCTTAGCGCTTGAGTCGCGCCGGCGAAGCACGCGTCTGGGTCGAGGGAGTTGCATGATGGATCAAAAAGTAGAACTGCCGCCGGGTCAGCAGATCACCGATCCTAAACAGGCTGCAGAGCATATCCGTACTGCCCGCCGAATCCTCGTCATCGGCTGTTCGGGCGGCGGTAAATCGACGCTGTCGCTGAAGATCGCCAGGCGCTTCGGGCTTTCCTACATTTCGCTCGACCGCGACGTCTATTGGCTTCCAGGCTGGGTCACGCGCGACAGGGTCGAGCAGAGAAAGATCATCGCCAGCCGGATCCTCGAAGAACGTTGGATCATGGATGGCACGAATCCGTCTTCCTTGGACATCCGGCTGCCGCGCACCGATTTCGTTGTTTGGATCCGCATGCCGCAGCTTGTCTGCATCTGGGGCGCAATCAGCCGGTGGGCGAAATGGATCGGCCGCACTCGCCCCGAAATGGCGCCGGGCTGTATCGAGAAGATCGATTTGGAATTCCTCCACTTCATCTGGACCTTCGAGGAGAAATTCGCTCCGCGCCTCGTCGCGGGCATCGCCGCACATGGTCCCGATGTGCCGGTTCTTCAGCTAGAGCCTTTCCTGGTAAGATTGCAGCATTCTGTTGGCTCAAACGGAGTCGGATGGTCGACCGGCCGGCGCGCGTCGTAGCCCGGCTCTACGGCCAAGCCGGCCGGTCGATCAGCCGGCCCGTTTCAGCCAACCCGAAGGGCCGGGCATCTTTGCGCCAGGGCAGAGGCGATCGGCTCGGACGTACCAAGGGGTATGCCCTTCGCCAATCGCCTCCGCCCTGACGAAAACCTGCTCCGGCAGAATGCTGCAATCTGACCAGGAAAGGCTCTAAAAATCCCGCCGCCAGATGCGCGAGCTTCTTGATCTTCTCGGCCGGCCCGATTAATTGCCGCTTATGCCGCAATTCGAAACGCACCGTCCCGTCCCGCACACGCCCGAGCAGATGTTCGACCTCGTCG
Organism: Rhizobium acaciae; assembly: GCF_025941625.1. Taxonomy (NCBI): domain Bacteria; kingdom Pseudomonadati; phylum Pseudomonadota; class Alphaproteobacteria; order Hyphomicrobiales; family Rhizobiaceae; genus Rhizobium; species Rhizobium acaciae. The sequence goes on from NZ_JAPCZO010000007.1 coordinate 240,386, forward strand.
CCGATGTCGAGCGCTATCCGGAATTCCTGCCGCTCTGCGAAGCGCTCGCCATCAGGAGCCGCAAGGAGCGCGACGGCAAGATCCTGCTCGTCGCCGACATGACGGTCGGCTACAAGGCGATCCGCGAGACTTTCACGACACAGGTGCTGCTGAACCGGGCCGAACACGTCATCGAGGTCAAATATATCGATGGCCCGTTCAAATATCTCGACAATCGCTGGCACTTTGCCGAGACGCCATCTGGCGGCTGCACCGTCGATTTCTTCATCGATTACGAGTTCAAGAGCCGCATCCTGGGCGCGCTGATGGGCTCGATGTTCGATCGCGCCTTCCGCATGTTCACCGAAGCCTTCGAGACGCGCGCAAACAGGATCTACACGCCGGTTTGATGGGCGAACCCGCGTCAGGCGGCAAGGAGCGAGCGCACCATCTCCAGCGCCGTCCTGATCGTCGCCAGCCGGACCTCGCTGCGGCCGATATCGCCATAGAGCATTTTCCGATGGATGAGCGTGCCGGCGCGCGATTTGGCGGCGAGATGCACGAGGCCGACCGGTTTTTCCGCCGATCCGCCGCCGGGGCCGGCAATGCCTGTGACGGCAACGGCGATCTCGGCGCGTGAGCGGAAGAGGGCGCCCTGCACCATCTGTCGCGCCGTTTCCTCGGAGACCGCCCCGAAGCGCAGCAGCGTTTCCGCCTGCACGCCGAGCATCTCGATCTTTGCGCTATTCGTATAGGTGACGAAGCTGCGGTCGACGACGGCGGACGAACCCGAAATCTCCGTCAGCGCCCCGGCGATCAGCCCGCCGGTGCAGGATTCGGCGGTCGACACCATGAGGCCGGCAACCGTGAAGTCACGGATGATCGCCTCCGCCATCGAAATGATATCGTCGGGAAAAAGGCTCATCATTTCCTCCCGCGATAGACGACGGTCGCCGTGGCAATCGCCGCGATGCCTTCGCGCCGGCCGACGAAGCCAATCGTCTCGTTGGTCGTCGCCTTGACCGAGCAACGCTCGATATCGATGCCGAGATAATCCGACAGTTTTGCCCGCATGGCGTCGCGATGCGGCCCGACCTTCGGCGCCTCGGCGATCAGCGAGACGTCGGCATTCATGATCGTGCCGCCGCGCTCGCGCACGATCCGGGCGGCATGCTCGATGAAGATCTGCGATGCCGCTCCCTTCCATTGCGGGTCGGATGGTGGGAAATGATCGCCGATATCGCCGGCGCCGCAGGTGGCTAGCAGCGCGTCCGTCAGCGCATGCAGCGCAACGTCGGCATCGGAGTGACCTTTCAGCTTCTGGTCATGCGGAATGAACACGCCGCAGAGCGTCACGCCATCGCCGGCGACGAGCTGGTGCACGTCGTAGCCGTTGCCCGTGCGCACGTCTGGAAGCAGCGAAGCCGAGAGCTTGTCGTCGGCCATGGCGATATCGTCCTTGACCGTCAGCTTGACGTTGTCGGCCGTGCCCTCGACGATCGTCACCGGAATGCCCAGCCATTCGGCAATCGAGGCGTCGTCGGTGAAATCGCTCCGTCCGCTTGCGGCCGCCTTCTCATGCGCCTCGAGGATCGTTTCGAAGGCGAAGGATTGCGGCGTCTGCGCAGCGTAAAGATGCTCCCGTGAAACCGTTGTCAGCACTGTGCCGGCGCCGTCGGCGCGTTTCAGCGTATCTGTGACCGGGATCGCCGGCAGGACCGCCTGTGCGCCGGCGTCAAGGCTCTCCGCAATGCGGTCCAGGAGATCATGGTCGAAGAACGGCCGCACGGCATCATGGATCAGCACATGGCTGATTTGCTTGTCCTTGAGGTATCTGAGGCCCGCAAGCACGGATTGCTGCCTGGTCGCTCCCCCATGCACCGTTTCGATCGGCGTTGCCGAGATGATGTGGCGGAAGGCTCTCGCAAACAGCGCCTCGTCATCGGGATGGATGACGACGACGATCTCAGTTGCCGCTTCCCATGTCATGAAGTTTTCAAGCGTATGCACGATAACCGGCTTGCCGCCGATCATGCGATATTGCTTGGGGCCTTCCTTGGATGATCCCGCGCGCTCGCCGCGGCCGGCGGCAACGATGACAATTCCAGCCGATATCGGTTGCTTAGAAGGCATTTGCAGCATAAATCCCCTAAATTATGCGGAATTGACCCGAGTGCTCTAACGTCTTGCTTTGGCCTTTTCCAGCATCTGCCCGAAAAATATCAATTCCGGTCCCAGCCCCCTTGGCAAGCCAGGGAATAGTGGCTAAAAATAATGCAGTTCTATTGTGTGCCCGAAAGATAATCATTTGATTTCCAAGGAACTCGCAACGCCTTTCCAAATCGGACCCGTGTCCGTGCGGAACCGCGTTGTACTGGCGCCGATGTCCGGCGTCACGGATATGCCCTTCCGCGAGCTTGCCTGGCGCTTCGGCGCCGGCCTCGTCGTCACCGAGATGGTGGCGAGCCGCGAACTGGTCAACGACACGGCCGAATCCTGGTCGCGGCTCAGCGCTGCGGGCTTCCGGCCGCATATGGTGCAGCTTGCCGGGCGCGAGGCGCACTGGATGGCGGAGGCTGCCAAGATCGCCGCCGATCACGGCGCCGATATCATCGACATCAACATGGGTTGCCCGGCAAAGAAAGTGATCGGCGGTTATTCCGGCTCCGCGCTGATGCGTGATCCCGATCACGCGCTCGGGCTCATCGAGGCGACGGTCAAGGCCGTCGACATTCCGGTGACGCTGAAGATGCGCCTTGGCTGGGATGAGAATTCGATCAACGCGCCTGATATCGCCCGCCGCGCCGAGGCCGCCGGCATCCAGCTTGTGACCATTCATGGGCGCACCCGCATGCAATTCTATGAAGGCCGCGCCGATTGGGATGCGATCCGCGCCGTCCGCGAGGTGATCTCAATCCCGCTGATTGCCAATGGCGATGTCGAAACCGCGGGCGATGCGCAGGAAATATTGCGCCGCTCCGGCGCCGATGCCGTCATGATCGGCAGGGGCTGCCAGGGCAGGCCGTGGCATGCCGGCGTCATAGCAGGGGCGCCGGCACCGCAATCCCCGGAGATCGCCGATATCGCCGTCGAGCATTACCGGATGATGCTGGATTTTTACGGCGAAGCGGTGGCGATCCGCCACGCCCGCAAGCACCTTGGCTGGTATCTCCAGCGTTTCGCGCCTGATCTGTCAGGCGCTGAAAAGGCTGCGATCATGACCTCGCGCGATCCGCGCGAAGTGGCCGCGCGTCTTTACGATGCATTGGCGGCCAGTGTTGTCGACAGCCGGGAGGCGGCATGACGAAGGATATGACATCTCCGTCCGATCACGCCGGCGGGACCGTCGCCATGGCCGTGCTGAACGCCATCCAGAACCCCGTCGTCATGGTCGACGAATCCGGCTTCGTCGTTTTCGCCAATTGGGAGGCCGAGGCCTTCTTCGGCGCCAGCGCCTCGCATCTGGCGCGTTACCGCATCTCGACCTTCATTCCTTTCGGCAGCCCGCTGCTTGCCCTGATCGACCAGGTGCGCGAGCGCAAGGCGCCGGTCAACGAATATCGCGTCGACCTGAGTTCACCCCGCCTCGGCCAGGACAAGCTGGTCGATCTCTATGTCGCCCCTGTGCTCAGCGAGCCCGGCGCCGTCGTCATCGTCTTTCAGGAACGCTCCATGGCCGACAAGATCGACCGGCAGCTGACCCATCGCGCCGCCGCCCGCTCGGTGACCGGCCTTGCCTCGATGCTGGCGCATGAGATCAAGAACCCGCTCTCCGGCATCCGCGGCGCCGCTCAGCTGCTTGAACAGTCTGCGGTCGACGACGATCGGGCGCTGACCCGGCTGATCTGCGACGAGACCGATCGCATTGTCTCGCTGGTCGATCGCATGGAAGTCTTTTCCGACGAACGCCCTGTCGACCGCATGCCGGTCAATATCCATTCCGTGCTCGATCATGTGAAGGCGGTCGCCAAGGCGGGTTTTGCCCGCAACATCCGGGTCACCGAGAGTTACGACCCGTCGCTGCCGGCCGTCTATGCCAATCGCGATCAGCTCGTCCAGGTCTTCCTCAATCTGGTGAAGAACGCCGCCGAAGCGGTCGGCGATCGGCCGGACGGCGAAATCATGCTGACGACGGCCTATCGCCCCGGCATCCGTCTTTCGGTCGCCGGCACGCGCGAAAAGATTTCGCTGCCGCTGGAATTCTGCGTTCACGACAACGGCCCCGGCGTTCCCCTCGATCTGTTGCCGCATCTCTTCGATCCCTTCATCACCACCAAGCCGAACGGCAGCGGCCTCGGCCTGGCGCTGGTCGCCAAGATCATCGGCGATCACGGCGGCATCATCGAATGCGACAGCCAGAACAGCCGCACGACATTCCGCGTTCTCATGCCGGCGTCGAAGGACGCCTCGCTTGAAGACGCCTCTATAGCAAGCTCGACAGGACCTTCTCGATGACAGCCACGATCCTCGTTGCAGATGATGATGCGGCCATCCGGACCGTGCTCAACCAGGCTTTGAGCCGCGCCGGTTATGACGTCCGCATCACCTCCAACGCCGCTACCCTCTGGCGCTGGATTTCGGCAGGCGAGGGCGATCTGGTCGTCACCGATGTGGTGATGCCCGACGAGAACGCCTTCGATCTGCTGCCGCGCATCAAGAAGGCGCGGCCCGACCTGCCGGTCCTCGTCATGAGCGCCCAGAATACCTTCATGACTGCCATCAAGGCCTCGGAAAAGGGCGCTTACGATTATCTGCCGAAGCCCTTCGACCTCACCGAACTGATCGGCATCATCGGCCGTGCGCTGGCCGAGCCGAAGCGCAAGCCCGCCAAGCTCGAAGACGATATGCAGGACGGCATGCCGCTCGTCGGCCGCTCGGCGGCGATGCAGGAAATCTACCGCGTGCTCGCCCGCCTGATGCAGACCGACCTGACGCTGATGATCACCGGCGAATCCGGCACCGGCAAGGAACTCGTCGCCCGAGCGCTGCACGACTACGGCAAGCGCCGCAACGGCCCGTTCGTCGCAATCAACATGGCGGCGATCCCGCGCGACCTGATCGAATCCGAACTCTTCGGTCATGAGAAGGGCGCCTTCACCGGCGCGCAGACCCGCTCGACCGGCCGCTTCGAGCAGGCCGAAGGCGGCACTCTCTTCCTCGACGAGATCGGCGACATGCCGATGGACGCCCAGACGCGGCTCTTACGCGTCCTGCAGCAGGGCGAATACACCACCGTCGGCGGCCGCACGCCGATCCGCACCGATGTGCGCATCGTTGCCGCCACCAACAAGGACCTGAAGCAGGCAATCAACCAGGGCCTCTTCCGCGAGGATCTCTATTACCGCCTCAATGTCGTGCCGCTGCGCCTGCCGCCGCTGCGCGACCGCGCCGAGGACATTCCCGACCTGGTGCGCCATTTCATCCAGCAGGCGGAAAAGGAAGGTCTTGGCTCCAAGCGTTTCGATCAGGAAGCCCTTGAACTGATGAAGGCCTATGCCTGGCCGGGCAACGTCCGCGAACTGGAAAACCTCATCCGCCGCCTGATGGCGCTTTACCCGCAGGACGTGATCACCCGCGAGATCATCGACGCGGAACTGCGTTCCGACGTGCCCGACAGCCCGATCGACAAGGGGCCGATGCGCAGCGGTTCGATGACGATCGCCCAGGCCGTCGAGGAGAACATGCGCAGCTATTTCGCAGGCTTCGGGGACAATTTGCCGCCGCCCGGCCTCTATGATCGCGTGCTGACCGAAATGGAATATCCGCTGATCCTCGCCGCACTGACGGCAACGCGCGGCAACCAGATCAAGGCGGCCGATCTTCTCGGTCTCAACCGCAACACCTTGCGCAAGAAGATCAGGGAACTTGGCGTCTCGGTCTACCGGAGTTCCCGCACCGCCTGAGCGAGCCCGGGCTTGCACGGGCTGCGGTGAGCACGGGGAAGATCGCTCTGTGATCCTCAACCGTCAGCGTTCCATGCATTTCCGTTCGGCGGAGTGCATCGTCGACCTGTGAATTCACTTTGGAAAAAGGAACGTCAGTGCGAGCCGGAAGCCAAGTCCTTCCGGGCCGTTCTCCGGAGCGTCTGCCCAATAGCGGATGCCTGCCGTCAGGCTGATCGGCCGCTTGTCGATGGTGATCAGCTTGGCAACTGCGAAGTTGATCGGCACCGACCAATCGTTCGTTTCCCAGTTATAGGTGGACTCCGTATTCAGCGAGAATGTCCAGGCGTCCTTGGTCGTGTAGGAGATGAACGGCTGGAGGAACGTCGAACTCACATCCTCCCGGTCGCTTTGACCAGCGAACGACCAGATGTGGTTCCCGAGAAAGCCGTAAGTCCAGGGGCCGTCCTGTTTGAGAACGACTGCTGTCGGCCCAGCGCCCCACTTGCCGCCACCAAGGAGCTCGTCGGTCGCGGTGGGAAGGAGGAACACCGGTCCGGCACCCCAGACGATACCGGTCTCCGTTGGTTTAGCTGGGGAGAGAAAGAAACTCTGCAACGTGTCGCCGAGACCGAACTGCGTTCCGGATGGCCCGGCGATGTCGTTCTGCCATGTGACCGGGAGGATGGTCCTCGATATGAGGTTCCAGTCCTCGTTCAGAGAAAATGGAATGACAGGTTGGATGTTCAGCGTTGCCTTGTCACCATCTTCGGGACCGTAGCCGTGGTCATAGTTGAACTGGAACGGGACGCTGATCAGCGAAGCGATCGGATTCGACAGCTTCTTCGCGAGTTCTTCGCTCGACTGGGCGTTTGCTGCACCTGAGGACAGAACCAGCGCCGCGGCAAGCGGCATCAGCCGACAAGTCATGAGCTTCATTGACGTCTCCACCGTACCAAACTCTATCTGCTGTCCCAGACGTCGTTCTCAGAAGTGGATGACGACGCCGAGGATGGGACCCTGCTGGACGACGTCGAAGACAAAGCCGTCATTGTCGTAATCAACGCCGAGTGCGCGGTATCCCGCCACAGCCGAGATCGTGTCGGTGAACCTGTAGCCGAGCGCGAGCGCCACATCCCAGTCGAGATCCGCGCCGCCGGCGCCGACGAGCCCCCATCCTGTCAGATAGATCTCCGGCGTGAAGAAATAGTTGCCTCGGACGCCCACCAGACCGTCGACCCAGGTCGCGCTGTCCTCTTGCTCGACGCCACCGAGGATCCCGCCATTGAAGGAGATGTTGGTGTCGACCGACCACACCCGGATGCCGCCGACGACATCGAGGTGTCCCGACTGGTCCTCCAGCACAGAGTAGCCGACCCCGAGAAGTCCGGCGAAAGTCTTTGAGGTGACGTCGACGCTGTCGGCGAGAATGCCAAGCGGCGTATTCGCGTCTGCGCCAAGCTTGGTGTAGATGATGTCGCCGAAGATGCTGAACCGGTCGTACCGCGCTTCACCCGCGGCCATGAAGGCGAAATCGAGGTTCTGCAGGATGTCGCCGAAATCGGAGTCGATATGAACCTCCGGCAATCCGAATTGCGCAATGTCTCCGGAAATCCCTGCCATCCAGAAATACGGCGCGACGGTGAAGGTCCAACCGGTCGGGCTCTCGACTACTTTTGCATCGGGTGTTAGCGGCGTCGGATCGGCCGCCCAGCCGGGCGAGGTGGCCACGAGACCCGCGCAAAGGACCGCAGCGCGTAGAAGTAATGCCGTCATGAAACTCCCCCTGCTTTGTCGGTCTCCATCGTGGTCGCCGACGAATCGAACATATCATCAATCTCCGCTAAACTCTGGCGCAACGCCCGCCTGCGGATAGGTATGTTACAGTAGCATCTGTCCGTCTGCGGCATTGCCGCGCTTGTCCTGCCGATGTCGGAATTGGGGTCTGCAGCTCGGCGTTGGCCGATTTCCCTCATGCTGGGCGCTTGTCGAATGCGTTCGCCGGGCCTGTTTTCTAGCAATTATAGACGCCGACGGCGCAACGCCGGACCGAGCGGCGCGCAACTCCAGCGACACTCACGGGTGTCAGCGGCCGGCCGACCCTGGCCTCTGCTGGCGTGAAGACGCCATCCAGTCCCGGAATCGAAAGCCCGTTTCCAAGTTCGAGGCCGGACACGCCGATCGCCGTAGCGAGCAGCAGGAGTTTCAGTTTTCTCACAATGGTCATTTGGTGCCTCCCATGGCAAAGTGATCAGGAAGCTCGTCGATATCGGCAAGCTTCGTCAGGTCGACTTTCTTGGCGTTCGTGGTGTTTTTGAAACCGAAATCGTTGGCAACGACATCGGTGCCGGTCTTCCAGTCACTGATCTGGACGCTGTATTGTGGGCCTTGATCCACCTGGCTTGCGGTAATGACATATCGACAGGGATACGGATGCTCGCCTTGAGCGATCCATATCTGCCAGTCGACTTCCTTGGTGCGGAATGCAAGGTGGTCGCATTCGACGCCGCCGATGACACCGCTGCCGAGGTCCTTGACGTCGACCACGTCGCGCATCAGCTCGTCATAGGCATCCGGGAGCAGAAGATCGGCACCCGGTATGGGTCTGTGGAGCTTGTCACGCAATTCGTCGATCAGGTGATCTACGGTACCTGGAACTTCTACCTGGGCATAGAGGTTGGCGTTCTTGCCGAGGAGCGAGAGCGTCTTGCCGTCGAATGTGACCTCAACGTTGGCGAATCCGCCAAACCGGGTAACCCGGAGTTTATCTGGCCGGCCCATTTCGATCTTGCCGGAACTTGCCAGCAGAAGCTTCTGATGGTCGACGGTGACGACCTCCAGGTTGGTGTCATACGAAAAGGAGATCGCCTTTTCTGCGGCCAGGTAGTCGGACATTGTTTTCACGAGCTTCTTGGCGTCTGCGTCGGCAGCGCTTGCAGCCGATCCAGATCCCAAGGTGATCATCAAGCCGAGTGCCGCGGAAGACACCGCCGCCACGGCAGGGTTCAACGCTCGCTGGGGTGCTTTGGTCATCGACAAATCCCTTCTAAATGGTTTGCTCGGACGACTGAGGTCGCTCCCTGGGTCTCGGGTATGAAAGAACGATTATCAGCGACCATAGCCTACACGGAGAAGACGGCGTGCGCGTGTAACATCGGGTATGTTCTGTGCCAGTTGTCGTGACAGCAGCGCTACCGCGGCTGAAGGACCTTGGAACCATCGATCGGCAGCGACATGGTCGCCTGCACCTCGTCCATTGCAGGAAGCCCGGCCGTTCGCAGGTCGGCAATCATCCGTGCCCGATCCTGTGGCTGGAAATTGCGCGCCTTGAGCTCGGCCACGATGTTCGGAATGAAGTCGGGTCTCATTTCGTTGAACCGCGCGGCCTCTCTGCGGGCGTCCTCAATCAATCCGGCGTCGACGTAGATGACGGCAGCCACAGCATGGAATAGCGGGAACTTCTGCAGGTCCGCCTGCCTGATCTCGATGACCGCAGTCTTGCCGTCGTGCAGCATGTAGGCTGCGAGTGCGCGCGTTCCGCGATAGTAGCCGCCGCCGGCAGGGTTGAGAGCAATGGCATGATCCAGCAGCGCGGCCCCGCGCTGCCACTCCCCGCTCATCGCCAGCCGGGTACCAAACTCTCCTAGCAATTCGGTGTCGTTCGGATTGGTCGCCAGTGCCCGTTCGCCGATCTGAAGTGCCTCCGGAACCCGCTGGCTGAAAAACAACGTCGTCATCAGCGCCTGAAGGGCGCGGGTGCTGCCGGGATCCAGTTGAACGGCACGGCGGGCGGCCTGAAAGCTGCGATCTATCGGCGCGGACGAAATGGGCTTTCGGTTGAACCTGAAACGATCCTCGTCAAGGTAGAGGATGGACAACATCGCCCAGGCGGTCGCAAAGGATGGATAGCGGGCGACAGCACTTTCGAGGCAGTTTCGAACCTCTCCGTGCCGCTCGATGCTCAACTCGGCACGATAAGCATAAAAGCTCAGCGTGCAGCCGTAGATGCCAAGATCGTCAGGCGGCGGGTTGGAGACATCAGCCTGGGCCATGATGCCATAGGGCTGCGCCACGGCGGTCGCAACTTTGTTTGCGACGTCGGACTGGATGGTGAACAGGTCGCGGACGCCGATGTCGTCGTCGTAGGTCTGCGACCAGAGGATCTCATCGGTCTGCGTGTCGAGCAGACGTGCCGTCACACGGACTCGGCTTCCGGAGACGCGAACACCGCCTACCAGCAGGAAGCGTGCGCCAAATTCCCCGCGAATCCGCGATGTCTCCACCTCGGGCGGCAACGATCTGGATGTCTCGCGACCGAAGACCTTGATCTCCTTGAAGCGGGGAAGGGCAGTGAGGAGTTCCTCGGTCAGGCCCGTCGTATAGAGTTGCGCCTGAGGACCATCGCCGAGATTAGCAAATGGAGCGATCACCAATGTCGGTCCATCAGATCCCGTTATGTCGGCAGTCGCGAAGGGCCAGATCGGGCCAAATCGAATGGAGGTCAAGCCAGCCAGGGCTGCAGCGCCGCCCACGATCACAACCAACCCAAGGGCCACTGCCCACATATGCCGTCTTAAGCCGGGAAAAAGGGTATCGGCGCGCTCCGGCGGCAGACTTTGGTCTTCAGCATCGGAATTGTCTTCGCTCGGACTAGTCCAGGCAAAGGTCGGCACGTAACCACCTTTCGGAATGTCTATTCGGATCGGATCGTGTTGACCTGCTGTAAAATAATAGCGCTCGAGCACCCGCCTGAGCCTTCCGGCCTCGATCCGCACAACCGGATCATCCTGCGTGAAGCCGTTGGAGCGCTTGAAGACTTCGACGGCGATAGAGTAACCCTTGATCCGGTCTGCGCGGCCCGCAAGCGTCTCCTCCACGGCATAGGTGAGAAATGCAGCACTCCGACCGATATGCGGAAACTGCGGGCTGGTAATGATTCGATTAAGCTGAGCCCGAACATCATCATGGGTCGGGGGTGGGCGCGTCGAATCCGGCGCGATATCACGCCGTGATGGCAATGTATCCTGCACGACTTGCTCCTCACCCGCTCTTGAGGGACGTGACTACCGGAGATTTTATTAACTATCTCTTTTGTAACCTACCGCAGAAACTGATCCTCGTCCATCAAAGGCACCGCATCGGGCCCGTTCGATGACTTTTCGCGGATCGAGGGAAGGGGACTCCGGCGCGTGACCTGCAGAAGCGGACATCGCGCCTCGTGGCAGCCCGCGACCCGAAGCGGCCAAAGCCATAAATGACCCTCAAGGAGCCACGACGACTCGGCCTACCGCGCCCGCCAGATAGCGAGCAAGCACCATAGGGAAGTCGCCGCGTGATAAAGGATCGCGGGCCACAACAGGATGCCGATCATCTCCAGAACGAGAGCGGAATAGGCCAAGACCGCCGTGGTCAGGAAATTGTAGAGCGTCACTCCGACGAGGAGCCCCAGGGTCCTGCGCCTGTCGTCGGCGTCACGCGCACCCCAGCTTGCTGCGGCAAGAGCGAGCAGCGCCGCACCGCAGATCCGCGCGATCAGCGGTGCCTCCGAAGCGACCGGCCTTGCCTCGAACAGAAGAACGAAGAGCATCGACGGCGCCACGACAAGCCCCAGCCCCGTCGCGCCCTCTGCGATCGCGAACAGGGTGAGAAGCGTGCGTCGGTGAGCTGTGTTCATGGCGCAGATTCCCAAGGTCCAGGTCAACGTCTACTTTCGGCATGGGCCACCTTGGCGACGGGGCGCTCTGCGCTGGACCTCTTGCCTCAAGGTTGCGGCTGAAGTTCTATCTTCAAGCTGTTCAGCTTGCCGTCGAAGGCGAACGGTGCCTGGTAGTCGTTATCGTCGACACCGGTTCCCGTGTCGGAGCCGATATCAAAGGTTTCACTCGCTTCTAGAGCAAAGGGAATGGTGTTTGGGAAGGTCCCGTTTGCCGACTCGACGCCGTCGATCGTGATTGTCCCCTTGCCACCTTTGCCGAGGCCAGGCCCATCGGACTTGAAGGAGAAGACGAGATTGTGCTTTCCGGGCGTCAATGCCGCTGCGCCCTCCACCCTTGGCCGGGCGAGGTCCAATAGGTCATAGACAAAGATTGGCTTCCCTTTGAGCAGGTAGAAGCCCCATCCCCCGAAGCGCCCGCCCGCGGTCACAAGCATGCCGTTGCCGCCGCCCGCGGGCACATCGATATCGGCCGTAATCGTGAAGGACTTGTTGAGGACGCTCGGTGCAGTCCCAAGGGGCACGCCGACGATGGGTTTCGTATAGATGAAGTCATTGCGTCCGGCGACAGTGCTCGGTCGCGGGAGAATGAAGCGCGTCAAAGCCGAGGCGTCCAACGGCAGAACCTGGTACTTCGTGGCCTCGATCCAGAACAAATCCTGCAACTCCTTCAGCTTGCCGGGATTGGCGGCCGCCAGATCATTGTTTTGCGTCCAGTCCTTGGACAGGTCGAACAACTCCCAGGTCACGCCGTTGACAATGTCTTTCGGGATCGGAGCCGTTCCGTTCCAAGGTTCCCGATAGGGCAATGTGGAGGCGATCCACCCATCGTGATAGATCGCGCGATTGCCGAACATCTCGAAATATTGGGTCGAATGTTTCGATGGCGCACCGGCGTTTGCCTTGTCGAATGTGTCGGCTAAGCTCACGCCTTCGATCGGCGTCTGGGTAATCCCATTGACCGTCTCAGGGGCGCGGATGCCCGTCGCTTCCAAGATCGTTGGGACGATGTCGATGACATGGTGGAACTGGTTGCGCACCCCACCCGGATCTTTGATGTGGCCCGGCCATGCGATGGCCATACCGTTGCGAATGCCCCCAAAATAGGAAGCGACCTGCTTGGTCCACTTGAAGGGCGTATCGAAAGCCCAAGCCCAGCCGACTGAATAATGCGGATAGGTCAACGCCGACCCCCAGGCGTCGTAGAATTTGAGCTGGTCCTGGACGGGCACGTCGACGCCGTTGAAGAACGTCATCTCGTTTGGCGTTCCAGCCGGGGAGCCTTCCGCACTCGCGCCGTTGTCGCCACTGATAAAGATAATCAGCGTGTCATCGAGCTTGCCCATGTCCTCGACCGCTTTGACGACCCGGCCGATTTCATTGTCGGTATAGGCGAGGTAGGCTCCGTAAACGTCGGCCTGGCGGATGAAAAGCTTCTTTTCGTCAGCCGAAAGGACGTCCCACGGCTTGATAAGCTTATCCGGCCAAGGTGTCAGTTGCGCATCCTGAGGGACAACACCCAGCCTCTTCTGGTTGGCGAAGATTTGGTCGCGCAGTGCATTCCATCCCTTGTCGAACAGATGCAAGTCGCTGATCTTCTTGATCCACTCGGGGGTCGGGTGATGAGGCGCATGTGTCCCACCCGGTGCGTAGTAGAGGAAGAATGGCTTCTTGGGATCGAGCTGGTTGAGTTGGTTGAGATAGTTGATGGCGTCGTCCGCCATGTCCGTCGTGAGGTTGTAAGTGGGGTTGTTCAGATAGGGATAGACACGCGTGGTATTGCGGTAGAGGTCCGGTTGCCATTGGTTGGTCTCGCCGCTGACAAAGCCATAGAAATACTCAAATCCCATTCCGATGGGCCATTGATCGAAGGGACCCGCCTGGCTGGTTTGGAAAGATGGTGTGTTGTGATTCTTGCCGAACCACGACGTTGCATAACCATTGGCCTTTAGGATCGTACCGATCGTGTCGTTGTCCGTGGTGATGACACTGTCGTAGCCCGGATAACCGGTCGACGCCTCGCTGATCACACCGAAGCCCACCGAATGATGATTACGGCCCGTGATAAGAGCGGCGCGTGTGGGGGAACACAGCGATGTCGTATGGAAGTTCGTGTAGCGCAGGCCTATGTTGGCAATCCGGTCGAGCGTTGGCGTCGGAATGACGCCGCCGAAGGTGCTCGGGGCCGCAAATCCGACATCATCGGTCAAGATCAGCAAGACGTTGGGTGCACCCTTAGGTGGTACAACTTGTGGCTGCCAATACGGCGTCGACTGGAGCGCGTCGAGATTTGTCGTGCCGCCAAACTGCCCTGGCGGCGGCGGGATCTGCCGGCCGTCGATTGTGGTCGTCGCACTGGGAGTGCCGGGTGTTCCATTGACCACCTGAGCCGATGCAGCCGTCCCGCCGATGGAAAAAAGTGTAAGCGCAGTGCCGCCTAATAGTGCAGCCAAAGTCAGGATACTGCTTTTCATCTCGGTTCCCCCGGCAACGATCCACCGTGATGTGGACCGTTTTATTCGGAAGGGTATGGCGAGTACCGCGAGCGCGCCAGTAACATACAGTATGCACTGTTGATCCGCGTTCGCTCCAACAGTCACATCGGAGACCGCGTTGCCGACCTGATTTCCGACCGACCGCCGAACGAGTAATCGTCCCGCTGCCGCTGCGTCGGACTGGCAGATACTACGGTAAGATACGCGCAAACCTCTCTTGGAGCGAATATTGTTGCGGACGGATGCTGGTCTGGGCCGGACCGGCCATCGCTTCGCCTGCGGGTCCCAATTTGCCTATGACAGGAAGTCCAGCATCGGCCAGTTCGACAAGGGCCTGGACGAGGCACAGGCTCAGGGATGGACGATTGTCGACATGAAGGATGACTGGAAAACCATCTATCTGACCGATCAGAAATGACCGTCTTTGGTGCCGGAGTTGGTCCTCAACGGCGAGGGAGAAGCTTGATCACGGTCACACTGGCATTTTCCAGAGCGGCTTCGATCTCGTTGCGCAGCGTCTCCACGAGTTCGAGGCATTCCGCGTGGCGCTCATTTCGCTCTGCGGCGGAGGATGTTTCCCATTTTCTCCTCAGTTCGTCTGCAATGGAGAAGTCGGCACAAAGTTCGCGGAAGTTGTCGTCACGGGCGGCCAGTGAATCGATGGTTTTGGCGCTGGCAGGAAAGATCCGCTTGGCGAACCGTGTGTCGTAATCCATCCATCCTACCTCCAAGGCGGTCTCTGCAAGTTCGGAGGCCGCATCGCATTATAAGTGGTGCATGATGATCCAGAATAGGGCGGAAGCAACGTAGTTTACAGTAGCGAACGGGAACGAAATCGGAATCCGCCGTTCAAAGCATGTCCGACAGGCATCAACTCCAGTTTCGCGCTGCCGTCGCTAACCGCAATCGACGGGAGTACGCCCATAACCTGCGGACCACAAAGGACAGGTCATGAAAGGTCTTGTCACCATCGGTGGCTTATTCCGCCGACGCGTCATGTGGCCATGACGCCGCTTCACGCGCGCTTGACACATCTGAAGCCGACATGACTTGTGGACGTGTCCTCAGGCTCGGCATGTCTGGCGGCGGGACGATAGCGCCTGCAATAGTTCGGCGCGCAGAGGTGGGATCCGCCCTTGAGCACGCGCCGCGGGATCCTGATGTCAGGCAGCCGCGGATCGTAGCTGGC
The DNA here is from genome assembly GCF_025941625.1 of Rhizobium acaciae. Lineage (NCBI taxonomy): Bacteria > Pseudomonadati > Pseudomonadota > Alphaproteobacteria > Hyphomicrobiales > Rhizobiaceae > Rhizobium > Rhizobium acaciae. The sequence goes on from NZ_JAPCZO010000007.1 coordinate 255,644, forward strand.
GTCGGCGTCGCCTCCGCGGGGATTGCTGGGGATGCAGCACGAATGGCTGGCAGGCTCGGGATGGCGTGTCGACCAGAAGTCAGAGGTCCATTCCCAGACATTGCCGATCATGTCGTAGATGCCGTAGCCGTTTGATGGAAAGGATCCGACGGGGGACGTTCTATCCGCACCGGCTGGCTTAGTGCTCAGCGCAGGGAAGGTGCCCTGCCAGGTGTTGGCCATGAGCTTTCCTTCCGGGTTCAACTCGTCACCCCAGGCATATTCCGCATCGTCAAGGCCGCCGCGCGCCGCCAGTTCCCACTCTGCCTCGGTCGGCAGATCTTTTTCCGCCCAGGCCGCATAGGCCTTGGCGTCGCTATAGGCGATATGAACGACAGGATGATCGAGCTTGCCGCGGATATCGGTGCGACCGCCGTAAGGGTGTCGCCAGTCCGCGCCGAACTTGAATGACCACCACTGGGTAATGTCTGGGCCGACGACGGCTTTCGGCGGGGTGAACACCAGAGATCCGGCTCGCAGCATTTTGGGAAGCGCTCCAGGATAGTCCTCGGCACGGGGAGCCCTTTCGGCGACGGTTACATGTCCGGTGGCTTTGACGAACGAGGCGAACTGGCGGTTGGTGACAGGGGTGGCGTCGATCCAGAAGCCGTCGACTGTCACCGGATGGGCGGGGGCCTCCTCCACATAATGCTCGTTCGATCCCATGGTGTAGGTACGGCCGGCCACCCAGACCAGACCCTGAAATCCCGCGTCGTCCACTGCGCGCCGGTCAGGTATCATGTTCGTCACCCTCGCAGCTTATCGCCATTCATATAACCGTGCGTGTCCCCGATCTTCGATCAAGATAACTATCCCTCACAGCCGCGTTCTTGAAGTAGGTTACAGTAAAATACGCGACCCCGCCGAATTCTATCGAGCGACATAGAAGTCGCGGAGATGATATCGCGTCAGCACGGATGTCGCCTTTCACGCTACCGGTATTTCTGGGCGGCTTTCGCCCGGGCATTGGTTCCTGCCTATCGGCGGTTTCGCCCGTAGGTTACGGTAAGATACTTGCTCTCTTTATATTTGCTACGCCTTATATACGCGTCCAGGCAAGCCGACAGGCCCTGTTATTCTCAACGCGGCGTGCACTTTCGCACGGCTATCTCAACTGAGCATTCGAGAACCTCATCGGACCGTATCCAGCAGCCCTTGCAGTGTTGAGCTTTGCTTTGCCTGACCAAGAAAGGGAGAAATGGGCATGACAGAAAACGCGACTCCAACGAGGCGGGATATCCTGCTAACCGGCGGATCTTTGCTCGCCATGTCGGCGATTGGCACGGCTGCGAGCACCACCATAAGCCGGAAAGCCATGGCTCAAGCAACGGGTAAAAAACCCAATATAGTGGTCATCATGGCCGATGACGTCGGCATCTGGAATATCGGCGCTTACAATCGCGGCATGATGGCCGGTCGTACTCCACATCTCGACAAGCTTGCGGCAGAGGGGATGCTCTTTACCGACTACTATGCCGAGGCGAGTTGCACGGCAGGGCGGGCGAACTTCATCACCGGCGAGCTTCCGGTTCGAACTGGCATGACCACGGTTGGCCAGGCAGGCTCGCCCATTGGCCTTCCTGCTGCGGCGCCAACCATTGCCACCGTGCTGAGGTCCCTAGGCTACGCCACGGGACAGTTCGGCAAGAACCATCTTGGAGATCTCAACGAGTTTCTGCCAACGGTTCACGGCTTCGATGAGTTTTTCGGCTACCTTTATCATCTCGATGCGATGGAAGACCCCGCCCACCCTGGCTATCCGCAGGAACTGCTGAACGTAGTGGGGCCGCGCAACATGGTCCATTCCTGGGCCACGGAAACCGATGACCCCACGGAAATGCCGCGATGGGGAAAGGTCGGAAAACAGAAGATTGAAGATGCCGGCACGCTCTATCCGGAAAGGATGAAGACGGTCGACGACGAGATTCGCGATCTTTCCTTCAAGTTTATCGACAGGGCCAAGGCCGATGGCAAGCCGTTCTTCCTTTGGCTCAACCCGACACGGATGCACATTGTTACTCATCTATCGGAAAAATACGAGAAGATGCGGAATTCCGAGAATGGCTGGACCATCCATGAAGCAGGGATGGCGCAGCTTGACGACATTGTTGGCGATACCATGCAGAAGCTGAGGGACATGGGCGACGATGAGAATACGATCGTCGTGTTCACGACCGACAATGGCACCGAAAACTTCACCTGGCCGGACGGCGGTCAGACACCATTTTTCGGCGGAAAAGGCACGACATACGAAGGCGGCTTCCGCGCCCCCGCAATCGTCCGCTGGCCGGGGCACGTTCCTCCCGGTTCGATTTGCAATGGGCTGATGTCCGGCCTCGACTGGTTCCCGACGCTTGCGTCCGCCGCTGGCAGCACCAATATCGCCGTCGAACTGAAAGCGGGGAAGGAACTCGATGGCCAGACCTACAAGGTTCACCTCGACGGCTATGATCAAACCAGCATGATCACTGGAACTGGCCCGTCGAACCGTCATGAAATCTGGTATTTCGCCGAAAGCGTGCTCGGTGCGGCCCGGATTGATGACTATAAATACACGTTCATGGAACAGCCGGACGGCTGGATAGGCAACACGGTGAAATTGGACGTGCCGACCGTGATAAACCTGCGCCTTGATCCATTTGAGCGTACGGCCTTTTTCAAGGGTAACGTTGGTTCACAAGAATACTTTGAATGGTACAAGTTCGAGTTCTGGCGTTTCGTCCTGGTTCAGCAAAAAGTTGAAGAGCTGGCGAAGACCGCCATTGAATTCCCGCCGATGCAGAAAGGCGCGAGCTTCGGAATAGACGCAGTCAAGGCACAAATCGCCGAGGCCATGCGCAAGCAACACGCACAGTAAGCCACGTGCACGTTGCATGGCGCGGCACGTCAATGCGGGTGGAGAGTTTTTGTGCCTCCAGCCGCATTGAACCAGCTTTTGTCGAGACGGGAGCGGTTGACGTACGGCCGTTGAGTTAGGCTATTTGGAAGGGTTCAGATCGCAAAGCATGGTGGCCTTGCAAGTCAGGCTTCAAACCGACTGAGCGCAAGACTGACAGAAAGGTGTGTGGGGGACGGCGTCAAGCCTCCTCTCGCCGATCGGCTTGCTGCACTTCACACAGGTGCCAAAAGTTCCAGCTTCAATCCGGTCCAACGCCGCCTGCACGGCGAGGAGCTCCTTTTGTCCAGCCTCGCCGAGTTCTTCCAGGACTTCATCGTTATTTCGCTCTGTAGCGCGATCATCATCATCATCAGGATTCCGAGGCTCTTCGAAATCATGCTCGATCGCTTGCAGGCGGGTTTCTAGCTCGCGCCGGCGTTGACCAAGGATCGCCTTGTGCTTTTCGATATGTTGCCTCGTTTGCGAGGAGGACTGCTTCTGCATGATCGCTCTCCAGCCGGCCTTATGTTCGCGACCGACACCTTGTTTTACTGGGAATTTCCAAAGCTAGGCGTGTCGGGCGTGCGTCGCATTGATCCGAATCAAGGTAGCTTCGATCCACGCGCGTCCAGGCTTCCTTGTCCGAAGAGCCAACTTGCAGGATACTATTTTTTCTTGGCTTCGCTGACGGTCCTGACTCGGAAACGGGCAGAAGCAGGTCACAGACCCATGCGGGCAGTTTCCGTCAATGTGACATGAGAACGGGCAACATCGGGTTCTCCAAGACGCCATCGGTTGCTCCGCCCAGGACGAAATCTCGCAACCTCGAGTGTCCAAACCCTCCCATGACCAGCATATCGGCGCCGAGTTCCAATGCTGTTTGCTGAATGCTCTGACCGATCGATGAAGAGGCAAAGCGAGCGACCGTTGCGCTTGCATTGATGCCGCTCGAAACCAGGATCTCAGCAAGGTGCGCTCCGCTTGGCTCCGGCAACGGCTTTTCGCCGGTCAGAGATAGGACCGAGACCCGCTTGGCCTTGTGAATGAATGGCTTTGCATCGTTGACCGCCCGCGCGGCGGCTCGGCTTCCGTCCCAGGCGATGACCAGATGGTCGATTGGGCCCACAAGGGTCTTGTTAGGAAAGATGATGGCTGGCCGGCCGGATCCGAATATGACCGCTTCGGCGACGATACGGGTATCCGGAACGTCCGCGATACATTCGAGAATAGCCAGATCGAAAAAACGTGCTTCCGTGGCTGCCGTGTCGTGCAATAGCGGCAAGGTGGTTTTGACTGTTCGACAAGATAATTCAACCTCGGCGCTCGCTGCGAGGTTCGTTGCCGCTGAAACCAGCGTTGCCGCACGATCGCGGCTCAAAGTCTCGGCATGCTCGATCATCTTCGGAGTATCGAGCAGCAAAGACGACCATGCGTTGGGGATGTGCGGAATCGCGACTGTTAGCGCGCACGCGTGAAGATGTGCACCGTAGTGCCCAGCAAACGCTACAGCGTTCGAAATGATCAATCCGGAACTTGAATCGGGATACGTTGCCAGCGGGAGAAAATATTGTGCCGTCGTCATGTCCTGCTCCATCTCTCGTGGACCGCCACGATTACAATCATCTATCTCCATTCGTCTCAACTCGGCATTGATGTAACGCAATTGCGTTGGCGTGGCCGCTTTTTTGGCTTTGGCAACGCCGCGCACCGCTCATTCGGTCTCGGCTTCGAAGAAGGCGAGGAAAAGCAGAAGGTTCGGAGAGGCAGCTTTTGATCGTCGTCAAATCCTTGATGGTCGAGGACCGATATAAAATTCGGGGTGCGACCGCGAGTGCCGCGTTGCTCGCGTTCGGTGTTGCGCTCTTCGTCTAATCTCGCATTCAGGAGACACCCATGAGCAGACTGCATTCGGAAAATCACCTCGTCTCCCGCATCGGTTGGCTCCGGGCCGCCGTACTCGGTGCAAACGACGGGATCGTCTCAACGGCGAGTTTGATCATGGGCGTCGCCAGCGCATCCGCCGGAACCTCGCAGATCCTGGTGGCGGGCGCCGCTGGTCTGGTCGCGGGCGCAATGTCGATGGCGGCCGGCGAATATGTATCGGTAAGCTCGCAGGCGGATACCGAGGAAGCTGATCTTGCGCGGGAGCGGACGGAGTTGGAGACGCAGCCAGAAGCTGAGCTCGGTGAGCTGACGCAAATCTACGTCAAACGCGGCCTCACCCACGATCTGGCCAGGCAGGTCGCGGTCCAACTGACCGCCAATAATGTTCTCGACGCGCATTCGCGCGACGAACTCGGTATCGTCGAACACATGGAGGCCCGGCCCATTGAGGCAGCCTTGACGTCGGCCGTCACCTTCGCGGTGGGAGCCGCTCTACCCCTGCTGATGGTCGTTCTGTCACCCGCCTCGGTGCTGGTCTATAGCGTTGCAAGCGCGTCTTTGGCTTTCCTTGCGCTGCTGGGCGCGATCGGTGCGAAAGCGGGCGGCGCAAACGTCTCGAGAGCCACAACTCGCGTCACCTTCTGGGGCGCCTTCGCGATGGCGCTGACGGCCGGAATCGGTGCGCTGGTTGGCACGGCCATCTGACCATGCGTGTCAGATGCGAGGGTTGGCCTATTTCTGTACTGCGGGTGCCGGTGCGCGACGGCCGTATGCAGCCGGTCGCCGTTCGGCTTATCAGCGGGAGTTCTCTGATCCACAATCGAAACGGGCTCTGTAGCCGGCTCTCCGTAAAATCGGGTATCAAACGTCCGTCACGACATCCGCAAGCAGCAAGCGAACCCTGCCTGCCAGACTGGTCAGCATGTCGTTGTCGATCGCCTGCATGGAGGCGACCGGATCGATGGCGCTCACCATGACATTGCCACCACCGACTGCGCGCAGGATGACATTGCACGGCAGCATAGCCCCCACCTTCGGTTCAAGTTTCATCGCCTCGAACGCCATGCGCGGATTGCAGGCTCCGAGGATGAGGTAGTCGTCGATGTCGGCGTCGATCTTCTTTTTCATGGTTGCCTTGACATCGATCTCCGTCAGAACACCGAAACCGTGCTTGATGAGAGCGGATTTGGTCCTGCCGACCGCATCTTCGAAACTGGTCGCCCACAGGGTTCTATCGAGCGTGTAGGTCATGAGAAGCCTCCTGTGAGCGGTAATTCCGATGCAACGGCCGGCAAATGCCGGGCCTTCGATCACATGTCCTGCATAAAAGCCTGCATTTCCTCAGGTGTGACTTTGCCGTCATTGTTCGCGTCAACCGCGTCGAAGATGCGTTTGTGGATTGCGGTCACCTCTTCGAAAGAAATTGCGCCGTCCCCATCACTATCGGCGATGACGAACATGATCTTCATCATATGACCGCGCATTGGCCCCATCATGCGCATTCTTTCATTCATGCCTGATGACATCATGTTGCGGCCCATCATGCCGGGCATCATTTCCGATCCGTCGGCCTCGGGCTTAGCCTCCGACTGGGCCGGGTCTGGACTTTTCGTCTGGGCGGAGGCGCTGCCCATGGCACCGACGGCACCGAGCAAGGCCAGCAGAGTGATCGTTGGCAGTCTGAACATGGACATCCTGACTCTCCTCTTTGAGTACTGTCCTCCACGAGTTGGAGCGCCCTTTGAGGATACGATGCACACGGGGTTCAAACATTGCGCTGGATCAAACCACTTGCACGGTTGTTACGAGGTCCGGTTAGCGCACAAACAGGCCGCATCCGATCCCTTTCGGCTGGTCATGCTTGAGGAAGAGAACAGACAGACCAAGCCTTTCGGCGAGTGCAAGGCCGCGTGCTTGGCCGAGAACCATCATCGCCGTCGCCCAGGCGTCGGCGCTCATGCAATCGCAGGCGATCACCGTCGCCGAGGCGGGTGGGTCCCTGAGCGGCATGCCGAGGCGCGGCTCCATGGTGTGCGAGAGACGATGGCCGCCGACATCGATCCAGTGTCGATAGTCGCCGGACGTCGCAACGGCGGCATCATCCAACTCGAGCATGGAATGCACGGCACGCACTTCCAGATTTGGCGCTTCGACGGCGACGGCCCAGGCGCGACCATCAGGCTGAGTGCCGAGCGCTCGCAGTTCGCCGTCGATGGCGAAGAGGCCGGCGTCGATACCGTGCTGGCGCGCAGCCTCAGCCAGTTGATCGGCGCCATAACCCTTCGCGATGCCATTGAGATCGAAGCACATCTCGGAGTGCTTGCGGGCGCGTCCGGTGACCTTGTCCAGTTCCAGAACATCATGGGCCGGGCTGCGTTTCGCAAGACGCGCGGTCCTGATCATGTCCTCGTTTGCGTCCGCCGGGCCGAAACCCCACGCGGTGGTCGCATCACCCATGCCGATATCGAAGGCGCCGCCCGAGGTGCAGCCGATGGCAAGACTCGCTCCCAGCACGGTAAGCAGCCGGTCGGGCAGGGCAACCCATCCGCCGGGTCGTGCGGCGTTCAAGCGATTCAGGTCGCTTTGAGGCATCCAGGTGGACATTTGTTTGTCGATTTCAGTCACGGCGTCGGCCATCGCCTTGCGGGCGGGGACGACATCGAAACCCGATGGCATGTGAAAGAGGGCGGACCAGCGCGTGCCCATGGTCGGACCGTTCATCGCATAGCGCGTCATGTCAGTAGACGTCCTCGGCATAGCGGCCAGTCGCTTTCAGGAGTGCGAGGCTGAAGCCCTGTGCCGCGAGAATGTCGGCAAGGACGGCGGCAACGGCCGCCGCCATGTCCCGACTCCCGCAGATGAGGACCTGACCGCCTGCGGCAATGAGCTTGCCGATGCGCTCGCCGTCCTTACACACAATATCCTGCACATAGGCCGGGCTTGCAGTTCGCGAAAAGGCTGTCGATACCGAGGTCAGCCGGCCGTCCTTTTTCCAGTAGGAAAGCTCCTCGGCGTAAAGCGCGTCGCTGGCGGGATGGCGAGTTCCGAAATAGAGATGCATGGGGCGGCGTGCCCGGTTTCGACGGGCGAAGCCGGCAAGCGGACCGATACCGGCGCCGGCGCCGATGAGAATGACCGGCTTGCCTCCCCGGGCCGGGCGGAAGGAGGGGTTTGGGCGCACGAAGGCCGCGACGGTATCCCGCGGCTTCAATGCGGTGAGTTGGCTTGAGCAAAGTCCTCCCACTTGCTGGCGGACGCAGATTTCGAGAAAGCCATCCTTGGTACCGGAAGCAAGGGAGTAGAAGCGCGGCAGATCCGAGCCCTGTGGCACGATGCCGATCAGGTCTCCGGCCTCGAACCGCGGGAAGCCCTTGCCCGTCAGGCGCTGCCAGAGCGAAATCTTTGGCAGGGCAAAGCGCAGGATAGCCGTGGTCGCCTGTACGCTTGCGCCATAGTCGCGGCGGGATATCAGCGGCAATCTCCAGGTCTTTGGAGCGATCGGTTGGTGCTTCAGCTCGAAATCGAGCCCAAGCGCCTCAGCCAGGAGTCGTCCCCAGCGGGCGAAATCCTGTGGCGATTGGCGGTTTACCGTGTCGAAGGGGATGGGGGAGGCCCAGCCCTTGTCCTTGGCTATCGCCGCGATCTCGACGGCGAAACCGCAGAAGGCCGGGAAGCCGCGATCGCCGAAACCGAGCACGGCGAGCGGCAGGCCGGGCTTTGCGGGCGTACGTTCGAAACGTTCGATGAAGCCCATGGCGGAGGCGGGCGCTGCGCCATCGCCATAGGTGGCGGCGAGCAGAATGACACGCCGCGCCTTCGGCCAGCGGGCCGGTTCGAAATTGGACATCGGGCCGACATGGACGCGAAGACCCTCCGCAGAAAGAGCGGCCTGCAGCGTATTGGCAAAGCCCCAGGTCGTGCCGCTCTCACTGCCGACGAGCAGGATCGTATCGGCCTCGCCAGCGTCTGCCGAGGTTGCTCTTGGGGCGCGACGCCTTTTGAGCCAGACAACCAGGCCTGTCCAGCCGAGAACAGGTACCGTAAGCGCAGAGAACCCGAGGACGAGCCCGAGCCAGGCCAAGCCGTACCCGGTGTGCAGCATGGTGATGAGGCGCGTGACCCTGTCGACCCAGCCGGCGGCCGACCAGGCCAGCAGCGAGCCGTTGCCCTGGTCGATATAAGCTTCTCCTGCTGAAATCTTGAGTGTGAAAACGTCCGTTGCGTCGCCCGGGGCAGGGAAATTCAGCGAGAGCAGGTCATTGACCGGCGTCTCTTGAAGCAGAGTGACGGACGTGAGCGCCACCCCGGTCTTGCCGCTGATGTCGGCCGGGAAGGCCGGTGCAACCGCGCCTTCCGGCAGCAGGCCGAAAACAGCAGCCGTCATCCAGAGCGCAGTGAGCGAGGAGAGGAAGAGACCCGGCAGAGCTAGGCGCGAGACGACGGCGTGTAAGCGTCCGTCGCCGGTGCCGCGAACGGATTTCAGAACGAAACGCCAGCCGCCGGCGCGCCGTGCCATCACGAAGAGCCCGGAAATTGCGAGGGCAAGCATAACCGCTGCACCGCCCGCAGTTATGAAGCGTCCAGGATCATCGAGGAAAAGCGAGCGATGGAGATTGGTCAACCAGCGCTCCAGATCCGAGGTGTCGGCGCTGCCGGCCGGCGCGCCAGTGGCAGGGTCGATGACAGCGGAGGCGGGTTGGTCGCCTTCGTAGTAATACGCGGTGAACCGCCCGGACGGCGCGCGTCTGATCTGTTCCACCGTACGTTCTGCCGCCTGGACTCGCGCGGCGAGTTCGGCAACGCTGATGTGCTGCGCGGCAGGCATGGTGAGCGCCTCTGCGGCGGGGAAGATCGACAGTGCGGCGCCGCTCAGCGCGACGACGCTGAGAAGCACCGAGCCGATCAGCCCAAACCAGCGGTGAAGCGAGCGCGTCATGGCGAGCGTCCTTCCCGCTCAACGCGCATAGCTGAAGGCGGCGATGTAGCGCGTGCCCTTCACCTTCTGCCCTGAGCCGGCCGATGTCAGCGGCACCACGATCTCGTTTGGGCTGTCGCGCATGTCTTCCACGGCGGAGTCGATGTGAAGCTGATAGCCGGCATCGAACAGCGTATCGGCAAGATCGACCGTGACCTTGAGTGAACGGCCGGCACCAACGCTGGCACCCGTGATGCCGTTGATCTCGGCGGCATTGCCACCGGTGGCGCGGTACCAGCCGGTGAGATGCTCGTAATACCTGGTCTTGCCGCCCGCCATCCAAAGGCTGCCGACATATTTGCCCTGCGCATCGGTGACGTAATAGGCAAGGTAGGCACCATCGCCGCCGTAGTTGCGCATGTTGGTGGTGAAGGTCACTTCGCGCGCCATGGCAAGGCCGGGAACGGTAAGGGCCGTGGTGACTGCAAGCATGGCGATAAGGGATTTCATTCTCATCGATATTCTCCTTGGCTGACTTGACGGTTCAGTTCGTCTGGACCCGCGGCCTGGAACCAGGCGTGAAAAGGCCGTTGCTGGGCGGGGTGGCGTTCTGCTGCAGCACGGCGCCGCCTCGACCGCAGGCATCGTCATCCTCGTCTTCGCAGTCATCGGCGGCGCAACGGCCGGTGTCGTCGTGACGGAGGCGATGCTCCTCCTTGCGATTATCGTCCTCGCTCTCTTGATAGCCGGCTGGTACGGCGCCGGCGGCGGCACTCTCCGGTGCGGGGAACGGCATGGCCAGACTGCCGAGGGGGGCGAGAAAGCCAATGCCGGCGCAAGCGGCCAGAAGAAATTTGCGGTACGTCATAAGTGACCTCCAGTTGGATATCTTTGTGGGGTTGGGCTCAGCGATCTTCGCGGCGTTCATCGAGTTGGATGACTTCAAGCGTCACCGGATCGATTTTCGCTTTGAAGCGACGGCCGTCCTTGTCGGTGCCCTGGAGCTCGTAACAACCGTCATCGATCTTGATGCGCTTCAGCGTCCAACCCCGTTGCCCAGCCATGGCGCGAACCGCCGCATGCGTCTTCCAATTGCTGATCGGAACGTCGCAGTCGTCTCTTGCCTGAGCGGATGTCACGGCGATGACGGCGAGCGCCAAGATGGGCAAGGTGCCGGTTTTCATTCTTGTTTCCTCTCATTTCGGTCTGATCAATTGCGTTCCAAGCTGACCGGCGCCTGACAAACCGCGCGACATTGCTTCAGCTTCCCGTAAGTTGGCAGGTGGACTAGGAGACGAGAGAGAGAGAGAGAGAGAGAGAGAGAGAGAGAGAGAGGGAAGGCTGCGATGCGGGTTCTACTAATCGAGGACGATACGGCGCTGGGCGCGGCCATTCGCGACCAGATCGCAGCCGATGGCCATTCCGTCGATTGGGTGAACCGTCTCGACCAGGCGGGCGATGCGATCGTTGCGGCTGCTTATGATCTGGTGCTGCTCGATCTGATGCTGCCCGATGGGCTTGGCATTCCCTTTCTGAAGGGGTTGCGTGGGCGCGGCGACGTGACGCCGGTCATGATCCTGACAGCGCTCGACCAGGTCTCTGACCGTATTGCCGGATTGAACGCGGGCGCTGACGATTACATGGTGAAGCCCTTCGATCTTGCGGAGCTTTCGGCGCGGATCGGGTCGGTGGCGCGCCGTTATGCCGGCAATCCCAATCCCAACATCACGCTTGGCCCGCTCGCCATCGATCTCGCCGCCAGAAGCATCACGCTGAATGGCAAGGCCGTTGTTCTAACGGCGCGAGAATGGGTCCTGTTTGAGGCCTTCCTGCAACGTCCCGGCCAGCTTCTTTCGAAGGCGCAGCTCGAAGAGCGGCTCTATTCCTTCGATAGGGAAATCGACAGCAACGCCATCGAGGTCCATGTCAGCCGGTTGCGTAAGAAGCTCGGTACTCATGTGATCGAGACCGAGCGCGGGCTCGGCTATCGTCTGGGACGGCCATGAGGATCGGCGCTTCGCTCCAGACGCGCTTGGCGCTCGCCCTTGGACTTTCAGTGACGCTGCTATGGCTTACGGCGGCAGCGGTAACCGCGCACCGTCTTGGCGGGCAGATGGAACAGGTGTTCGATGATGGCCTGAAGGCAACAGCGCAGCGCATTTTGCCGATTGCCCGGCACGACCTGCGCGAAGGCCATCAAGGCCGCAATGCGACCGATTACGATGACAATGATGAGGACGACGACGGTGATGGACGCATCGGCCGAGAGGCTCGCTACGGCGAAGACGTAAGCTTCATCGTGCGTGACCAAAACGGGCAGGTTCTGCTCGGCTCGAAGGGGGCGGATGCCTCGAGCTTCCCACCCTTCACGAAGCGCGGGTTTCTTCGAACCGCAACGCATCAGCTCTATTACGATACGAGCTTCGACGGGAACCTGACGATTGCCGTCGCCGAACCGCTTGACCATCGCACGGAATTGTCACGCAAGATGCTGTTGGGCCTCGTGCTGCCGCTGATCGTGGTGATCCCTCTCAGCCTGCTCGCGATATACCTCGCGGTGCGCCGCTCCTTACGGCCGGTGCGCGCGCTTAGGCAGGAGCTGGCCAATCGCGGCGCGCAGGATTTGTCGCCCGTCACCGACAGTGGCCTGCCGACCGAGCTTCTCCCGATTTCGGCAGGTGTCAACCAGCTTCTGGATCGCCTGACGGCAGCGTTCCACGCCGAGCGCGCCTTTGCAGCCAATGCCGCGCACGAGCTTCGTACGCCGGTGGCCGGCGCAATCGCGCAGGCGCAACGCATTCGCTCCGAGACCAAGGAAAAGCTGACGAGCCAGCGGGCGACGGAGATCGAAACGACGCTGAAGCGGTTGATGCGCATATCGGAAAAACTGATGCAGCTTGCTCGCGCCGAGGGTGGGCGTCTACAAAGTGACGAGCCTTCCGATCTCAGAACCGTCCTGCAGATGGTCCTTCAGGATTTTGCCCGGGCAGGAGAGGGGCGCATCGCGCTGAGATTGCCGCAGGTACCGGTGCTTTCCATGCTGGACCCCGATACGGTCGGTATTCTCTGCCGCAACCTGATTGAGAACGCCCTGAAGCATGGTGCGCAGCATGGCTTCGTCGAGGTTTCACTGGAGCCCGGCGGCCTGTTGACTGTTGCCAATGACGGCCCGAACCTGCCGGCCGATGCCATGGACCGTCTGATGCGGCGGTTCGAACGCGGGGCCGGCAAGATCGGCGGAACGGGCCTCGGGCTCGCTATCGTAACGGCCATCGCCGATCGCATTGGAGCCGATGTACAGATTGTCTCTCCGCGACCCGTAAAAAACGAAGGTGTTCAGGTTGAGATCAAGCTGCCTGTCGCCAACCATTGACGGGAACTCCGGCTTTGTCTCGAATATCAGCGAAACTGGGATAATCTGCCTCCAAGGAGCCGCGCGCCACTGCCAATCCCTCAATTTTGCCGGCGCGATTGAAAGAAGGCGGCGGGCCCTCATGTTTGCCCACCGCCCACCCCTCCCGGCGTCCGCCGCCACGGTCGGGAGGAGAGGTGAGCCTATCTGAGCCAGGCCACGGTTTGTATCCAAGCAGACAAACAAAGATGCGGTGTCATTCGACAGTCACATAAGCATTTGTGAGGAGTGTTTTACCGACAGGCGAATGTCATTGAAGTTGCTGCGATCATTGTCGCGGTGCCTGTGGATAGGCTGTGGATATCCGGTGGATGACAGGATCAATCGGCGCGCGACAACGTCGCAGACTCCAATCGCATGTTGCCTATCCGTTCCGAATCTCATCATTCTGCCGTTGCTGCTGTCGACCTCCGCCGCAAACGTCGTCGATCGCATGCCACGGGCGCTCCGGCTGATGTCGTGGAGCGCCCTTTTTCTTTGTGGTCGGGGCTGACAGGAACTGCGACATCGTGTTTTGGTCAACTTGGCGCGCTGAGCCTCGCATATCCTTGCGCATGCCATAGATTACGCGAATCGGTCGTCGATCGATCGGGCGGCGCCGACCCCGGTGACAGGCCGGCACATATTCATAATTTGCGGGAGTTGCATGATGGAATATCGACGATTGGGAAAGTCGGGCCTGAAGGTGAGCGAGTTCTCCTTCGGTTCCTGGGTCACGTTCGGCAAGCAGGTCAATGGCGGCGACGCCGTCGATCTCATGAAGCTTGCCTACGACAACGGGGTGAACTTCTTCGACAATGCCGAGGGATACGAAAGCGGCAAGTCCGAGATCGTGATGGGCGAGGTGCTCAGCAGGCTTGGCTGGAGCCGCGACAGCTTCGTCGTCTCCAGCAAGGTCTTCTGGGGAGGCCAGAAGCCGACGCAGCGCGGCCTGTCGCGCAAACATGTGACCGACGCCTGCCACGCAGCGCTCAAGCGGCTTCAGGTCGACTATCTCGACCTTTATTTCTGCCACCGCCCGGATATCGACACGCCGATCGAGGAAACGGTTCGGGCGATGCACGATCTCGTCGCCCAGGGCAAGGTGCTCTACTGGGGGACGTCGGAATGGTCCGCGCAGCAATTGACGGAAGCCTATGCCGTCGCCCGGGATTTGCGCATCACGCCGCCGACCATGGAACAGCCGCAGTACAACATCTTCGAACGTCAGAAGGTCGAATCCGACTATCTGCCGCTCTACGACCTGATCGGCCTTGGAACCACGATCTGGTCGCCGCTCGCCTCGGGCGTCCTGACCGGCAAGTACAATGACGGTGTGCCGGCCGACAGCCGTATGAACCTCCCGGGCTATGAATGGCTGAAGGAAAAATGGTCCAGCGATGCCGGCCGCGCCCAGCTCACGCAAGTCGGCGAGCTTGCAAAGCTCGCCGACGAGATCGGCATGTCGATCACGCATCTCGCCCTTTTGTGGTGCCTCGCCAACCGCAACGTCTCGACCGTCATTCTTGGAGCCTCGCGCGCCAGCCAGTTGCAGGACAATCTCTCGGCCCTCTCACACAGACAGAAGTTGACGTCTGACGTGCTGGACCGGATCGACACGATCGTCGGAAACAAGCCCGAAGCACCACGTCGCTTCTAGAGAAAACAAACCTTCCTCGGCGGGTCAGATTAAGGCTCGTCGAGGGAGGCACGGCTTGACAATGTGACGACACGCGTTGCATTTTCGCCACAATGCGTTGCTTAAAGGTCACGCAAGGGTTTTGGACATTCGCTCCCGATCGAGTCGTTGTAGCGCTGGTTTTTTTAGCCGGCGTTGCTTGGTTTTCGATCGGATGGCGAGGGCGGCGGGTGCCGTCCGAAGAGAGGCCGAATGACGCAGGATGGGGTATCGCCGGCGGCGGCGGGCGAGACGGTGACGACAGTGACCGACCGCCGCGCCCTTTTTGCCGTGCCCGGCCTGGTGCTCGCCGGCGGCGCGCTTCTCTGCGCCACGGCCACGCTTTTCGTGCTGCTCGGCCTGACGCCGATCGCCCCGACGTCGCATGTCGTCATCACCTCGGTGATCGTCAATTCCTTCTTTGTCCTGACGCTGCTCGCCTTGATCGGCCGCGAGGTGGCAAGGCTGCTGAAGGCCCGCACCCGCGGCCGTGCGGCAGCCCGCCTGCACATCCGCATCGTCGTGCTCTTTTCGATCGTGGCGATCACGCCGGCGATCCTCGTCGCCATCTTCGCCAGTATCACGCTGAATGCCGGTCTTGACCGCTGGTTTGCCCTGCGCACCCAGTCGATCGTCAGTTCGTCGCGCAATATCGGCCAGGCCTATATGATGGAGAATGCCAGCTACCTGCAGGGGCAGACGGTCTCCATGGCCAACGACCTGGAGCGCAACCGCGCGCTCTACAGCCTCGACAGGACGGGCTTTGCCGACCTGATGACCCGCCAGGCGAGGGGCCGCGGCCTGCTCGGCGCCTTCCTCGTCGAGCGCGACGGCTCGGTGATCGTCCAGGCCGATATCGCCACGGAAAAGCCGCTGCCGGCCATTCCGCAGGACGCATTGGAAAAGGCGGCTGCCGGCCAGCCGACGCTGATCCCGCCCGGCGTCACCAATCTCGTCGGCGCCATCATCAAGCTCGATGCCATCCAGGGCACCTTTCTCTATACGGTGCGCGCCGTCGATCCCAAGGTCATGGGCGCCATGCGCATGATGGAGGAGAACGCCACCGAATACCGCTCGATGGAGGCCAATCGCTTCTCGCTGCAGGTCGCGTTCGCCGTGCTCTATATCGGCTTCGCGTTGATCGTGCTTTTGGCGGCGATCTGGACCGCAATCGCCGTCGCCGACCGCATCGTCCGGCCGATCCGGCTGCTGATCACGGCGGCCGACAGCGTTGCATCGGGCAATATGGATATCGTCGTGCCGGTGCATGCCGTCGACGGCGACGTTGCCAACCTCTCGCGCACTTTCAACAAGATGATTTCGGAAATCCGCACCCAGCGCGACGAGATCCTCGAGGCCAAGGACGAGGTCGACGACCGCCGCCGCTTCATCGAGGCGGTGCTGTCGGGCGTCACCGCCGCCGTCATCGGCGTAGAGCAGGACCGCCGCATCGCCATCGTCAACAGCTCGGCCGAGACGCTGATGTCGCTGTCGGCCGACGAGATGCTCGGAAAGCAACTGGTCGACATCGCGCCGGAGGTAGATCACGTGCTGACCGAGGCGGCGGTGCGTTATCGCGGCGATTTCCGCAAGCAGATCGCCCTCGTGCGCGGCGGCACTGTGAGGACGCTGAGCGTGCAGGTCACCCGCGAGGAAGTGCGCGACATGAGCGAATCTTACGTGATCACGCTCGACGACATCACCGATCTCGTCATCGCCCAGCGCTCCACCGCCTGGGGCGACGTGGCCAGGCGCATCGCTCATGAGATCAAGAACCCGCTGACGCCGATCCAGCTGTCCGCTGAGCGCATCCAGCGCCGCTACGGCAAGCAGATCGACCCGGGTGACCGGACTGTCTTCGACCAGTGCACCGATACGATCATCCGCCAGGTCGGCGACATCGGCCGCATGGTCGACGAATTCTCCGCCTTTGCTCGCATGCCGAAACCGACCAAGGAGCCGAGCGACCTGCGCAATATCCTGCGCGACGCGATCTTCCTGCGCGAAATGGGCAACCATCACGTCACCTTCGAGCAGGATTTCGGCGACCAGCCGCTGGAGGGCCTGTTCGACAGCCGCATGCTCGGCCAGGCCTTCGGAAATCTCATCAAGAATGCCGTCGAATCGATCGAGGCCGTTCCGAGCGACGAACGGGACGAACGCAAGATTCTCGTCCGCGCCGCCCTCGATACCGGCCGCGACCGCTTCACCGTCGACGTGATCGACAATGGCCGCGGCCTGCCGGTGGAGAACCGCCACAGCATTCTGGAACCCTATATGACGATGCGCGAGAAGGGCACCGGCCTCGGCCTCGCCATCGTCAAGAAGATCATCGAGGAACATGGCGGGCAGCTCGAGCTGCATGATGCGCCCGCCGATTTTGACCGGGGAAGAGGGGCCATGATCCGCGTGCATCTGCCACGCCTGGATCCGACGCCTGCTGCTCCCGCAGCCAATGACAAGGAAAGCGTTTATGGCCTCTGATATTCTCGTCGTCGACGATGAGCACGATATTCGCGAGATCGTTTCCGGCATTCTCTCCGACGAGGGACACGAGACGCGCACAGCGCATGACAGTGACAGCGCACTGGCGGCGATTTCCGATCGCGTGCCGCGGCTGATCTTCCTCGATATCTGGATGCAGGGCAGCAAGCTCGATGGTCTGTCGCTGCTCGACGAGATCAAGACCCGCCATCCGGAATTGCCCGTGGTGATGATATCAGGCCATGGCAACATCGAGACCGCCGTCTCGGCGATCAAGCGCGGCGCCTTCGATTTCATCGAAAAGCCCTTCAAGGCCGACCGGCTGATCCTCATCGCCGAACGCGCGTTGGAGAATTCCAAGCTGAAGCGCGAGGTCTCGGATCTGAAGCGCCGCACCGGCGACGCGCTGGAGCTGATCGGCACCTCGGTCGCCGTTTCGCAGCTGCGCCAGACGATCGAGAAGGTTGCTCCGACCAACAGCCGCATCATGATCCTCGGCGCCTCCGGCTCCGGCAAGGAGTTGGTGGCGCGGATGATCCACAAGAAGTCGGCCCGCGCCAACGGTCCCTTCGTTGCGATCAACGCCGCCAACATCACGCCCGAACGCATGGAAGTGGCGCTGTTCGGCACCGAGGGCACGCCCGGCCAGGCGCGCAAGATCGGCGCGCTCGAGGAAGCCCATCGCGGCATCCTCTATCTGGACGAAGTCGGCGAAATGCCGCGTGAAACGCAGAACAAGATCCTGCGCGTGCTGGTCGATCAGCAGTTCGAGCGGGTCGGCGGCTCCAAGCGTGTCAAGGTCGATGTCCGCATCATCTCCTCGACCGCCTATAATCTCGAAAGCCGCATCGCCGAGGGCTGGTTCCGCGAGGATCTCTATCACCGCCTCGCTGTCGTGCCGGTGCGTGTGCCCGCACTGGCCGAACGGCGCGAGGACATTCCCTTCCTCGTCGACCAACTGATGCGCCAGATATCGGAGCAGGCCGGCATCCGCCCGCGCCGCATCGGCGACGACGCCATGGCGGTGCTGCAGGCGCATGACTGGCCCGGCAATATCCGCCAGCTGCGCAACAATATCGAGCGGCTGATGATCCTTGCCCGCACCGACGGCCCGGATGCGCCGATCACCGCCGACATGCTGCCGACCGATCTCGGCGACATGCTGCCGAAGGTGTCCGCCAAGAACGACTATCACATCATGACGCTGCCGCTGCGCGAAGCCCGCGAGATGTTCGAGAAGGATTATCTGATCGCCCAGATCAACCGCTTCGGCGGCAATATCTCGCGCACCGCGGAATTCGTCGGCATGGAGCGTTCGGCGTTGCACCGCAAGCTGAAGTCGCTCGGCGTTTGATTGCATCCGGCGCGGCCGATGCCGCGCCGCGTCCCATATTGCTTCCCGGAAGACCAGGTTTCCCATGCCGAGAATTGCCTATGTGAATGGCCGTTACGTCAAGCATTCCGATGCCAGCGTGCATATCGAGGATCGCGGCTACCAGTTCGCCGATGGCGTCTATGAAGTCTGCGAGGTGCGCCACGGCTATATCGTCGACCTCACGCGCCATCTGAACCGTCTCGACCGTTCGCTCGGTGAATTGCGCATCGCCTGGCCGATGGGCCGGGCGGCGTTGACGCAGGTCATTCGCGAGACACTGCGCCGCAACCATGTCCGCAACGGGCTTTTCTACATGCAGGTGACGCGCGGTGTGGCCCGCCGCGATCATGTCTTTCCGGCCGAGGGAACGCCGCCCTCGCTTGTCATCACCGCCAAGAGCACCGATGCCAGGATCATCGCCGCCAAGAACGCCAACGGCATCAAGGCGATCACCCTTGTCGACAATCGCTGGGACCGCGTCGACATCAAGTCCGTCGGCCTGCTGCCGAATGCCATGGCCCGCCAGCAGGCCAAGGAGGCCGGCGCCCAGGAGGCGATCTATATCGACGGCGACGGCATGGTGAAGGAAGGGGCGGCGACCAATGTCTGGATCGTCGATCGGGACGGGACGCTGGTGACGCGCCCGGCCGAACACGGGATCCTGCGCGGCATTACCCGCACCACTCTGATGGATGTCGGAGCCAAGCTGGGGTTGAAGATCACGGAGCGGAACTTCTCCGTTTCGGAGATGCTCGCAGCCCGCGAGGTCTTCCTCACTGCAGCCACAAGCATTTGTTTTCCGGTCGTTTCCGTCGATGGTCAGGCCATTGCCAACGGCCATCCGGGCAGCGTTTCGCAGAAAGTCCGAGAAGCCTTTTTCGACGTTGCGGAAAAGATTGCGATTTGATACCAAGATTTGCTGGACAGGTGGAACGAGGATGCCACCGGTCTTTGTATGGTGAGGTTGATTGATATTCTACCGGCCAGATCAGGTCGGCAATAAAGAAAGAAGCGGCGCGATGGCGGAACGTTCTCAGAATCTTCAGGACTTATTTCTCAATACTGTTCGCAAGCAAAAGATTTCCCTGACAATCTTTCTGATCAACGGCGTGAAACTCACGGGCGTTGTTACGTCTTTTGACAATTTCTGTGTTCTTCTTCGCCGTGACGGCCATTCGCAGCTGGTGTATAAGCATGCGATCTCGACGATCATGCCGGGCCAGCCCATGCAGATGTTCGAGAGCGAAGAAGCAGCGTCCTAATAGGATCAGCCGTCATTTCGACACGCGATACCAAGAACGATTCGATCATCCCTGAGGCCGCCAAGCACAGGGACGACATGCGCGCGACTGTCGTCGTGCCGGTTCTGAAATCGCGCAGTCGCGGCGGCCAGAGCGAATCGGCCTCGACCCGTACGCCGGAAAGCCGGCTCGAAGAGGCGACGGGCCTTGCCCAGGCGATCGACCTCAATGTCGTCAACGGCTCTATCGTCCCGGTCAACGATCCGAGACCGGCCACGTTGCTCGGCACCGGCAAGATCGAGGAGATCAAGGCGCTGCTCGACGAGCGCGATTCCGGTCTCGTCATTGTCGATCATCCGTTGACGCCGGTGCAGCAGCGCAACCTCGAAAAGGAATGGAACGCCAAGGTCATCGACCGGACGGGCCTCATCCTCGAAATCTTCGGCCGCCGCGCCTCCACCAAGGAAGGCACGCTGCAGGTCGACCTTGCTCATCTGAATTATCAGAAGGGCCGTCTGGTCCGAAGCTGGACCCACCTTGAACGCCAGCGCGGCGGCGGCGGCTTCATGGGCGGCCCCGGCGAAACCCAGATCGAAGCCGACCGGCGGATGCTGCAGGACCGCATCATCAAGCTCGAACGCGAGCTGGAGCAGGTCGTGCGCACCCGCCAGCTCCACCGCGCCAAGCGCCGCAAGGTGCCGCACCCGATCGTGGCGCTGGTCGGTTATACCAATGCCGGCAAATCGACGCTGTTCAACCGTATCACCGGCGCCGGCGTGCTGGCCGAAGACATGCTCTTTGCCACGCTCGACCCGACGCTTCGGCGCATGAAGCTGCCGCACGGCCGCACCGTCATCCTGTCCGACACCGTCGGCTTCATCTCCGACCTGCCGACCCATCTGGTCGCCGCCTTCCGGGCGACGCTGGAAGAGGTGCTTGAAGCCGATCTCATCCTGCATGTCCGCGACATGTCCGATGCCGACAACCAGGCGCAGAGCTCCGACGTGATGCGCATCCTGAACGACCTCGGCATCGACGAGGCCGAAGCCGAAAAGCGGCTGATCGAGGTCTGGAACAAGATCGACCGGCTGGAGCCAGAAGTGCACGACACCATGGTGCAAAAATCGGCCGGCGCCAGCAACGTGGTGGCGGTTTCAGCCGTCAGCGGCGAGGGCGTCGACACGCTGATGGAAGAGATCAGCCGCAGACTGTCCGGCGTCATGACCGTGGCGACGATCCGCCTTCCCGTCGACAAGCTGGCGCTGCTACCCTGGCTTTACGACCACGCGATCGTCGACGGCCGCGAGGATAATGAAGACGGCACGATCACCCTCGATCTGCGCCTCTCCGAAACCGAAGCGACCGAACTCGAACGCCGCATCGGCAATGGCCCCAAGTCTGATAAGGAAGATTGGGAGCGGTAAGGCGTTTCATTGCCCTTCGCTTGCGCTCAGCGCATTCGCTCCTGTCGTCGCTCACCCTCATCTGCCTGCCGGCATCTTCTCCCCGCCGGGGAGAAGGGAGATGTGGCAACGTTCCGCTCACTCAGCCCCCGACGTCACAGCCCGCTCGATCGCCTTCGCCGCCTGCCAGATTTCCTCCATCCGCTCCAGCGTCGCGTCTTCCAGCGTCTCGCCTTCTGCTTCAAGAACCTGTTCTATATGGCTGAAGCGACGACGGAATTTCGTATTCGTTCCGCGCACTGCCTGTTCCGGATCCGCCTTCACATGTCGCCCGATATTGACGACCGCGAAGATCAGGTCGCCGAGCTCGTCGCTGACTTTTGCCTGATCGCCTTCGCGAAGGGCCACCCGCAATTCGCCGATCTCCTCCTCGATCTTGTCGAGGATCGGCTCGGGTGCTGACCAGTCGAAGCCGACCTTGGCGGCGCGTTCCTGCAGCTTCAGTGCTTCCGTCAACGCCGGGAAGCTGCGCTGCACCGAGCCGAGGAGGCCGCTGTTGAAGTCCTCGGTGACCCCGCGCTTCAACCGCCGTTCAGTGCGCTCGCGCTTCTCCGCCTGCTTGATTTCGTCCCATTGTTTCTTCACTGCGTCCGGCGTATCCGCCGCCGAGCGGGCAAAGACGTGCGGATGGCGGCGGATCATCTTGGCGGTGATGGCGTTGACCACGTCGCCGAAGGAAAATTCGCCGGCCTCCTCGGCCATGCGGGCATGAAAGACCACCTGCAGCAGCAGGTCGCCCAGTTCGTCGCAGAGATCGTCCATATCGCCGCGCTCGATCGCGTCGGAGACCTCATAGGCCTCTTCGATCGTATAGGGCTTGATCGTCTCGAAGTTCTGCACGATGTCCCAGGGGCAGCCGGTTTCGGGATGGCGCAGCGCCGCCATGATCTCGATCAGCCGCGAAATGTCTTTGGAAGGTTGCATGTTGCCTCGGTTCAGCGGGCTTCAGTTCGGTGGGCCTCAGTTCAGGGGCTTCAGTTCAAGGGAATGTCGTTGGCGCTCTTCGACGACTGGTAGCTGGTCGACAGCGCGTCGTAGCGCGCCTTGATGCGGGCGGTCTGTGTCTTCAGTGCGTTTTTCAGCTGAGCCTCTTCGGTCTCGACCAGATCGGCGATGGCAAAGCTGTTCCAGAAGGCGTTTTGCCTGCGGTAGCCGCCGGGTTCAAGCCCGAAGACTTCCTTCAGGATTTTCAGGTCGTGCGGAATGGCGAAGGCGTCGCGGGAATCCTCATGGCTGAAAAAATAGTAGAAATTGTCGAAGCCGGCCCAGGTGATCGCCGACATGCACATGGTGCAGGGCTCGTGGGTCGACAGGAAGATCAGATCCTTGGTCGGCGGCTTCTCGCCAAGCTCATAGAAGCGCTTCAGCGTATGCACCTCGCCGTGCCAGAGCGGATTCTCCAGCTCGTTATTGGTCTCGGCGACGACGAGCGAAAGATCGGATTTCCTTAAGATCGCCGCACCGAACACCTTATTGCCCAGCGAAACCCCACGCTCCGTCAGCGGCAGGATATCGTCTTCCATGACCGAAAGCAGGCGGGAGGCAATGGTCTTATCAGGCATGAGGTCCCTCCAGTTTTCCTCAGTCTATCGCCTTGGCGGCGCAAGTGAAATGCGTCAAGCACCGGTGGACGTCTTTTGTCACAGGCTTTATACTGCATTGCAGCAAGCGGGCTGGGGAATATGCGGCTTTTTGGCCGCACGGGTGACTTTTCTCAAATCACGGACGGCACGAGCAAAAGAATACCCGCTTGCTTGGGCTTTCGAATTTCTGTTCCTTCAATCCCTTGTCGATCAAGGGCATATTCCGGCAACCTCGAAGTGGATTGATGATGCCTCCCAAGACTGAACAGCTTTCGGTATTTCCCGCCTTCTTTCGCGTGGAAGGCCAGAAGACGGCTGTCTTCGGCAATGGCGACGAAGCTTTCGCCAAGGTGCGGCTGCTGCTGAACACAAAGGCGCGGATCATTGCCTATGCCGACCGGCCGGAAGCCGATTACTACGCTTTCCTGATCGCCAACCGCATCGAGACCGTGCGCGCTGCCTTCTCCGCCGAACAGGTCGAGGGGTCGGCGCTCGTCTTCGCCGCAACCGGCAATGAAGCCGACGACCGCAGCATCGTCGATGCTGCCCGTGCTGCCAGAATTCCTGCCAATGCCGTCGATCAGCCCGATTACTGCGATTTCTTCACGCCGGCGCTGGTCAATCGCGCGCCCGTCGCCGTTGCGATCGGCACCGAAGGGGCAGGGCCGGTTCTGGCGCAGATGATCCGCGCGCAGATCGACCAGCTTCTTTCGCCCTCCCTCGGCCGTCTTGCCGGGCTGGCGACGAGCTACCGCAAGGCCGTCGAACAACTGATTCCGAGAGGCGTCTCCCGCCGGGTCTTCTGGCGCCGGTTCTTTTCCGGAGCCGTTGCCGATGCGGTCGCCAACGGCAACCTGCCGCATGCCCGCCACGCCGCCGACCGGCTGCTGCACGCGATGGACAAGGTCGCCGGCCACGTCTGGCTGGTCGGCGCCGGTCCGGGTGCCGAGGATCTGCTGACGCTGCGCGCCCAGCGCGTGATGATGGAAGCCGATGTCATCGTCTATGACGCGCTGGTGCCGCAGGCGATCGTCGATATGGGCCGCCGCGATGCCGAGCGGCTTTCCGTCGGCAAGCGCAAGGGCTGTCACTCGAAGTCCCAGGAAGAGATCAACGACCTGCTGGTCGATCTCGGCCGTCAGGGCAAGCGCGTCGTCCGCCTGAAATCCGGCGATCCCCTGGTCTATGGCCGGGCAGGGGAAGAGATGGCGGCGCTGCGCGCTGCCGGCATCACCTATGAGGTCGTGCCTGGCATCACCTCGGCTTTCGCCGCCGCTGCCGATTTCGAGCTGCCGCTGACGCTGCGCGGCGTCGCCTCCTCGCTGGTCTTCACGACAGGCCATGATCTCACCGGCGACGTGCTGCCCGATTGGGCAAGCCTTGCCGTTTCCGGCGCGACAATCGCCGTCTATATGGGCCGCACGGTTGCTGCCTCCGTCGCCGAGCGGCTGATGCAGGCGGGCATTCCCGCTGAAACCACCGTCGCCGTCATCGAAAACGCCAGCCGCGCTGAGCGCCGCCTGCTGCATGGTACGCTCGCCGATCTGCCCGATCTGCAGCACCGCGACGAGTTGACCGGGCCTGTCATGGTCATCATCGGCGATGCGGTCGCCGGCGCCAATTTCGAACTGTCCGAGCCACTGGTGCGCGCAAACGCCCGGCTCGAGGAACTTGCAAGGAGCTGAATATGGGTGACAAGGTTCTGACCGCCAACCGGCTGACGGACGGCATTGCCGTCTGGTTGGATGCGAACGGCAAGTGGTCCACCTCGCTGCAGGAGGCGCTCGTTGCCCGTCATGCCGAGGCCGTCGCGGCGCTGGAGGCGATCGGCAAAAAGTCCTATGCCGACAACGAGGTCGTTGACGTCGCCGTCGTCGACGTTCAGGAAACCAACGGCATTCTCTGGCCGCTTCGCCTTCGCGAGCGTATCCGCGCACAGGGCCCGACCATGGAATATGCCCCGGGCTACGCTCCTGCCGATCCCGAATTCATTGCAGTCTGAGGAAGACGATGTACCGTTACGACGAATTTGACCATGCCTTTGTTACCGAGCGCGTCGAGCAGTTTCGCGATCAGGTCCAGCGCCGCCTTTCCGGCGAGCTCGCCGAGGACGCGTTCAAGCCGCTGCGCCTGATGAACGGCGTCTATCTGCAGCTCCACGCCTACATGCTGCGCATTGCCATTCCCTATGGGACGCTGAGCGCGCGCCAGTTGCGCATGCTCGCCCATATCGCCCGCACCTATGACCGCGGCTATGGCCACTTCACCACGCGCCAGAACCTGCAGTTCAACTGGCCGAAGCTGTCCGACATTCCTGATGCGCTGGCCGATCTTGCCAGCGTCGAAATGCATGCCCTGCAGACCTCGGGCAACTGCATCAGAAACGTCACGGCCGATCACTTCGCCGGTGCCGCCGCCGATGAGATCGCCGATCCGCGTCCTTACGCCGAAATCCTGCGCCAGTGGTCGTCGGTCCACCCGGAATTCTCCTTCCTGCCGCGCAAGTTCAAGATCGCCGTCACCGGCGCCGAGCGCGACCGCGCCGCAATCCAGGTCCATGATATCGGCCTGCACGTGAAGACGAACGACAAGGGCGAGATCGGCTTTGCCGTCTATGTCGGCGGCGGCCAGGGCCGTACGCCGATGATCGCCAAGCTGATCCGCGATTTCCTGCCTGAAGAAGACCTGCTTTCCTACACAACGGCCATCGTGCGCGTGTACAATCTGCACGGCCGCCGCGACAACAAGTACAAGGCCCGCATCAAGATCCTCGTGCACGAAACCGGCACCGAGGAGCTGACGCGCCAGGTGGAAGCCGAATTCGCCGCGCTGAAGGATACCGAGCTCAAGCTGCCGGAAAAGGACGTCCAGTCGATCGCTGCCTATTTCGCGCCGCCTGAGTTGCCCCAGCGCGCCGAAGGCTGGGAAAACCTCGCCCGTTGGAAGAAGGCCGATTCCGGTTTCTCCCGCTGGGTCCAGCAGAACGTGCAGCCGCACAAGAACCCCGATTACGGCATGGTGACGATCTCGCTGAAGCCGATCGGCGGCATTCCGGGCGATGCTTCGGATGCGCAGATGGATGCGATCGCCGATCTTGCCGAAGAATATGCCTTCGACGAAATCCGCGTCAGCCATGAGCAGAACCTCATCCTGCCGCATGTGGCGCTTGCCGATCTCGAAGCCGTCTATCGCGGCCTCGTTGCCATCAATCTCGCCGAAGCCAATGCCGGCCTGATCACCGATATCATTGCCTGTCCCGGGCTGGACTACTGCGCACTCGCCAATGCGCGCTCCATTCCGCTGGCGCAGGAAATCTCCCGCCGCTTCGGCGATGCCGAACGCCAGGCCGAGATCGGCGAGCTGAAGATCAAGATCTCCGGCTGCATCAATGCCTGCGGCCATCACCATGTCGGCCATATCGGCCTGCTCGGTGTCGAGAAGAAGGGCGCCGAACTCTACCAGATCACGCTCGGTGGCTCCGGCGACGAACATACCTCGATCGGCGAGATCATCGGTCGCGGCTTCGAGCCGGACCGGGTGACGGACGCGATCGAGACGATCGTCGACACCTATCTCGGCCTGCGCCTCGATCATTCCGAGAACTTCCTCGCCGCCTATCGCCGTGTCGGACCGCAGCCGTTCAAGACTGCGCTCTACGGCTCGGCCGCCGAAGCGGCATAAGGAGGGGATGATGACGAAGATCTGGAGAGAAACGGGTTTTGTCGAAAACGATCCCTGGGTGATCGAAACCGACGAGGTGAAGGCGACCGAGGAGCAGAAGCCGCTGCTCGGTCTCGACGAACTGATCGCCAAGGCCGACGAAAGCAACGATGTCGGCCTCGGCGTGCTGATCAAGCCGGCCGACGACGTTCGCAGGCTGGAGCCCTATCTCGATCGCCTCGAGATCGTCGCCGTCGCCTTTCCGGCTTTCAACGACGGCCGCGCCTTCAGCCATGCCTCGCTGCTCCGCCAGCGCCTCGGCTATACCAACGAGCTGCGCGCCGTCGGCGACGTGCTGATCGATCAGGTGCCGCTGATGCTGCGCGTCGGCATCGACAGCTTTTCCGTCACCAACGCCACGGCGCTGAAGCGGCTTTCCGAAAACCGTCTTCCCGCCATTCCCCATCATTATCAGCCGGCGGTGCGTGACGCCGAAGCGGGCAAGGGCTATAGTTGGCGCCGTCAGGCGAAGCCGGCCGCATAAGCGACCGGTTCGTCGTCGCAGAGCATGTCGCGCAAAAGTGTGAAGCGGTTTTGCGATAACGACATGCTTTAGAATGACGGAACGGTAGCATGAAGACATTCGAAGTGGCGGTGATCGGTGGCGGTCTGGCCGGTATGATTGCCGCAATCGCGCTGGCGCGCGGCGGCCGCAGCGTGGCGCTGGTGGCGCCCGTTGCTCCGAAGGAAGATCGGCGCACCACGGCGCTGATGGATCAGTCGATCCGCTTCCTTGATCGCCTGGCGCTCTGGGAAAAGCTCCGCCCCGCAGCCGCTCCTCTCACCAGCATGCGCATCGTCGACGGCACCGATCGGCTGCTGCGCGCGCCGACCACCACTTTCCGCGCGGCCGAGGTCGGCCTCGATGCCTTCGGCTACAATTTCCCCAACAAGGCGCTGACCGGCATTCTCGAAGAGGCCGCGGCCGGCGAGGGCAATATTACCCGCTTCACCGATATGGCCGAATCGATCGAAATGTCGGCCGAGGCCGTCTCGATCACGCTTACCGGCGGCGAGACGCTGTCGGCCGATTTTGCCGTCGGCGCCGATGGCCGCGGCTCGAAGCTGCGCGAGACCTCAGGCATTGCCGTGCGCAACTGGTCCTATCCGCAATCGGCCATGGTGCTGAATTTCGCCCATTCGCTGCCGCACCAGAACATCTCGACCGAATTCCACACCAAACACGGCCCCTTCACCCAGGTGCCGCTGCCGGGAAGCCGATCCAGCCTCGTCTGGGTGCAGGATCCCGCTGAGGCGGCGAGCCGCATGGAACTGCCGCTTGCCGATCTCGGCGCCCTTGTCGAGGCGCGCATGCAGTCCATGCTCGGCAAGGTTGATGTCGAAGGCGGCGTCCAGGTCTGGCCGCTCTCCGGCATGATGGCGCATCGTTTCGGCAAGGGGCGCATCGCGCTGATCGGGGAGGCCGCCCATGTCTTCCCGCCGATCGGGGCGCAGGGGCTGAATCTCAGCCTGCGCGATATCATGGCGCTCACCGATATCCTCTGCGACAGGGCGGAATTGCCGGTGCCGGCTGATGCCGGTGAAAGCTTCGACCGCAGGCGCCGCGCCGATATCATGACGCGCACGGCCAGTGTCGATCTTCTCAACCGCTCGCTGCTCTCGGATTTCCTGCCCGTCCAGATGCTGCGCGCTGCCGGCTTGCATATCCTCTCGGCCATACCGCCGCTGCGCAATATCGTCATGCGCGAGGGCATCGAGCCCGGCCGCGGCTTTCGCGATATTCCGGATGCCCTACGGGAAAAGTTGAAGCGGAAGAAGGCCTGATCGGATCACGATCAGCCAGAGCGAAACAGTCACCACCGAAAACACCGTGGTGATCAGGATCGTCGCCGAGGCGCGCTCCTGCCAGACACCATATTGCTGGCCGATGACGAAGACATTGGTCGCCGTCGGCAGGCAGGCGAGCAGCACGGCGGCCTGAATCCAGACCGGCTCGAAGCCGCCGACTGCCGTGAGTGCGATAAAAACCGCGATCGGATGCAGGATCAGCTTCGCCGGCACGATATAGGAGATTTCTGCCGGAATCCGCTTCAGCGGCCGCAGCGCCAGCGTCACGCCCATGGCAAAGAGCGCGCAGGGAGCCGCCGCCTGGGCGAGATAATCGACCAGGCGTTGAAACGCCAGCGGCGGGTCGAGATGCAGGGCAGCGACGGCAAAGCCCAGCGCCATCGACAGTATGAAGGGATGCAGCCCAACCTTCCGCACGATATCGGCGACAAGATGGCCTGTTGAACGCTTGTCGTCGCCGGCCGCCGCCATCAGCGCCGGCGCCACGATGAAATGCAGCGCGTTTTCGAAGCAGATGATCAGCGCCACCGGCACGGCCGCGCCTTCGCCGAGCGCCAAGAGTGCAAGGCCCGGCCCCATATAGCCGATATTGCCATACGCGCCCGCAAAGGACTGGAGGGTGCAATCGGCAAGCGAATTGCCGCGCACGACGCGGCCGATGACGAAAAGCAGGATGAAGACCGCATAGGTCGCCGCGATGTCGGTGACGATGAAATCGACGCGCGTCAGCTCTTCGATCGGCGTGCGCGAGACGAGCTTGAAGAACAGAGCGGGCAGGGCGGCATAGATGATGAAGGTATTCAGCCAGCCGAGCGCTTCGGCCGGCTGCTTGGTCGCCTTGGCGGCGATGTAACCGATCAGGATCAGGCCGAAGAACGGCAATAGCAGGCTGACAATATCGGCCAAGAGGTCTTCCAGGGCGCGGGGATGATCGGCGGGTCAGGGTCTGGCTTAAGCAATTTCAGCGAAACTGTGTAGCGGTTTTGCCTCCGGAATTGCTTAAAATAAATCGATTGAGCGTGGACTCATTCACGCGATGAGTACACGCCCTAAGATCCCAACCCAACAATCGATCAGTAGTCCCAGAAGGCCGCCACCCAGCGAAAGGCGTCGCCGTCGACCGCCACTCGGCCGACGGACGGGAACGGCAGGTGGGTGGCCACCAGCTGCTCGCCGGTCTCCGCCAGTTCCCGCAACAGACGGAGCCGAACGCGCGCCGCCTCCTCGGGGTCGTGTTCGAAGCCGTTGTACCAGTCCGGATGTTCAAACCCGACCGCGAACACGGCGTCGCCGGCAAACATCAGCCTGTCGCCGCCGGAGGCCACGCGGATCACGCTGTGGCCGGGGGTGTGGCCGCCGGTGCGATGGACGACCACGCCCGGCGCCACCTCGTACTCATCATCGAACAGCCTGAAATGGCTGCGATACTCTTCGGCGAACCGCTTGGCGGTCGCCCGAAGCGCGTCCGGGAAGCCCGGCGGCATGGAGACCTGGGAGAAATCGGGCGCCTCCCAGAATTTGACCTCTGCCGCCGCCACGTGGATCCGCAGGTCCGGACGCAGCTGGTCCTTCACTCCGTCGACGAGCAGCCCGCCGATGTGGTCCATGTGCATGTGGGTCAGGACCACGTCGGTCACCGACGCAAGATCGATGCCGGCGGCCTCCAGTCGCTTGATCAGCTGCCCGGCCCGCGGCAGGTGCAAGTCCGGGTCGAGCCCCAGCCCGGCGTCGAGGAGTATGGTCTGGTCGCCGCTGCGTACCACGACCACGTTCAGCGCCCAGTCGAAAGCATCCGCTGGGAGGAACATGTCTTTCAGCCAGGCCGCTCGGACGGCGGGATCGATGTTGTGTCCCAGCATCGCGGTTGGGAGCGGTAGCACTCCGTCGCTGACCACCAGCACCTCAATCTCGCCGACCTGCACCGCGTAGCGCGACGGAACCAATTCGTCGAGCCGAGGTCTGCCGGTGTGTGCGGTGTTTTCCAGGCTCATCTTTGTCTCAAGGTTCATGTTCGTCTCCTTCTGACCGCCGCCTTAAACACGGCATCGACGACGCTACATGGAGGCGTGCTTGCGATCGATTGGGTCGAGGGATAAGGGCGGGTGGGGCCGAGGGACAGGACAAACCATACCACGGCATAGGTGCAGACCTCGCTTTTGCTGTCGGCGGCGTGCTGATGGGCGGAGTCGATCAGATCAGCGAACGCGGCAAGCCTGTGACTGGGCTCGCCACAAATGTCGTCTTTGACAGTCGAGGCCGGACATGACGCCGTTTTCTCCGCTGCCGGGAGGTACCTTGCCGGGCCAACGGACCATAGCGGGCGCGTCAAGGCCGCTTCCGAAAGCTGCCAAATAGCCCGCAACTGCAGCGCATCGCGGAGACAACTTCCGACGAAGACGGTGCAGTGGCCGGTCGCTGGAGTCCGTCAGAGCGTGTCGATCAGGCCTCCGTCCACGCGCATCGAAGCTCCAGTCGTTGCGGACGCCAAAGGGGAGGCCAGATAGGTGACGAGATTGGCAATTTCCTCGACGCTCGCGGCGCGTTGGATGATCGAACCGGCGCGGTGCTTCTTGACGAAGTCCGCTGCCACCTCCTCGATCGGTTTCCCCGTCTTCGCACGTTCCTCGGCGAGCATCGCCTCGACGCCTTCCGACAGCGTGGGGCCGGGAAGGACGGAGTTCACGGTGACGCCCGTGCCGGCCATGCGCTTGGCAAGGCCGCGGGCAACCGCGATGTCTGCGGTCTTGCTGACACCGTAGTGGATCATCTCGACCGGAATGTTAAAGCCGGATTCCGACGCGATGAAGATGACGCGGCCCCAATCGAGCTTCTGCATGCCCGGAAGATATGCGCGCGAAAGCCTGACGGCGGACATGACGTTCACCTGCCAGTGGCGGTCCCATACCTCGTCGTCCGCATCGAAGAAGTCTAGCGGCTGGAAGATGCCCGCGTTGTTGATAAGGATGTCCACATGTGGAACTTCGGCGACAAGAGCGTCACATCCGCCAGCGGTTGCGAGATCCGCTGCCACGGCGGTGACGCTTCCCTTGGCGCCTTCGCCTTTCAGGCGGTCGGCGGCCTTCGCGGTCTTTTCTTCGGACCGGCCGTTGACCACCACGTCCGCACCCGCCCTCGCGAGCTGGCGGACGATTGCGTATCCAATGCCTTCGGTGGATCCGGTAACCAGAGCGGTCTTGCCTGTGAGGTCGATCTGCATCTTCTGCTCCTGTGAGGTTGGATGACAGAACGTATGAACTGGCGGTCGGTCTCGCAACAGCCCACGATGCGGATAATCCTTTCGCGAGAGGATGATGTCGGCGGCGGCGTGCTCGCCGGTATGGGCGGGCTGCAATCCGACGGACCCGATTTGAATGGTGCGCCGGGGCGGCGCAAACCAATGAGCCAGCACAACAACATCTGCGGGGCTGCGCTCCAACCTGAAGACGTGGCTCGCTTGCAGGATTCCACCTTCATTGGTTGTCCCAATACGAGCTTGAGGCGCCATCGTAGACGACGACTGCGTGCGAATTCCTGGCGTATCGTCTAGCCAGGATCGACGGTCACGATCCCTCGTCCGGTATGTTCAAGACCTCTCCGCACGCCTTGCAATGAACGGCGTCCGCGTCATGGCGCTGAAGGCCGCATCGGTGGCAGGAATAGGTCACTTTGTGAGGGCGGACGACTGCCTGAGCAAGCCTGACGAATAGGGAGATGCCGACGATCATCGTCACAACGGACGTGAGCTTGCCCAGCGTTCCCGGAAGCGTGATGTCTCCGAATCCCGTCGTCGTCACCGTCGCGACCGTGAAGTATAGCGCATCGACGAATCCTTCGCTTCCCTCCCTGTTGTAGAAGAAGGACGTATAGACGAACCCGGTTGCCATGAAGAGGAACACAAGGAGATTGATCACCGCCCGGACGACGTCGAGAAGGTATGAATAGCCGGCCTTGCGCAGCAAGTCCTTGAGCAGCGGACTGGTGCCTATCGCCCAGAGTCGCATGATCCGCAGGAAAGCGAAATTGAAGAGCAGGTCCGGAAGCAACAGCGTGGCCAGCACCACGAAGTCGATCCAGGTCATCGGCCGCCGAATCCACTCGCGCACAGAGTATGCGGCGACCGCCCGGCCGACCATCTCGGCGGCGATCCACACTGCTATCGCATAGTCGATGATCAGATAGGACGGACCGGATCGCAGGTATGGGCCGAGCAGGAAGAAGGCGAGAATGGCGACGTCAATGGCAGCAAATACCAGCCGAAAGGCGATCGCCTGCCTGCCGTCGGCCCTATCGAGCCTTCGCAGCACCTGACGAAGCGAATTCTGCCGAGAGCCGTTGTCGGATTCGAAGGTTTTCATCCAGGGAATGTAGATCCCTCATCGGCGTCCGCAAGCCGCCGAAGAGATCCCTGTCCGGCAAATCGTTGTTCTCGTCTGGACAGGACTTGCCCTGCATGCCCTGCAGGGGCGCCTCGATCTCAGGCGACGGACCATCCACCGTCCACCAGCAGATTAGCGCCGGTGATCAGGCTCGCAGCCGGTGATGCAAGGAAGACTACGGCACCCACCACATCATCGGTTTCACCGATCCTGCCGAGTGGGATGTGGCCGAGCGTCGCTTCGCGATTATCGGCATCGGATAGAAACGGTGCCGTGCCATCGGTGTGAATGAACGTCGGCGATACGGTATTTACGGTGACATCATAGCGTGCCCATTCTGCTGCAAGGCAGCGCGTGAGGTGATTGATTGCCGCCTTGCTCATGCAATAGATTGCCTCGCCACGCAGTGCCACGGTACCGGCCTGTGAGCTGATGTTGATGATCCTGCCGCCGTTGCGCTTGATCATGTGGCGGCCCACAGCCTGCGTCATCAGAAAGGTACCCTTGATGTTGACGTCGAGTATCTCGTCTAGGTCCTTCTCCTCGACGAGTTCCGCGAGATTGCCCGGAGCCACGCCGACGTTGTTGACGAGGACGTCGATCCGGCCGAACGTCGCAAGCGCCGCGTCGACGGCTTGCGCGATATGGGCCTTGTTGGGAATGTCCAGTTCAACGGGCAGAACTTTTCGCCCCGCTCCCTCGAGTTCGGCAACCAGGCCCGCCGACGCTGCGACATCGCGGACCCCTAAAACAATATCGGAACCTGCTGCGGCACAGGCAAGTGCGCAAGCTCGACCGATGCCACGGCTCGCTCCCGTCACTAAGGTCACCTTGCCCTCAAGGCTGAAGTCCGGCGCATTCTTCTGCATCACGATGCCTCCCTCGATGAAGCTCCATTTATGGCAGCGTCGGCGTGCGGATGCCAGATGTTCTGCGAGTGCTGTCCCTTTGACCAATGGGCGATCCCGCAACGTGGGACGCTTTTCCCGATAGGCCCGGCAAAAAGCCGCAATGCCCGTCGGCTCCCCCACACGACGACCGACGGCGCGGGAGGAAGCGGAGGAGCCCACGCACCGCACACGACGACCGACTGAAAATCGGAAGCCGGTGGCCTAGATGTGAGCTTTCAGGAGGTTGTCCATTCGGAGCGGATTTAGGAGACTGGAGTTACCACACCTCAGTTTTCCAGGATCACTCCGAATGAACATCCATAAGAATGCCCGACTGACACCGTTGCGTCGAGAGGAAATGGCTTTGGCCGTTGCCAAAGGCCAGGTGTCCAAAGCCCAGGCCGCCCGCCTTTATGGTGTCTCGCCAAAGATCGTTTCACGCTGGCTCGAACGGTTCAGGGCACAAGGACGCGCCGGGATGGCGGACCGCTCATCCCGGCCCAAAATCAGTCCACTTCAGACGGGTCAGTCCTTGGCGGAGCGCATCGTCGCACTTCGCCGTCAGCGCCTGACAGGCAAGCACATCGCCATGGAAACAGGCGTGTCGCCCGCCACCGTCAGCCGCGTTCTCAGGCGCGCAGGCCTGTCACGGATGAAGGATATCGATCCCGCCGAGCCGGTCGTGCGTTACGAATATGCCGAGCCGGGTGGTTTGATCCATCTCGATATCAAGCGCCTCGGCCGCTTTCATCGCGTCGGCCACCGCATCACCGGCGACAGGACCGGCCAAAGCAACTCGCGTGGTGTCGGCTGGGAATACGTCCACATCTGCATCGACGATGCCTCCCGCATCGCCTTTACCGATATCTTCCCGGACGAAACCGCCGTCAGCGCCATTGCCTTCCTCAAGGCGGCCGTCGCCTATTATCGGAGCCTGGGCATCACAGTCACGCGGGTGATGACCGACAACGGCTCCTGCTACAAGGCCAAGGACTTCGCAACGGCCTGCAGGGCACTCGGCCTCAAGCACATCCGCACCAAACCCTATACCCCCAAGACAAACGGCAAGGCGGAGCGCTTCATTCAGACGGCTTTGCGAGAGTGGGCCTATGCACGCGCCTATCCGTCATCCGAACACCGAAAAGCCCATCTGCCAAACTGGACTCACATGTACAATTGGCATCGTCCTCATGGTAGCCTGAAATCAAAAACACCCATCGGTCGCCTCGGTCTCAACCGAGACAACCTGTTGAGGCTCCACACCTAGAGCGGTATTGTTTTAGTC